>CALLYM010000185.1 GCA_937858155.1 uncultured Phycisphaerales bacterium | reverse complement strand
TGGGGGTTGGAGGGAAGGGGGAATCTGGCGATGACATCAAAACGTCGCACAAACGCGGTCAATCGGGCGCGGATTTTTGAGGTGTGTAGAGGATGCGGGGGTGGGGAATGGGGTCTTTGGTGCGTGCACGCGCGATTGACCACCTCATGGTTTCAAAGTCCGTCGTGTTGTGCACGGGAAACCACTGTCGCCTGTCGCTCCACCGTCACGCGGATAAACTAACTACGATTGCTGAACGATTCCACCATCAACGGCATCATCGGCGGCGGAGCTGCGGCGGCATTGGTCACGGCAGTTGTCGTCATGGGCTGGCGGAAGAAACGGGCTGCGAAACAGGCAAGGGCAGGTCGATGGGCTTCGTGGAACGACGAACCTCGGGCACTCAACGAGGTAAAGGGCAATGAAGCCCATCCGATGACTGGTGGTGATATCCCGGTTATCAGAAAGCCGTATCAATGAATCAGCATTTGGTGCTCCGACAGGCAGTAGCAACAAACTCTTGCCGCCTGTCGCCAGATCAACTCAGGTACGATGCGCTGAGCATCGGCACGCTTTGGGATGAATGGTCGCCACGGGGCACCGAGATCACAAAGCCGATCTCGGTGGCACGGATCAGGACAGTCTTGGTGCCACCCCGCCGGTTTCGCGAAGGGGGCTATCCAGGTGGTTCGCTAGACATGTGTCTGATGTGGGAGTACGAGGCTTATGACACGGACGGGCGCGGCATGGGATGTATTGGGGCCTGCTGGTCTTGTACAGGAGGCGCTAACTCGGACTGCATCAAGCGTTGCATTGAACTCAATCCCCTCTCAATTCCAATACCATTTGTGAGTATTTCTTATGAAGCAAATAATTAGTTGTATTATCTGCGCGTTGTTTCTGAGTGGCTGCCATCAAGGCAATCGAAATATGCAATATACATCTTTTGGTAACAACGATTCCTGTCGCGCGATGCCAGTTTCATGGGAACTGCTGGACGCTCAATCGCAATTGAAGTGGCGTGTTCAAGCCAACACATACGATGACGCCCTTCTTCTTGCTCTTGAATTGTTTAGCCTTTCACCAGTGGATATTCGGAACAACGTCCTTGTTTACAGAAAGGACACGTTCCAGAGGGGCGCTGACGTTGGAATTGCCCTAAGTCAAGACGGAATTCATGCGTGGACGTTTGTGAAAAGATCCCAATTTACATCAAATACAATTGAATTTCCGGAGCGAATTCAAGTATTACCGATTGCGGCTAATGATGCCACCATCAAGCAATACGAAAAGCTGTTGCCTGGGTGTGAACTTTGGCTTACACGCAACCCCGCAGTAACACAGTAGAGCTTCCGTCCTGGTCAAATACTCAATCTCACGAAAACTCTGGCGTTCTCTGGCTAATTCGTATCACGCAGCCGTCCTCGTGTAGTGCTTGATGACACCCCCGAGCCGCTCATGCCGGCGGATTGTGCCCGCGACCACTGGCCCGGCGCGTGCCTCGGGTGCCATGCCGCTCATCGGCGTGGCGAAGTCCAGCGACGAGTGCGGCCTCTGCCGGTTGTGGTAGTCGATGTACTCGGCGAGCAGGTAGTCCATGTGCCCCGTGCCCATCACGATGAAGTGGTCCAGGCATTCGTGTCGAACACTCTGGATCAGCCGTTCCACATGGGCGTTGAGGTTCGGCGACCGGAAGGGCAGTTGCACGGCCTTCATCCCGTGCCCGGCCAGTGCCCCATCAAACCCCGCACCATACTTGGAGTCCCGGTCTCGCGCCACCAGCCGAAGCTGCGGCATGCCCGCCGGCACCGATGCGGCGAAGTCCGCGACGACGCCCTCGTACCACCGCTGATCCGGGTTGGTTGTGGAGGACGATACAAAGGCCCGCCGCGTCTTGGGGTGCACAAACACCAGCGAGAACGCGTACTTCAGCCCCTTTGGCGTGAGTACCTGGTGCGTGATGAAGTCGCACGCCCACAGGGTCTTGGCGTGGCGGCGAACGAACTCGTACCACGACGAGTCGGCCCGGTCGGCCAGGTGCCACGACTATGCAGCTTTGGGCATAGTCGTGTTCAGTGGGGGGTGTGCGGAGAGCACGACTATCCGCAAAGCCGGATAGTCGTGGCACCGGGCACCGGGCTTCCTCCGCGCATCCACCTTCCAAGCCACCCACATCATCCCTCACACCGACTCCTATTCCTACTCCTCACTCTCTCATCCCTTCCGCTCCCTCCCCGTCTTCCTCTCCACTCCTCCGCGATCGCTCCCTCTTATCTCCTCCCTACGCCCGCTTCACAATCACCATTGTCAGGTCATCCTGCTGCCGCTCCTCCCCGGCAAACGCCGTCACATCCGCCGTGATCGCACGGATGATCTCGTCCGCGGGCAGGCCTGCATGCCGCTGCAAAGACTCTCGGAGCCGGTTCATCCCAAACTCTTCGCGCTCGCGCGACGCGTTGAACCGCGCCCACTCCACAAATCCGTCCGTCACCAGCGCGAGCACATCCCCGCGTCCCAGCACCACCCGCTCCGCCGGCCCATATTGCACGCCCGGCTCGATGGCCAGCGGGACATCCTGCGCCAGAATGTCTTTCACCGACCCGCTCTCGCCTACATACAGCACGATCGGCCCATGCCCCGCCGACAGCAACGCGAGCGTCCCATCGACGCTCTCCCCGGGGCGTATGAGCACGCTCACCATCGTCACAAACCGCCCGTCCGGCAGGTCGTCCGCCAGCAGCCGGTTGATGCGCGTCGTCAGAGAACCCAGGTCTCCATGGTGCGCGCTGCTCGCCCGCATGTACGCACGGCACGCCGCCGTCACCATCGCAGGGCCGATCCCATGACCCGCCACATCCGCCAGCGACACGATCCACGTCCCGTCGGGCAGCACGTGCCAGTCGTAGTAATCGCCCCCCGTCTCATCCGCGGGCCGGTTCCACCCCGCCACCTCAAACCCGGGAATCGCCGGGGCCGACCGGGGAAGCAGCGCCCGCTGGATCGACCTCGCGACCGACATGTCCTGCTCCATCCGGCCCCGCGCCTCCGCCTCGCGTAGCGCCCCCTCCATATGCCCCCGGACTTCGCGCGCCACCCATGCCGCAGCCACGCCACTGACGAGCAGCAGAAAAGACGTCGTGGCATACGCCGCGAACGGCAACCCCGTCGTGGGCTCCCGCAACCCCAGCCCGTGCACGACATACAGCAGCAGCCCCGCGTGCCCGCCCGCGCACAGCGCACCCGCCAGTACGCACATCCAGGGCCGCAAACGAAGCGTCGTCAGGGTCACCATGAACCCGTACGCCAGCAGTGGGGGAGAGACCAGCGACGAGTAGGGCGGCAGCGCGTGCCCTGTTATGTGCGCGAACATCATCGCCGTGGGAATGAGCGCCTCCAGCACGACCGACACGACAAGGATCCACACCGGGATGGCGCGCCCCCGCCGCTGCGCCCACGAGACCAGGGCCAGCACCCCAAACTGCAGCGCGACCAGCACGCACAGCCCGATCCCACCGGCCATCACCAGCATCGGGTCCAGCTCCCGCACGTTCTGCCGCGCGACCATGATGACCAGCATGATGCCCACGATGCTGATGACCGCGTACGCACGCCGGGACTCGCTCCGCAGCGACGCTTCCCGGAACGCGCGAGACTCCGCAAGGCCCGATTCCGCGCCGTGCCACCTGTGTGCTGCCCCTGCCATGCGCGCCAGTGTACCAGAATCCGCCATCATCGACGTCCGCGAACCAGCAAACCCCTCACCCACCCCGCGCAGGCGGCGCAGCCGGCCTCGGGCGGGCCGCATTCATCCTGGAATCACGTTGCGTTCCAGCGGCTGTTTTGCACAGTCAAGGCTCATCGTCCACGAGGACACTTTCCAACGAAAGGGTGCAACATGACGATCCGTGGAATCACCGCCGCCGCCCTCGCCGCCGCCGCCCTCGCCTCACCGGCGCTCGCGGACGACAACGTGTTCAACTTCACCTACTCGGACCCCGTCACCCTCGCCCACGGCAGCGTCGTCGCCTCCAGCAACGGCGACGGTTCCTACACCGCCTACAGCGGCACCCTCACCATCACCGGCACCTCCTTCGACGGCGTGTACTCGCTCTGGCAGAACCCTGTCGCGCCGTCGTACACCACCAGCCCCAGCGGCCGGTTCCTCATCGACAACCAGGTGCTCCCCTCCACCTCCTCGCTCTTCACCTGGTACGGCCTCCTCTTCACCAACGGCGCGCGGGAAGTGAACCTCTGGGGCAACGGGGACGGCAACCCCTTGTCGCTCTGGTCCAGCCCGGGCAGCAGCTACGACCACAGCAGCGACAGCGGCGTCCTGACCGACGTCGTCGTCCAGCCGGTCCCCAGCGTCGGCGCGCCGATCGCCCTCGCCAGCGCCGGCCTGCTTGTGATGCGTCGCAGGCGCTGAGGACGCGGGCGTGGACCGCGTACTCTGCGGTCCACGCCGATGCTCGACCGCGACCACCACGTCGTCCCGCAGTCCTACCTCACCGCCGAAACGCCGGGCGTCGGCGGCGTCATCAAGCAGCGCCCCGAGGACTTTCTGGTGGAGGAGCAGCCCCTCTACCAACCCAGCGGCGAGGGCGAGCACGTCTACATGCTCGTGCAGAAGCGCGGCATGTCGACGCTGGACATGGTGCGGGTGGTGGCCAGGCACTTTGGCGTGAAGCCCGGCGCGGTCGGCTTCGCCGGCCTCAAGGACAAGCAGGCCATCACCCGCCAGGTGATTTCCGTGCACACGCCGGGCAGAAAGCACAGCGACTTCCCCATGCTCCAGCACGAGCAGGTCGCCGTGCTGTGGGCCGACCAGCACAACAACAAGCTGCGCCCCGGCCACCTCGCCGGCAACCGGTTCTCGATCCGCATCCGCGGCGTCGAGCCCACCCGCGTGCGCGACGCCCACCGCGTCCTCCAGAAACTCGCCGTGACCGGCGTGCCCAACCGTTTCGGCGAGCAGCGGTTCGGTATGCTGGCCAACAACCACCTCATCGGCCGCGCGTTCGTGGCCGGCGACTTTGACGCCGCCCTTATGGAGCTCCTGGGCCCAAGCCCCGCCCGCCCCGACTTCAACAAGGAGGCCCGCGAACTCTTCCTCCAGAAGAAGTACCGCGACGCCATCCACGCATACCCCATGCAGGCCCACATCGAGACCCGCGTCCTGAACCAGCTCGACCGCGGCCGCGACGCCAAGTCCGCGTTCCTCTCTTTGGACGAAACCACGCTCCGCTTCTACCTCTCCGCGTTCCAGAGTGCGGTTTTCAACACGCTGCTGGATGAACGCCTGAGCGAGAACTCGCTCGGTACACTCCGAGAGGGCGATGTTGCCGTCAAGCACGCCAACCTCGCGTGCTTCGTGGTGGATGGGCCGACGGCCGCCGACCCGGCTCTCGCCCAGCGCCTTGCCTCCTTCGAGATCAGCCCGTCGGGTCCGATGTGGGCCGCCGGCATGCTGCGGGCGAGCGGCGAAATCGACGCGCGCGAGGTCGCGGCCCTCGCGCGATCGGGCCTGGCGCCCGAGCGACTGGACGATTTTGCAGCGTCTTCACGCTACAACCTGGAGGGCAAGCGGCGACCATACCGCGTGCCGCTGACGAACCCGGAGGTGGAGGGCGGCGTCGACGAGCACGGCGCGTACGTCCGCTGCGCGTTCGAGTTGCCGCGCGGCTCGTTCGCCACCGTCGCGCTCCGCGAAGTGATGAAGCCCGAGGCCGGCCTGGGCGATGAGGAATAGGCGCATGGCAACGCCCCAGGAAGTCGCGCAGCAAGCTCAAGCCCTCGCCGGATCGGGCCGGGCCGACCAGGCCGTGACGCTCCTCACGCGTGCCCTTGCGCGTGACGCGCGCCAGCCGTTGCTGCTGGCGGTGCTTGCGGACGCGCACACACTGCTGAAAGATGTCGCCCGCGCGCGGTACAACGCCCGCCTCGCGTGGGAGGCAGCGAAAGCGGACCCGGGCGCGGCGGCACGGGCGATCGACGCTCTGCTGCGCTGCGAGGACGTCGGCGTGGTCGCGGCGCTGGTCGAAAAGGCGCCGGCGCAGGATGCTTCCATCTATGAGCGTGTGATGGGGGCCGCGCTCGTCGCCGGGATGCCGGCCATCGCGGAGCGAGTCGGCGCACGGGCGCTTGCCCTCCTGACACAGGACCAGCGCAGCATGGCCCGTGTATCGATGCCCTACGCGTCGGCGCTGCTCGCCCTGGGCAGACCGGAAGACGCGTACGCGTTCATCACGCACGCGTGCGCGACGACGCCGCACCCGGCGCTGCTGCAGCACGCCGCCGTGCTTGCGAACTACTGCGAGGAGGATCCGGTGCGCGTGCGGCAGCTCCACGACGAGTTTGCGCGCGTGGTGGAGTCTGCTGTCGCACGCGACCGCAGGGCTTTGGCTAGTCACCAGCCGGACCCGGGGCGGACTCTCTGCATCGGGCTGCTCTCGGGTGACTTCCGTGACCACTCCGTGATGTGGTTCCTAAAAGGCTTTCTGGCCCGGCGCGACCGCGCCGAGTCGCGTCTGGTCTGCTTTTCCACGCAGCATGCGCCCGATGCCGCGACCGCGCTTGTGCGTGCCCAGTGCGACGCGATGCACGACATCACCTCCATGCACCCGGCCGCGGCGCGGGACCTGATCGGCCGCGAGCGGGTGGACGTGCTGGTCGACCTGTCGGGGCACTCCTGGGGCAGCAGCCCGCACCTGCTGGCGCTTCGGGCGGCGCCGGTGCAGGTGACCATGATCGGCTACCCGGCGACGACCGGCCTCTCGACGGTGGATGTCCGCGTGGTGGACTCGCTCACGGACCCACCGGGTGCTGACGCGTACGCGGCCGAGCGCCTTGCGCGCCTGGACCCGTGCTTTTTGTGCTACACGCCGCGTGAGGACCTCCCCGCACCGACGCAACGCCCCACGGACGCGACGATGACGTTCGCGTCCTTCAACGCGCAGATGAAGCACACGGAGAAGACGCTCGCGCTCTGGGCGCGCGTGCTGAACGCCCTGCCCGGATCACGCCTGTGCATGAAGAACAAGAGCCTGGGGGACGAGGGTGTACGCACGACGCTCTCCGCGCGGCTCCGGCGTGCGGGGCTTGACCCCGCGCGGGTCGAGATGCTGCCGTGGGCGGACGATCCCCAGGAGCACATGCGGGCGTACGGGGGTGTGGACATCGCGCTCGACACATTCCCGTACCACGGCACCACCACCACCTGCGAGGCGCTTTCCATGGGCGTGCCCGTGATTTCCCGGGTCGGCGCCACGCACGCGTCCCGGGTGGGCCTCTCTCTCCTCACCAGCGTGGGCCTGTCGGACTTTGCGTGCACATCCGACGATGCGTTCGTTGATGCAGCGGTCGCGCTCGCACGCGACCCTGGTCGGCGGACTGATCTGCGCGGCGGCCTGCGGGCCCGCATGCTTGGCGGCCCATTGTGCGATGGCGTCGCCCACACCAGGCGGCTCGAAGAACTCTTCCGCGATGAGTGGAGGCGCGTCTGCGCAGCCCGATAGTCCCGGCTCTATTCTTCCCGCGAGACCTGCATGACCACGCCCGATCCCATCCGCTGCATCTGTTTCGACGCCGGGGGTGTCATCGTGAAGCACCACCGCTCGTGGGAGCAGGCGTGCCTCGCGACCGGCATCCCGCTGAAGGAAGGGCATTCGGAGCCGGAGCGGGTCGCGGCCCGGCGCGCCCTGCACGCCCGGTACACGGTCGGCGCGATCGGGTGCGACGAGTTCTACGCGTCGCTGGCGGCCGCGTGCGCGGGGCTGTACAGCGAGCGCGAGGTCCGCACGCTGCACCACCACTGGATCACGGGCGAGTATGAAGGCGTGGGTGAGATCATCGCCCGGCTCAACCGCCTGGCGTCGGTCGAGACGGCGCTCCTCTCTAATACCTGCGCGACGCACTGGGAGCGCATGCTGCCGGGCGGCGGCATGTCGGCGGAGTTCCCGTCCATCTCCCTCCTGCGTCACAAGCACGCGAGCCACCTGATGGGGCATGCCAAGCCGGACGAGGCGATCTACCGCGCGTTCGAGGTTGCGACCTATGCGCCGTCCGAAGCGGAGCGGCTGAGGGCC
>CALLYM010000184.1 GCA_937858155.1 uncultured Phycisphaerales bacterium | reverse complement strand
CCCCGCACCCACCCACCCCACCGCTGCTTCTGCCCACGGAAAGTCCACTATGCCGACCTACTCGAAAGGCCTTGAAGGCGTCATCGCCACCGACACCAAGCTCTCGTTCATCGATGGTGAGAAGGGGATCCTGGAGTACATCGGGATCCCGATCGGCGAGCTGGCCAGTCACAGCACGTTCGAAGAGACGGTGTTCTTCTTGTGGAACAACCGGCTGCCGAAGAAGGCGGAGCTCGCGGAATTCAACACCGCCGTCCGCGCCCGGTACGACATCAATCCCGCCATGGAGGCCCTGATCCAGAGCCTGCCCAAAGCCGCCGAGCCCATGCACGCCATTCGCACGTTGGTCTCCGCACTGGGCCTGCACGACGCCAAACCAAACTCCATCGACCTCCCCAGCGTCCGCGACAAGGCACTCTCCATCCTCGCCCAGACGCCCACCCTGCTCGCATACTTCCACCGCTACCGCAAAGGCCTGCCGCTCGTGCGCCCGGACAAGTCGCTGACGCTTGCCGAGAACTTCCTGTACATGCTCAACGGCAAGAAGCCGACGCCCACGATGAGCAAGGCCCTGGACGTGTGCCTCATCCTGCACACGGACCACGGGCTGAACAACAGCACGTTCACGACGCGCGTGATCATCTCCACCGAGAGCGATATCTACTCCGCCCTGACCGGCGCCATCGGCTCCCTCCGCGGGCCCCTGCACGGCGGCGCGAACGAGGGCGTCATGAAGATGCTGGGCCAGATCCCCACCGTCGACGCAGCCGAGCAGTTCATCATCAACAAGCTCGCGAACAAGGACAAGATCCCCGGCTTCGGCCATCGCGTCTACAAGTCCTACGACCCCCGCGCGACGCACCTTAAGGTCCTCGCCAAGCAGCTCGCACAGGACACCGGCAACATGGACCTCTTCGAGAAGTCCAGCCGCATCGAGGCCGTCATGAACCGCGAGAAGGCCGCCAAGGGCATCTACCCCAACGTCGACTTCTACTCCGCCACCACCTACCACTGCATCGGCCTGCCCTTGGACCTCTTCACGCCCATGTTCGTCGTGGGCCGCGTCGGCGGCTGGAGCGCCCACGCGCTGGAGCAGCTTTCCGATAACCGTTTGTACCGCCCGGATGTGGACTACAAGGGTCCGCACAATGTGGCGTATACGCCCATCGAGGAGCGGTAACAGGTCGTCCGAATACATGTTCTATCGTGCGACCTTCCTGTGCTGGGGGGGTCTTTTCATAGGGGTGTTCGGCGGGGGCGGGCGCCCAAGACCCTTGACGCTTGAGTTCCGGCGCAATGCCGGAAAAAATCACTGTTCCTTGCGGCGGCGGTCGGGTATTGTGCTGTTGAGTAGGGAGGGTGGCCGTCGGCATGACGGCCGGGCCTACTCGAGTTTGCTCTGACTCAGGTCCCGGGGTTATGGCAGGCGAGTATCCAGCAGGCAGCCCGTGGTGGCATGGTCCCATCGACGATGGGTGGTCGCTCGCTGCGCTGCTGGACGGGGCATCGCGTCTCCATGCTGCCCGTCCTGCGTTGTGGAGCGAGGCGAGCGGTACGCTGACCCACGGAGATCTCCGGTCGCGCGCAGCGCGGGTGCGGGCGGCGCTGCTGAGCGCGGCGTCGGCCGGATCACGCACGGTGGCGTGCCTGGCGAGCATGGACGCACCGCTGTATATCGGCCTGCACGCGGTGATGACGAGCGGGCTGGCGTACGCGGCACTCGAGCCCGATGCACCGGCGGCGCGGAATCGGATGTGCCTGGAAGATTGCGGCGCGGACCTCATCCTGGCCGACGCGGGCTCGATGGCACGTGCGGAGGAACTGGCTGGTGGCTCGCGCCGCGTCCTCACGATCGAGGATGCGATGGCCTTGGGCACTGAAGCCCCGGCGGCCAAGGTACATCCCGATGCTGCCGCGGCGTATGTCTTCACGTCCGGCTCTACCGGGCGGCCGAAGGCTGTCGTGCGTTCGCAGCGGAGTCTCGCACGCGCGATGTACTGCTTTGCGGAGAACCTGGGATATGGGCCCGACGATGTGATGCTGTACCCGGGGTCTCCCGGTCATATCGGCAGCCTCAATGACGCGCTGACCTGCATGACGACCGGGTTCAAGTCGATCCCGATCGACATCGCCCGGGTGGACCTTGTCGGCGTCTGCGAGACGCTGGTCAAGCACCGCGTGACGCGCATGCCGATGCCCCCGTCGCTGCTGCGGCTGCTGCTCAGGCTCATGGCGGGCGTGCGCGACGACCTGCGCCTGAAGACCGTCGTGGCGAGCGGCGAGGCACTGCTTCGCAGTGATGTCGGGCTGTTCTACGAGGTCATGGGCGGCCGCGCAGTCCTTTGGCAGAACTATGGCTCCACGGAGACCGGCCCGATCGCCGCGGGGAAGTACAGCGCGGAAGATGCCGAGGGTGTCGGCCCGCTCCCGCTGCGGCGCGTCCACCTTGGGGGATCTCTGGAAGTTGTCGACAGCGGGGGCGCACCCGCGCCTGACGGCGAAATCGGAGAGTTCCGCGTCAGGTCCAACTTCCTGGCCGACGGTTATCTCAATGCGCCCCCCGACCAGGCAGCGAGGTTCGGGCGGGACGCACGCGGACGGTTCTTTGCCATCGGCGACCGCGGGCACCGCACCCCGACCGGTGAATACTTCATCGCTGGGCGCGCGGACCGGCAGGTCAAGGTCCACGGGCGGCGTCTTGAACTCGGGGACATCGAGTCGGCGATCATGAGCCACCGTGAATGGGCGGAGGCGGTCGTGGTGCAGACGGGCCTCCACGGCACGGCGAACGGCAAGGAAAACGGACGGACGCGCAGTCCCTCCCTGGTCGCCGTGATTCGTCCCGCGCCTGGTGTTCGCGCGGACCTCCCCGTGCTGCGCGATCAGCTCCTGAAGAAGCTCCCGGCGGCGGCGATTCCCCGCAGGTTCATGGTTGTGGATCAGATGCCGCGCACCACCACGGGCAAGATCGACTTGGCGGGGGTCGCGAGGCTGGCGGCCCAGGCGCGCGAGCTCTCGTCCCTCGGCCGCGGGGGTCCCCCGCGCGGCACCACGGAGAACTGGATCGCGGACACCTGGCAGAGTGTGCTGCACATCGAGCGTCCGGGGCGCGAAGACCGCTTCCAGGACCTGGGGGGGGACTCGCTCGCCGCCATCGACCTGTGCCTTGCACTCGAGAAGCAGTTCGCGATCACCGTGGGCCTTGATCAGGTCGCCGAGTGTCAGACGATCTCGCGGCTGGCGGAGGTTGTGAGACAGAACCTCACGGCCCCCCGCGAACCTTTCGCACGGCTCCGCGCGGACGGGGCAGGGCCAGTGTGCGTGCTCTACCCGGGGATAGGCGGGCACGCGTGGATCTTCAGCGACCTTGCCCGCGCACTGGCGTCCGATTGCGACGTGGTGGCGATCAGCCTGTGCGACCTTGCCGCCGAGCAAGGTGATATCCGGGCACGCGTGCGCGAGCAGACGCTGCGGATCGCGGCGTCCGTCCGCGGGCGGCCGCTTGTGCTGGGCGGCTACTCGTTCGGCGGGATGCTCGCGGCGGACTCCGCGGCGTGGCTTGTGGCGCAGGGCGTGCCGGTGGATCGCGTGCTGCTCATTGATCCTTCGCCGTGGGACTCTGAACCGCCCCGCACGACGATCCGTACGGTCGCCCAGGTCGTGCGGGATCATGTGACGGGGAGGACCAGGAAGCGCCGGGTTTCGCGGGGAGCAAGGTCCGCCGCGGCACGCGCGATAGAAGAGAGCGTCGAGAAGACCACACGGATGCTCGTCGAGCACTACCTCGATGGTTCGGTCACGCTTCCGGCGGTGGACGTCCGTTGGCTCGCGAGCCGTGAAAAAATAGAAAAGCACGCGGCGCTGGCGCGTGTGTTCGGTCTTGAGAAAGAGCTGATCCCGCGCGAAGAGACTGCGACGCTCCACCTGGAACTCATCCGCGTGCCGGCTGCGGAAGAGACGGCTCGGTGGGTGGACGCGCAGCTGGCGAGCGAACGGCCAGCTGTGGCACGCTAGGTGTGCGGGGGAGACGGATCGGGTGCCCCGCATGGGACGTTTGGTGAGGCCGATTACTCGTACGCGCCCTTCATCTCGATGGGAAAGTTCATCAGATCGGCGACTTCCTTCACGCTCTTCTTTTCGAGCATAGAGAGGCGGCTGATGATTGGCGCGGGGTCCTTGGCGGCGAAAGCGCCCAGGGTCTTGAACTTGTGGGCGAGGATGTCGCTAAGGTTCACCTTGTCGGGGCCCAGGTGGTTCCGCGCGTGCCCGCCGGGGTACATGACGAGGCCAGAGTCAAACTTCTCGCCCTGCTCGTCGGTGATGACCATGCTGGTGGGGATGCCGTCTGGGTACTTGGCGTCGTAGTCGGCGCCACCATGCTCAAATGACATCTTGGCCATGAGCGAGCGGGTCACCGGGTGGGCAATCGCACCCTTCGTGAAGTCGTTGGGCGTCAGCATGAGTTCTTTCCAGCCGTACGCGCCCTTGTGGCCCGCCGCCCGCAGTTCCAGCGCCGTGCGGAGCATGGAGCAGACCAGGTAGAGCATGGAATGGTCGGCGGACTGGCGTGTCTTGGGGTCGCGTTTCGCGGGGTCGCCGATGATGCCGAACGCGGGCTCGTACGCCCGGACCACCATCTTGCTGATGCAGTCGCCCGTCTGGTCGTCGAGCAGCTGGGGACGCTTGTTGATGAGGTTGATGAGCCCCTGCAGCGCGCCGGCGGACTGGTGCTCGTAAAGCCCCAGCTTGAAGTGCATGCCCATGACGGCGAAGTCGTCCCCTGCGCGAGCGAGAACAAGGTCGAACGGCGAGGCGTATTCCTTGCCCTCACGGTGCTTGGGGATGCCCGTGCCGGCGGACTCTGTCTTGCGGAACAACTGGCCCGGGCCTTCAAACAGGCGGAAAATCGCCTCGGGGTTGCGGAAGATGTCACGCGGGCCCAGGAAGCCCATCATGCTGCGCTTGACGGAGAGGATCGCGGCCTCGGTGCTGATCGCTGCGCTCGCGCCCTTGCTGTCTGAGAGTTGCTTGCCCGCTCGGATGGCGCGGAACGGGATGTAGTGCGCCACGACCATGCCGATGGCGGACTCGATCTGCTCGGCGGTTGCGCCCATCATCGCGCCGAAGGTCGCCGCGCTGCCGATGGCTCCATGCACGACATGGTCGATCTTGTAAGACTTGAGGCTGAATACCTCGGCGAGACGTCCGCGGATCTCGTCGAGCAGCACCATGCCGCGGAGAGCGAACTCGCCGTCCTTGCCGCGGAGTTGTGCCGCCGCGACACAGACGGGGTAGAAGTCGTTGTGCCCGAACTCGCCGGCGGTGTGCCCCAGGCGCGGGTTGAAACCGAAGTTGGTGCCGTTGCTGTCCCACTCGCGCACCGCGGCGGAGTTGGCGACGATGGCCTTTTCCACCTGTACGTCCTGCGTACTGCCGAAGATGGGGACGCCGCCACGGACAGCGTGTGCGCCGGGGGCCCAAGGGAGGTCTTTGCCGGTGGCATACATGCCCGCCTCGCGCCGCAGGAGCATCGGTGCGTTGGTGCCGAGGGCGATGGCGGAAATGCCGCAGATGCAAGCATCGGTGTGGAAAAGGTTGATGCGCTCATAGACCGCGGAGCTGGGCTCGCCGCGCTTGCCGGGCGTGTCGGACATGAAGTCGATGGCGAACTGGGCCAGGCCCAGGGCCTGGTTGGAATCGCGGGGGAGGGTGACAAAGTTGGTGGTAGTCATGGGGGTCGGAGGGTAGGTGGCGAGGGTTCAAGAGTGGCGGGCTGGAAGCATGCTGCGTAGCGTGGGGCGTGCAAATCTCGTCGCTGCGGGACAATCCAGAGCGCAGACCGCCCCGGTGGCGGGCGCTGCTGACCCTCGCGCTGGTGCTTGCGGCGGTTGCGTTCTCCGTGTGGTACTTCAGCCCGGCGGGGGTGCAGGTCCGGGGAATGCGGGAGGCGCGCAAGCACATCAATAACGTTCTGGAGCCGCTCGTGAGGGCGGATGAACGGTTCAAGGGCGTGGAACTAGGCGTCTACACGGGCGAGGATGGCGCGGTGTGGGTGCACGGGCAGGTCGCGACGTGGGAGGATGCGCGGTCGCTGCGCGAGGTCGTGGCGAACAGCAAGCCGCGCACCGCGGTGTATTGGGGTGGGTTGATGGTCGACGAGGCGGTTGAGCGGGAGGCGCCGGACGCGTCGCTTACAGAGCGCGTGACAAAGCCCGCGGAGTAAGTCGCCCCATTACTGCTGCGTGCTCTTAGTGCGCGGGCTTGCTCTCGGCTGGGGTCTCGACGACGTCCGCACGGCTCACGCGGCGGTCCTCGCCGCTGGTGAGCGGGGCGCGGTAGGGGCGGTCTTCGATCGGGCGACGGTCATAATCGGCCCGGTTGGACTCGCGGTCCACGTCCTCTTCCACGCCCTTGAGGCCCTTCTTGAACTCGACAATGCTCTTGCCCAGGTTCTTGCCGACGGAGGGCAGGCGGCTGCCGAACAGCAGGAGGCCGATGCCCAGGATGACAATCAGTTCAGGCAGGCTGAGGTTGAACGGCATCTATCGCACTCCGGGGCCTGCCCATCCATGCCCCCCAGGGGCCAAAGCGGGCAAACCGGACCGCAAATCAAAGGGGCGCAGGACAATGAAGTCAACGCGGCCGGCCAAGGGCCATTGCCAGCCTGGACGCTGCGCGTCAGGGCTCGGGGGCGTTCAGGGGCGGATGGCACTTATGCGACGCTCGGCGGACTCCACGACGTTCCAGAGCAGCATAGCGACGGTCATGGGCCCCACCCCCCCGGGCACGGGGCTGATCCAGCCGGCGACTGGGGCCACCTGTTCGAAGGCGACATCCCCCACTGTCCGGGTCTTGCCCTCCGCCGTTGGAACGCGGTTCACGCCGACGTCGATGATGGTGGCCCCGTGCTTGACCATTTCGGCGGTGATCAACCCGGGCACGCCCGCGGCGGCGACCAGAACGTCCGCGGACCGCGCGTAGTCCGCGAGAGCGGGTGACCACTTGTTGCAGGAGATGACCGTTGCCTCGTGGCGCATGAGGAGCACGGCGATGGGTTTGCCCACGACATCGCCCGCCCCCACGACAACTGCGACTTTGCCGCGGAGCAGGGGCGTGCCCCCGACCCCTTGGCTGTGCTGCACCGTAACAACGCGTTCACCCTCCGGGTGTTCCTGCCCGTGGACCCACTCGATCATCTTGACGACCGCGAGCGCGGTGCAGGGCGAGAGGCTGCTGCGCCCATAAACAATGTTGCCGATGTTGGCGGGGTTCACACCTTCCACGTCCTTGTCCGCCGCGATGAGGCGCTGGACGCGGTAGGTGTCGATGCCCGCCGGCAGCGGGACGTGCATCATGATGGCGTGGCATGCGTCGTCGGCGGAGAGGAGAAGGACACGTCCGGCGACATCGTCGAACGCCGCGCCCGCCGCGAGGCGGTGCAGGCGGTACTCGATGCCGACCTTCTCGCAGGTCTTGGCCTGGTTCTCGGCGTAGACGCGGGCGGCGTTGTCCCCGGATTCCACCAGGACCGCGTCGAGGCGGACGGCGCCCCCTGCGGCGCGCAGGGCATCGACGCGGACCTTGATCTGCTCGCGGTAGGACGCGGCGAGCGCGTTGCCATCGATGAGGCGGGCGGACATGGGGGATGATAGAGACGCAGAGAGACGAAGAGTCGGAGTTCCGAAGTGAGAGTACAGCAAACGATCCTCCGCGCCCCGCCACAACAGAACGGCATCATTCAGACGCCTCGGCGCTCCGGTACTATTTGATCGTGTCCACTAAGCCCCGCATCCTCGAACTCCGCGACCTTCTGCACAGGGCTAACCACGCGTACTACGCGCTGGCAAAGCCTGTCATGTCCGATGTGGAGTTTGATCGGCTGCTGAAGGAACTGGAGAAACTTGAGGCGCAGCACCCGGAACTCGCCGATCCCAACAGTCCCACGGTGCGCGTGGGCGGTGATCCCATCAGCGGCTTCAAAACGATCAAGCACGCGCAGCCGATGCTCTCCATCGACAATACGTACAGCCCGGCGGAGGTCCGCGAGTGGTACGACCGCGTCGCGCGTGGTGTGGACGGGGGCCTGTTCGGTGGCAAACCTCCGGCGATCGTGTGCGATCCGAAGATTGATGGCGTGGCGCTCTCGATACGGTATGAAGGCGGTTCTTTGGTGCACGCTGTGACCCGTGGGGATGGGGCGAAGGGCGACGATGTCACGCACGCTGCGCGGGCGATTGCCAGTATTCCCTTGACACTGCTCCCACCATCCCGGGGAAGCATGAGCGTCCCGTCGGTCCTGGAAGTCCGTGGCGAAGTCTTTTTTCCTCTCGCCGAGTTCGAGCGCGTCAACAAGGAACGCGAAGAAGCGGGCGATGACCTCTTCCTGAACCCGCGCAACGCCACCGCAGGGACCCTCAAGAACCTGGACCCCAAGCTCGTCGCGCAGCGGAAGCTCCGGTTTGTCGCCCATGGGCGTGGCGAAGTAAGCAAAGGGTTCGCCGCTTCGCACAGCGAGTTCCAGGACCACATCAAGTCCCTCGGCGTGCCGGTCAGCCCGCTCTCGAAAGTCTGCGATGGAGTCGAGGAAGTGCTGGCCACCATCGCGGCGTTTGACAAGAAGCGGCACTCGCTCGATTACGCCGTGGATGGCATGGTGGTACGGGTCGATTCCTTCGAGTTGCAGGACAAGCTCGGCCTTACGTCCAAAAGCCCGCGGTGGGTGATCGCGTACAAGTACCCGGCGGAGCGGAAGACGACGGTGCTCATGGATGTGCACCACCAGGTGGGAAAGACAGGCAAGATCACGCCGCGGGCGGTGATGGAGCCGGTGCTGCTCGCGGGGAGCGTCGTGCAGCACGCGACGCTGCACAACTACGGGCGCGTGCGGGCCACGCCCATCGATCCGGACAAGCCGGCGGGCGAAACCACCGACCTCCGTATCGGCGACACCGTGTACGTTGAAAAGGCCGGCGAGGTGATCCCGTATATCCCAGGCGTGGATGTCAGCAAGCGTCCCAGGGGCGCGAAGAAGGTGCACGCGCCCGAGAAGTGTCCGGAGTGTGCGGGCCCGGTGGAACCCGAGTACCCCGAGGGCTGCGAGGGCGACGACACCAAGGAGAGCGCCCGGCGCTGCGTGAACCCCGAGTGCCCCGCGCAGGTGCGTGAAAAACTTATCTGGTTCGCGGGCCGTAAGCAGATGGATATTGAGGGGCTGGGCGAGAAAACGGTGGACCAAATCCGCTCGGAGGCGAAAGGAGTGCCGCTCAGTTCCTTTGCCGACATTTTTCGCCTGCACGAGCACCGCGCCGCGCTGCTGGCGCTCGACCGCATGGGCGAGAAGAAAGTGGACAACCTCCTCGCGGGCATCGAAACCGCAAAGACGCGGGGCCTCGCGAAGCTGCTCGCGGGGATGGGCATGCGGCACGTCGGCGACTCCACCGCGAAGCTGCTCGCGAGGCACTTCAAGGACCTGGACGCGCTGCTGGAAGCGAGCGAGGAGCACCTGCGCCCCAAGAGCCTCCCCAAGGCCCGGGCCATGGAACTGGGGTACGACGCCGACACGCAGTTGCGGCCAGAGACGGGCCTAGGTGCGGGCACGGCCCAGGTGGTGTGGGACTATCTCCACAGCCCCGTGGCAAGGAAGACGTTTGCGCAGTTGCGCGAGGTAGGCGTGGACCTGACCAGCCACGACTATCGCGCGAAGGTCACAGGCGGGACGCCTGTGCCACCCACAGCCACGGCGTTCTCGGGCAAGACCATCGTTCTGACAGGAACGCTCGAGAACTACGAGCGCGAGGATCTGAAAACCATACTGGAGAACCTCGGCGCGAAGGTCAGCGGATCGGTCAGCGCCAAGACCCATCTCGTCATCGCCGGGCCTGGCGCGGGGAGCAAGCTGGACAGGGCGAGGGAGCTGGGCGTGGAAACGTGGGATGAAACCCGGCTGCTGCGGGCGCTTGCGGACGCGGGGGTCCGGCCGTAGGCAGCCGTCCACTGGCCCCGCGCAAGCGTGGTTATGCTTCGCCTCACCAACCACCGACCGGCCATCATCCTCCCCACCCGTGCACCACGACATCGCCTCCATCCTCATCGAGAAGGACCGCATCGCCCAGCGAGTTCATGAACTCGGCCACAAGATGGCCACGGACCTCTACCGCGAGGGCGTCACGCTCGACGGCGACCAGCGCGTCATCATCATCCCGGTGTTGACAGGCTCGATGGTGTTCGTGGCGGACCTCATCCGCGAACTGCCGTTCAAGCTCCGCATGGAAGTGGTCGCCGTGAGTTCGTACCCAGGCAAAAGCATGGAGAGCAAGGGCGTACGGCTGAAGGGCGACCTGCCGGGTGACCTTGCTGGGGCGCACGTGATCCTTGTGGACGATATTTTCGATTCCGGGCAGACGCTCGACGTGCTCGGGCGTCTGATCAAGGAGCAGCGCCCCGCGAGCCTCCGGTCCTGCGTTCTGCTCAGGAAGCCCGGTAAGGCCAAGGTTTCATTCGTGCCCGACTACGTCGGCTTCGACATCCCCGACGAGTTCGTCGTGGGCTATGGCCTGGACTACGACGGCTTTTACCGCAACTTCCCCGCCGTCGCGGTGCTGAAGGACCTGGGCTGACGCGTGCCGGGCAAGCCTGACAACCTCGTTCCTTCAGGCGAGCGGATCGCGGCGGAGTTCCACGCTTCGCCGCTCACGATCCCGCTGTGGCACCACTGGGCGTTGGCGATGTGCCTGCTGATCGCGCTCCTCGCGTGGGCACTCGAGCGGTTCCTGATGAACACCGCGACGTGGTCGCCCACCCCGGGCTGGATGCGGATTGTGCTCGCGGTGATGGTGTGGCTCGTGGTGAGCTCGATGGACGTCGGGGTGCGCCGGTACCTGGTCACCGACCAGCGTCTGATCCTGCGTCTGGGTGTCTTCTCACGCACCGTGGTGGATATGCCGCTGCCGCGCGTGCAGCACAGCGTGTGGACGCAGAGTGTGACGCAGCGGTTGCTTGGCATCGGCGACGTGATCGTTTCGAGCGCGGGGGTGGACGCGCCGCCCATCGTGTTCGCGGGCGTCGCCAATCCGGGCGCCGTGCTTGAGATGATCCGCAACGCGTGCAAGGTGGACGCGGCGCGGCGTGAGGGCGGCCCCATCACCCCGGTCATCGGGCTGGTGGGTGGCATCGGGTCGGGCAAGAGCACGGTGGCGCAAACGTTCGCCGCGCTGGGGTGCCTTGTCGTCGATGCAGACCGTGACGCGCGGGAGGTGCTGCAACGCGACGACGTGGTCAAGGAAGTTGTCTCGTGGTGGGGCCAGGGGGTGCTGACGCCCGAAGGCCGAGTGGACCGGGCCAAGGTTGCCGAGATCGTTTTCAAGGACCCGGCACAGCGGACGAGGTTGGAAGCTCTGGTGCACCCGCTCGTCAAGAGCGATCGGCTCCTGCTCATCGCGCGCGCCCGGCAGGAGGGACGCCCCGCGGTCGTCATTGATGCCCCGCTGCTCTTTGAAGCCGGCAGCGACAAGGACTGCGACGTTGTGGTGTTCGTGGATGCACCTCTGGAGGCACGCCTCGCAAGAGTGGCGGCCCGGGGGTGGTCGCGTGACGAATTGACACGGCGGGAGGCGGCCCAATTGCCCCTGGACCAGAAACGGGCACGGTGCGCAATCGTGATCCAGAATCATGGGTCGCTTGAGGCGCTGCACTCGCTGGTGAGGGCGGCGCTCCTGAAGATCAGGCAGGACGTGGCGGCCGGGGGTCATTCTGGCCTGAATCCTCCAGGTTGACTCAACCCGGGCGAAACACATGGGCGATATCCGGGGTATAATGGGGGGTCGGTAGGGGTGCTTTCAGTGCTCCAGGGCCCTCAAAGGCCCCGCCGGGGAGCCCCGGCTGCCGGGAGTTCCGTACATGCGACGCCCGTCCTCTCCCTCTTCCTGGTAAAAGCCGGGTGGGAGCTTGAGGATTGAGATTCCAGCGTCGCGAGATCCCTCACAGCAGTTCCACTCACGGCCCCGAAGCAGCGGGCGTGTGGACGGTCCTTGGTTCTCGCCTTTTTTCCTCCGCACCCTCCACTTGAATACTCGCCCCCGTGTCAGGGAATGCGAACGGTCGGTGTGACGACCACCCCCTTTTCAGTGAGACTTTCGTTCATGCCCAGGCCATCCCAGTCCGTTGCCGACAAAGGCAAGCCCGATTCCGAGAAACCCGCGCGCAAGTCCAAGGCGCGGGACACCGACACGCCCAAGGGCAAGGAGCCCAAGGAGGCGAAGGAGTCGGCACGTGAGGTAAAGGCCACACCCGCGCCGGAGCCCAAACCGGCAGCGGTGGAACCCCCCCGCTGGCACGAACAGCGGACGGTGAGCCGTCCCCCCGAACCCCGCCCCACTCCGGCAGGTGGTGAAGGCATGCGCCCCATGTTCGGCAGCGCGGCCGGGCAACCCCAGCCGACGGCAAGGCCACCGGCGGCGAGCGGGCATGTGAGTGGGTCTCACCCGCGTCCGGACACCAGGCCCGAAACAAGAGCCGAAGCGCGGAACGAGGCGAGGCCGGAAGGGCGGCCTGAGCCCCGACCCGAACCTCGGACCGACACCCGCCCCGAGGGTCGCCAGGACCAGCGTCCTGAAGGAGCCCCGCGGGGGGACGGTCCTGCACAGCAGGGTTCCCGCGACAGGGAGTTCAATCAGGGCGGGGGCCAGCAGTTCCAGCCGCGCCACCAGCAGCAGGGCGGCGGGGGCGGCGGGGGGCAGTTCAACCAGTACAACGACCAGTATGGCGGCGGGTTCCGTCGCAAGAAGAAGCGTCGACGCGGTGGCGGCGGTCCCATGGGCGGGCCCGGCAACTTCGGGGGTGG
>CALLYM010000183.1 GCA_937858155.1 uncultured Phycisphaerales bacterium | reverse complement strand
ACCAGATTATCGAGGGTGTTTTGCTCCACACCCACGCCACCCGGAGTGAAGCGAGGTTGGTCGCGGTTCGCGCGATGCACGCGGTCGGCATCCAGCAACCGGAGCGGCGGCTGCTGCAGTACCCGCACGAATTTTCGGGCGGGATGAGGCAGCGAGTCATGATCGCCATTGCGCTGGCGTGCGGCCCGCGTCTGCTGATCGCGGACGAGCCGACGACCGCGTTAGATGTGACTATCCAGGCGCAGGTGCTCGATCTGGTCGCCTCGCTGCGCTGTGAACGCGGCCTGGGTGTTGTGCTCATCACGCATGACCTTGGGATCGTTGCCCAGCACGCGGACGTGGTATGCGTGATGTACGCGGGTCGAGTCGTTGAATATTCTCGTGCGGAAGTCATTTTTTCACATCCTCGGCATCCGTACACGCGGGGTCTTCTGGCGTGTATCCCGGCGATGGAGCACCGGCCTGAACGTCTGGCCACCGTTCGCGAGTTTGTGGAGCGACCGGAAAACTTTGTCGTGAGTGGGGCGGACTCGGCGACGCCCTGGTGGCCGTGGCACACGGGGCATCTTGGGGCCGGGTACGCGTTGCGGGAGGTGGGGCCGGAGCACTGGGTGGGTACTTTCGGGCCCTCTTCGGCGCCGACGCGGCCGCCTGATATTCGGCACTGGCGGTCGGCACCCGCCTTACGCTGAGGCGTGCGGATTCTCGTCATAGCCGACACCGTCTTTGCATCGCGAGAGCGGTGGCTGCTTGCGCGCCTGGAAATGGGCCTCGCCGATGAGGGCGAGAGCGTGCTGCAGGCCCTCCCACGCCAGGTTCTTGGCACGATCGAGGGCAGCTTGTTCGCGCGGTCGGTCGGGTATGCGCCGCGGACATTCTTTCTCGCACGGCGGCTGGCCGTCCGGAGGCTCGCGCATCATATAAGGAGCGTCCTGCGCGACGAGGAGGGCGGCATCGACATCGTCCATGTGTTCGGCGGGAGTGCGTGGGGCGTGGCGACGGGGCTTGCCAAGGAGCTTGATGCGGGGCTTGTGGTCGAAGTATGGCGATCGGGCCTGTGCGAACGGGCAGCGAAGGAGTGGGACTTCGGAGCCGCGGATGCCCCGGTTCTCTGCGCGCCCGACGCGGTCACGGAGCGCGAACTGACAAGGCTCGCGCCCCGTGCGCGGGTTGTGTCCGTGCCGTGGGGCGTATTACCTGCGGACGCTCGCGGCGTGATGCCGAGCGATCGTGCAGTATCGATCATGATGGTGGGAACGGGGCGAGATAGCCCTGCCTTTGCTGCGGCCCTGTCAGGGATCGTGGCGGCGACGGCAGGGAGCCCCGAAACTCTGCTCTTCTGCGATGCCGACGCGGCGAGGCGGGCGGACCTTTGGAAGGTTGCTCGCAGGCTGAACGTCCTTGATCGGCTTTCGCTCATTGAAGACCTCGAAGCACGCCGGGACCTGGTGCTTGAGGGCGACATACTCGTGCACCCCGAGGCGGCCGGAGAGCAGCGGAGCCTGCTGCTGGAAGCAATGGCGCGGGCCATTCCGGTGGTTGCGGCCCGTGATCCACGGGTGAGTCTGCTCGTGGAAGGCCGCACCGCGCGGCTTGTGGACGGGGCGCAGGCGCGG
The DNA here is from genome assembly GCA_937858155.1 of uncultured Phycisphaerales bacterium. Classification (GTDB taxonomy): domain Bacteria; phylum Planctomycetota; class Phycisphaerae; order Phycisphaerales; family UBA1924; genus BJHL01. The sequence continues at coordinate 8,162 of CALLYM010000183.1, read as the reverse complement.
CAGTGGGAGAGTGCGGTGCGGATGCTGCTCTCCGACCCCGAAAGTGCGCGCGTACTAGGAAGTGCGGCACGAGACCAGGTGCGCGAGCATCGTCGCGCGAGTTCGCACGTGCGGGCCGTGCTCGCGGCATACGCCGCGGTTGCGGCGACCCGATCGGGGCAGTCGAAGGTCTGATATCCGTGCCCGGGAGCCGCACAGGTGGAATAACCGGAACAACCGGTGTGCCAGGGCATCAAAATTGCTTGATTCCTTCAAGGAATCTGCGAGGATGTTCTTGCGTGCTCAGTTCCGGCGTACCGCAATGACGCGTGCGCGCAGAAGGAGTCTGTTATGTTGCTGACTGCCACCGTTGTATCGATGCTGGCCTTGGCCGGTCCTGAGCACGCTCATGCTCCTGCATACCGGCCCGTGATCGGGGCGACTGTCCGCGCTCCCCAGGCGCATGGCAGGATGTACCCGATCAACCGGACCACGGGCTATCAATTCACGAAGAATGGTCGGCCGTGGGCAAGCCGCGCGATCATCGGGCCTGACTCGCCGCCCGCCGGGGGCTTGTGCGAGGTGCCAGGACCCGCGTCGTACGGAGCGCCGGAATGGGACCACCAACGCATCGCTGTGGTTGTTGGTCAGCAGATGATCACCATTTCGCCGTGGCAGCGCATCGAGATGCCCGGCCTTCACTGGCTGGAATGTGAACGTATTCTCTGGCTCAAGGCGCACAACTATTGCTCAGGCGTGCGAACGTTCCGGAACGATGCGTACCAGGCACCCGGGCATGACTGGCCGATGCACGAGGGCGTGCTGCCACCTCCGCCCCCTCCTCCAGTACCGGCTCCTGGTGGGCAGGGAGGCATGCTGGATGACGAGGTGGTGACGATGCGCGGGACCGCAGCGCCCACACGCATCGAGCCGCGCGCAGTCATTCGCCTGCCCGATGATGCTCCGCGATTCCGCAGTAAGATGCGCGTTATGGCGCCGGCCATCCGGGCGTACCAGGTCTGCTGCGATCAGCCCGGCGTGCAGACGGTGCGGGGCGAGTGGAGCGACGGCTCGGTTATCCAGGTGCTCCCCAAGGCAAGTGCCGAACAGGCGAGCACGACGACAATGACCCGCGCGACGGTTGAAACAGTGAAGGCGTCCAAGTCCGTCCCGCCTGAATCAAACTCCCAAGCCAAGGCAGCCGCCGACCAAGTGACGGAGAAGGTCGCGGCGGCCCAGTAGTTCAGTCTGGCGCGTGCTCATCTGCGCGGTCGTGCTCCTGTCCCAGGGCCCGACTGCGTTTTACTTGGCGTAGCATGTGCAGTGGATACGGCGGCTCAACCCCAGCTGAAACTCCGATACGCACTCCACTTTCCAGTGATCGCGGCGCTGGTGTTTGTGTTGCTGACAAGCGTGCGAGCTATCCCCGCGTGGCTCTGGCCCCTCCTGTGCTACACGCTTGTTTTGGGAGGATGGATGAGCTCCTCGCTTTTGTCCCACCGCATTTTGGCGGCGAAGCTCGCAGGGAGGCGCACCGGCATGGACCCGTGGATGCAGGTGCTTTGTGCGATTTTCTGGAGTCTTTTCAATCTCGTCGTCATCGTGGCAATTGTGACGACGCTCACACTCGTTCTGCGGCCGCACAGGTAGGTGGCGTGGTGCAGCAGGCACCCTACCATCTCCCGCACGGATGCTCCCTTCTTCCACCATCGCGGAATTGCTGGCACCGGGCGGCGTGGTTGCTTCGCTGATGGGCGATGGCTTTGAGGTGCGCCCTCAGCAGCGCCGAATGGCGGAGGGTGTTTCTCTGGCGATGGATTCTGCATCGCACCTGTTGGTGGAGGCTGGGACGGGCACGGGGAAGAGCTTCGCCTACCTCTTACCAGCAGCCCTTCGGGCCGCTGTTCACGGCGAGGTTGTCGTCATCAGCACGCACACGATTTCACTTCAGGAACAGCTGGTTCAAAAGGACCTGCCGTTGATCTGCGCCGTGGTGGAGCGGCTCGCGAAGGAAGGATTGCTCCCCCCCGCGCAGACGCCAACGGGTGAGCATGCGAAGATCAAGAGCGTGCTTGTGAAGGGCCGCGGAAACTACGTCAGTGTTCGTCGATTGAAGCTGGCGAGCGAGCGTCAGGACAAGCTCTTTGCTGACGCTGCCGCTCGGCGCAGTTTGCACGTCATTGAGGACTGGGCGATGTCCACGCTGGACGGCACGCTCAGCACGCTGCCGGCGATCGAACGCATGGGGGTGTGGGACAAGGTGCAGAGTGACAGTGGGAACTGCATGGGCAAGAAGTGCCCGACCTACCAGCAGTGCTTCTTCCAGCGCGCCCGGGGCGAGATCAGCGGCGCGAACATACTGGTGTGCAACCACGCCTTGTTTTTCAGCGATCTGGCGCTGCGTTCGCAGGATGTCGGTTTTCTGCCCGCGTACAGGCACGTGATATTCGACGAGGCGCACAACGTGGAAGAGGTCGCCGGGGAGCACTTCGGCGTGTCGCTGTCTGAGGGGCGGGTGCACCACCTTCTGAGTACGCTGCACGCACCGCGCTCGGGCAAGGGCTATCTCCCCGGGCTCATTCTGTCCGCGGGCGAGACTGACTCTGTTTCACGTGCTCTCGCGCTTGTCGACAGAGCCTCCACCGCGGCGCGAGCGTTCTTTGACGACCTGCTGCAGGTTGTGCAACGGGGAAACGGAGAGGAATCCCCCGCGCCAAAGGGTTGGATTGAGCGTGCCTCACGCGGGGATGGTTCGGGCGAACCCGCGATGGTGCGCATCCGTCAGTCGGGCGCGGTCCAGAACATGCTCACCCCCGCGTTCCGTGAGCTGGCGGCTCGGCTGCGCGGCCTGAAAGAGGCGGTGAAGCAGGAGGCGGACCGTTATGAGCTGAACGCCTATGTGCAGCGGTGCGAGATGATCGCCTCCGATGCTGAAACTCTTATCAGCCACGCCCTGAAGGGGTATGCGTACTGGGCAGAAGCGAGCGGCGAGGGCGACGGAAGTGGCGGCCGGCGCTTGACGCTTGCCTGCGGCCCCGTCGAGGTAGGACCGCTGCTGAAGGAGCGGCTCTTTACAAAGGAGCACAGCGTCGTGCTGACGAGCGCCACGCTGGCGACTCGGACGACGCGCGAGGATGAACCTACCGAGCGGCATGAAACGGCGTTCGCGCACGCAATGCAACGGCTGGGGTGCGAGGGGGCATCCGCGTTGCAGCTGGGCAGCCCGTTCGACTACGCCAAACAAGTGGAGTGCTACGTGGACCTTCGCGAACGGGTCTCGGTCGCGGGACGGCGTATCGAGCGGGCAGAGGATGTGTTCGATTGGCAGCCGACCGCCGAGCCACGGCAAGGGCAGCGGCCCGGGGCGCATAACGAGAGCGATCGCATTGCGGCGCTCATCCTTGACCATGTCAAGGCCACGGGCGGGGGCGCGTTCGTCCTCTTCACATCGTTCGCGATGCTCCGCAGGTGCACCTCCTTGCTGGCCGAAGCGTTGATCGATCTGCGGCTGCCGCTCCTGGCCCAGGGTCGTGACGGCTCGCGGACGCTCATCCTGCAGCGATTCCGGGAAGACCAACGGAGCGTGCTCTTCGGGGCGGCGAGTTTCTGGCAGGGCGTGGATGTCAGGGGTCAGGGGCTTCGCAACGTCGTCATAACCAAGCTTCCCTTCGATCCGCCCGACCGTCCATTGACGCAGGCACGCCTTGAGCGCATCGAGCAGCGCGGTGGAAACCCGTTCATGGAAGAGAGCTTGCCGCGGGCGGTGATTCGTTTCAAGCAGGGGTTTGGCCGCCTGATCCGTTCGGCCGACGATCACGGGAGGGTCGCAGTTCTGGACCCACGCGTGGTCACCGCCCGTTACGGAAGGCTCTTTCTTGAAGCGTTGCCCCCCGGCGTTGAGCCGAGGGTGCTGCGTGATTCCTTGCATTGATTGCAGCGGGAGTGTGCGCGCCGCGCCGTCATTATTCGCCGCACATCCGCGACCATTCTGCACGAAGCATGGAGCCGAACTCCTTGCCGAACGCGTGCTCGTTCCGGAGTGGAGACTTGCGGAATTCGTCCCGCAGGCCGGCACGGATAGCAGACAACACAGGACGGTCTGATGCGAGGCTGGTCGCGAGAGCCACGTACTCGTCTTCTGATCGCGCCGCCCAGTGCCCATGCCCGATGGCGTGCAGCAGGCTCGTGCTCACCCGCGACGCGTGCACTTCACCCGTGAGCGTCACGACCGGCACTCCCATCCACAGTGCTTCGCACGTGGTTGTCGTCCCGTGGTAGGGGAACGTATCCAGGGCGATATCGACCAGGGCGTACTGCGCCAGGTGGTCTCGTACAGCCTTCGGCGGCGTGAGCACGTCTACCCGGGTGCCAAGTCCCCTCCGATCCAGCTCGGAACGCAGCCGCGAGGCCACTTCGGGCAGGTCGAGGTCGAGCGCCTTGATAAATAGACGCGACCCCGGTGTGCGTTCCAGAACTCTGTGCCAGAGATCGAGAGTTCGTCCATTAACCTTCCGCAGGGTGTTGAATGTACCAAAGATCACGGGCAGGTTCTGATCACGCACCTCGATGTCCGGTGCGTCCGTGGGCGGCTGGTAGCACAGGAAGCACGGAGCCAGCCGGACCAGGCGCTCCGTCGGAAGTGCATCGGCGGGACCGGGAGGGTCCGTGATCGCGTCCACAATTCGGATGTCTACAGATGAAACGCCGGTCGTGTCCGGATACCCGCAGTAGGTGCCTTGCAACGGCGCGGGCTTTCGAGCCAACAAGCCCAGTCTACCCCCCTGAGAGAGGCCCGCAAGGTCGATCAGTATGTCAACCCGGTCCTTGGCGATGTGCATTGCGAGCGCGTGGTCGCTCATCCTTGACGCGTCTACCCATCCGTCCACGTTCCGACGCAGCAATGCCGAAACTTCGTCCTGATGCGGAGACGTGCTGTACGCCCGAACTTCAAACTGTGCGCGATCGAGGGCTTTGAAGAGCGGGCACACAAACGAGGCTACCGAGTGGCGTCGCAAGTCCGGCGAAACGAAGCCGACGACCAGGCGGCGATCTCTATCCGTTGCATGCGGTGTTCGTTGCGGTAATCGCGGGGCACTCTGTTCGACAAGTCCGCCAAGTCTCCGGTGCAACCTCGGCAGCTCGAGCGGATCGGCTGGCCCCGTCACCTGCAAGTTCACAATCAGCGCCTGGACGAGCGCAGGGTCGGTGGGAGAGGCCTCAACAGCTGCACGGAGTGTCGCCACCGCCTCGTCAGTTCTCCACAGGGCGGCCAGCAGGCTGGAATAGGTCGCCGCGAGAGCAGCGGTGAGCGGCACCTGCGCGGTGCGGCAGAGCGATTCGCCTTCGGCGAACCTGCGCTGGTGCAGGAGGAGGTTTGCGAGGCCTGTCACAGTGTTCGAAGTAGGTGGGCCCAGTGAGAGGGCCTTTCGGTATGCCGATTCGGCTTCTCTTGTGGCCGCGGCCGTGGGCGCAGGGACGCCAAACAGCATCAGCCCCAGGTTTGCCCACATGTCGGCATCGGCCGGGGCGACCCGGGTCGCCTGGCGCGCGTAGTACGCGGCCTGCTCGGGCCTGCCCATCGCCTGGTACACCGCGCACGCCACTGTCAGGTGGGGCAAACTGGCGTTTGCCTTGGGAAACGCGCGCTGGAGCATTGCGGCGGCCGCCTGCGCATTGCCTTTCCCGAGCTCATCGATTGCGCGTTGAAGGAGGTCGGCAGACACGTCGTCAGATTGTTGGCCCTGCCCCCGCCCCGCTCCCGATCTGTCGCGGACTTTCGGGGTTCATTGCCCATACACCGGGGCACCCTCCACAGGCGACGACGCCGCCCGCTGCATGTCCTGCAGTACTCAATGCCGACCCACACCCGGGGCAAATCCCCTCCTTCACCATCGCCCTGCCAGTGGGCTGTGCGAGCGAGGACGTGCGACCAAGCCATGTACGCCACATCAGGAGCGGCATAAGCAGCACGGAGTAGCCGATGAACGCGAGTCCCAGAAGCTTGAGCCATCCCATCGCTGTATTAAGCGCAGGGAGGGCGCGGAACGACGGCGAAAGCAGCACCAGGGTCAGGCTCATCCCGAACGGGATGCAGAGCATGAGAATGCTCAGTGTCCTGCGTGCGAGCGTCGCCCTGCGCACGCGTCTGCGTGCTCCATCATCGCACTGCCATCGTTGCGCAGGTGCGATGACAAAGAGCCTTCCATTCACGTCGGCGACAGTGGCGGGCGCAAGACGTGCACCAGGCAATCCTGCAGCAGACCGGCGAGACCACCCTGCGGGCGGCGCTGCCGCCACTCCAAGCCGAGATTGGGCCCATGCCGCACCGCACTCCGGACATACCACACAACCATCCGCTGCGGGCGAGAGCTGATCCAGCAGGTACGCGCACGAGGCGCATCGCCGCTCGGCCAGCAAGGCCTTCACGACGACTGCTTGCCTGCGTCGGCGCGTCAGGAACCGGAACAACGCGACGCTGGTTGTGCTGAGCACAATGGGCACGATCCAGCCTGGAAAGCCATACCTCCGTAAGGTGAGTCCCCCGAGCATTCCGCCGACCCCGCACAGGACGATCAGGGCCGCCACGAAGGCGATGCGCAGGCCCCGCGGCACCGCCTGTGACGTGGCTGAAACCAGCCGCATTGAGAGTTCCGCGCGGCCGGAGTCTCGCGCTAATTCCTCTTTAGCCCAATGATCCCCCTTGGCGGGGTCGTACACGACAAATGCGTTGCAACGGTCATCAACGTGCGTGGGGTTGGACATGCTGATTTTCACACCGTTCTAGCACCGCTGTGTCTGGGCCGTTTCTCGCGAGTCGATTGGCACGAACCACACAAGGTTAGGTAGATATTCGGTATTTTCAAGGTCTACTCTTGCGTTGTGCCACGCCAGGAGATTCCCATGCTCGGTCGCGTCTTCAAAGCCTACGACATCCGGGGTACGTACCCCGATTTGCTGACCGACCAGATGGCGTGGCAGATTGGCTACGGCGCAAGTAAGTTCTTGCGGGCTGACGCGGAGGCTGCGGGCGATACAACGCCGATGATGCGCAATATTGTGGTCGGGCGTGACATGCGGCTTTCGAGCCCCTCGCTCACCAAGAACCTCATCCAGGGCATCAACGATCAGGGCGGCGATGTCATCGACATCGGCCAGGTGCCCACGCCGCTGGTCTACTTCGCCACCTACCACCTCAACACCGGCTCGGGTGTTGCCGTTACCGGCAGCCACAATCCGCCCGACTACAACGGCTTCAAGATCGTCATTGGTGGGGAGACGCTGGCCGAGAGCGCCATCCAGGCCCTGTATGCGCGCATTGCCGAAGACCGCCTCAGCAGCGGCCAGGGCGGACTGCAGCTCATCGATGTGACCCGCGACTACATCGAGCGGGTCACCGGCGACATCCAGATCGACCGACGCCTGAAGGTCGTGGTGGACTGTGGCAACGGCATTCCCGGCGCCGTGGCCCCGGCCGTGCTGCAGGGCATCGGTGCCGAGGTCCTGCCGCTGTACTGCGACGTGGATGGCACCTTCCCCAATCACCATCCCGACCCATCCGACCCGCACAACCTCCAGGACCTGATCCTCACGGTCAGGCAGATGGGCGCCGACCTTGGCCTGGCCTTCGACGGCGACGGCGACCGCCTCGGGGTGGTCACCCGCCAGGGCGACATCATCTACCCCGATCGGACCCTGATGCTGTTCGCCATGGATGTGCTCGCGCGCAATCCGGGTGCGTCGATCATCTACGACGTGAAGTGCACCGGCCACCTGCAGCCGGTGATCCTCAAGCATGGCGGCAGCCCGATCATGTGGAAGACCGGGCACTCCCTGATCAAGGCCAAGATGAAGGAAACCGACGCCGAACTGGCCGGCGAGATGAGCGGCCACTTCTTCTTCCGCGAGCGCTGGTACGGCTTCGACGACGGCATCTACGCCGCTGCGCGCCTGCTGGAGATCCTGGCCGGCGACCTCGACGGCCGCACTCCGGACGAGATCTTCGCCGAGTTGCCCAAGGGCGTGTCCACGCCCGAGCTGAAGATCGCCATGGCCGAGGGCGAGCACTACCGTTTCATCGAGCGCTTCCGCGAGCGCGCGAGCTTCGAGGGCGCGCGGGTCACCACCATCGACGGCGTGCGCGCCGACTGGCCGGACGGCTGGGGCCTGGTGCGCGCCTCCAACAC
>CALLYM010000182.1 GCA_937858155.1 uncultured Phycisphaerales bacterium | reverse complement strand
GACGGAGCGCCGCGCGAAGGCGGTGGCTTCGGCGGCGGCCCGCGCGAGGATTAACGCACTTTCGTGTCCATATAACACGTGTTGAGAGTGCCCCGCTTGCGCGGGGCACTTTTGTTTGGTATTGCCTCCTTTTTCGTCGGCAATGGCGGCAAACCATCAGGAAATCGACCGCTCTCTGTGGCCGGATAACCGCAGACTTCAAGACATTTCAGCCCACGGACCGAAGGAAAGCTTGCGTCGAGCGTTGGTTCATCTAGACTGTGAGACGGCTGTGCTCCGCGTTTCCGCCCGCGGCGCATGGTGTGTGACTTGAGAGAGGGACTCCATGAAAAAGCTTGCCGCTGGCCTTGTGGCCATCATTGTCGCCGCACCCTGCTGGGCCGGCCCGGATTGGATCGAAGTCAACGATGCAGGCAGCACATTTGAGACTGCCCAGCCGGTGCTTGGCATCGGAACGCCGCAGCACATTTCCGGCACGCTGAGCGCGGGCCGCGGGCTGCAGGACTTTGAAGACCTGTACCTCATCCGGATCGAGCAGCCGACGGCGTTCAGCTTCACGATGAATGGCTCGGACTTTGATTCGCAGCTTTACCTGTTCAATGTCACGCTCGCGGGCCAACTGTTCGGGCTCTTGTCGAACGATGACGCGGCCGTCGACTACACGGAGGCCGCGATTGCTCAAAGCCTTGCCACCGACGCGACGGGCGCGGAAGTGTTGCTCCCGGGCGTGTACTGCCTTGGCATTACCGGCGCGGGCCGTTACCCGGTAAGCCGCAACGGCGCGATCTACTTCCAGGCGACTTCGACCGAACTCTCCGGCCCTGATGGCCCCGGCGGACTGAACCCACTGCGGACGTGGGAAGGCACCGGCGCAAGCGGGTCGTACGACGTCGAGCTCATGGGTGTCGGCTACGTCAACGTTCCATCTCCCACAGCAGCTGTGGTTGGATGCCTGGTGGGTGTCGCATCACTTCGGCGCCGCCGGTAATGAGCCCGCCTGCTGCGTCGCGTCGACCGCGAGCGTGCGCTCCATGAGCCGCTGAGCCTTGCGATACATCAGGCCGGATTCGCCCCTTGAGGAGCGGAGTGCTCCCACCCCCGCTTCCATAGCGGACGCGCCGCCCGTCAAGTCGCCTTGACGAGCCATGACGGAGCCAAGCAGGACACGCAGCTCTGAGACCCGGTCTGCGGGAACGGGGTCATTGGACTCACCGATGCGGATCGCTTTCTCCAGCGAATCACGCGCCCGGAGAAGGTCCCCGCGCCCCGCCTCAACCTCGCCCGCGACACCAAGAACGTCCATGACGTCCGGATGGTCGGGGCGGCGCTTCTTCAGCATCATTTCCAACGCCCGGGCGGCGTTCTCGTCGGCACTGGCCTGGTTGTGCACAAAGAGGAATGCGCGGGCAAGCCCGGCAAGGTTGCTCGCCGTCAGGCTGTGCCCGTCCGGATACATCTTCGCCCGCACCTCGTAGGCGTGGCGCAGCAGCCGCACAGCCTCGTCGCCCTGCGCGAGCGCCGCCGGCTCTCTCCCCTCGAGCCGGTCGAGTTCGGCACGACGGAGGAGGCAATCCGCCAGGTTGGTCGAAGCGGCGGCCGCGCCCGGGTAGTTTTCCCCCTTGAGCTTTCTGATCATCCCCAGGGACGCCCGTAACCGCTCCTCGGCGTGGGCGAGGTCCTCGGACTCCAGGTCGCACTTGGCGAGGTTGTTGAGCGCTGCAGCGACCTGTTCGTGCTCGGGCCCGTAAATGCGCAGGCGCATTTCGAGGGCCCCCTGGAACAGCGTCCGGGCGCTGTCCACCCGGCCCATGCTCAGCCGGCACGTCGCCAGATGTGTCATGCTGAAGGCGATGGCAGGGTCGTCGGGCTTGAACAACCGCTGGCGCATCTTGAGCGCGTCCGCGTACAAAGGCTCGGCCTTCGTGTACTGCCCATCCCACCAGAGGGTTGCCGCAAGGTTGTGCATCGCTTCGGCGACCAGTGGATCGTCGCGCGACGCGATCTGCTTTCGGATGTCCAGCACGCGTTGCTGGTTCGTCACGGCCTTGCCGTACTCGCCGAACTTGCGGTACACAGTACCGACGATTTCCCGCACGTCTGCCTCGCTGGCGAGCGTGGCGGGAGGGGTCTTCTCGATCGTTTCGACCGTGCTGTCCATCAGCATGGGGATGGTGACGCCGCCCTCGCGCGTTTCGGGATCAGCGCTTTCCAACACCCGCTTGAGCTGGCTGAAGTTCTGCACCGCACGGTCGCGTTCCTGGACAATTCGAAGAACGAGCCCTGTGGACACCACTGCCAGCGTCGCCAGCGAGACAAGGATCACCGCCGCCACCGCCTTGTTGCGCTTTGTCCAACGCCATGACCGGCCCAGCGCGCCCACCGGACGCGCGTCCACCGGCAGCCCGCCGAGGTATCGGCGGATGTCACGCGCCAATTCGCCCGCCGTGGAATACCGCTGATCCGGCTGCTTCTCCAGCGCCTTGAGCAGGATGGCGTCCACATCGCGCGCGATGCCTGGCCGCAGTGAGGAGGGCCTTTCTGGGTCTTTCTCGGCGATTGCTCGCAGAACCTCCACCAACGGCCCGTCCACGTCGCAGGGCAGCTTGCCGGTGAGGAGTTCGTACCCGATGGCACCGAGCGCGTACACGTCGGTGCGGACGCCCGTTTGAGCGGCCCCACCCGCAGCTTGCTCCGGCGCCATGTAGGCGACCGTGCCCACTAATTGACCGGGGCGCGAAACGGTCTCCCGTGTGGACGCCGGGTCGATGATCTGGGCGATCCCAAAGTCGAGCAGCCGGGCACGCCCGCGTCCGTCCACCACGATATTGGCGGGCTTCAGGTCGCGGTGCAGCACGGCCCGCTGGTGCGCGTAGTCCACCGCATCGCAGACCTCCGCGAGCAGTGCCAACGCGTCCCGTGGATTGCAGCGTCCCGGCACCATCACAGCGTCGAGGGCATGCCCCTCGACGAATTCCATGACGTAGAAGTACTTTCCTTTCCGCACGCCAGAGTCGACGACCGCGATGATCCCGGGGTGGTCCAGGTGCGCAACTACCTCGACCTCACGCTCAAACCGCTTGCGCCCGGCGTCCGAGGCCATCGCCGAATCAAGCATGAGCTTGATCGCGACGCGACGCCCAGTGGATTCCTGCACGCTCTCGTACACCGCGCCCATGCCACCCTGGCCCAGACAGCGTCCGATGCGGTACCCCTCGATGACGGGCGGCGCAGCCATGCCCGGCGTGATGCCCGGCCCGACAATCGTGGGTTGGGAAGAGGGCGATTCGCCCGTGCCGGCGTCGTGCGGATGGTCCGTCACGGGGTGACTCTAGCCTGCGCCGGGTGGGCTATGGTGGCAACGACGTTGCCCGGCAGCGTTCGCGGCAGGGGCCGAGCCATGCAACGATTCACGGGCCTTCGAGGCCGATGCGCATGGCTCCTCCCCTACGACTATTCCTGGCCGCTTACCCACCCCTCGGGGTTGCCCAGACCCTTCTGGCGCGAGCGGCACAGCGCACGCTCCCTGAACACAAGGTGGTTCCTCCCGAGCAGGTGCACATCACACTTTTGTTTCTCGGAGACCGCCGAGCGCAATCGGTACCGGATATAGAGGCGTCCATCGCCGCGGCCTGCAAGGGGATTCGCCCGTGCGTGATCCGTCCGCGCCGGTTGATCACCCTGCCAGAAAAGGGCCCAGCCCGCCTGGTGGCGTCGGAAACGGACATACCCCCACCGCTTCTGGAACTTCAGAAACGGGTGAGCCATCGGCTTGCGGACCGCAAGCGGCGTGAAAACCCGTTTTTGCCGCATCTCACACTGCTCCGTTTCCCGGGCTCTGGAATTGACACTCGAATGGCAGAGGACATCGCAACATCCGAAAGTGACGCCTCCGCATTCCAATTTGAACTCCGATCTGTGCGTCTCATGAAGAGCACATTGCACCCCAAAGGCCCCCGGCACGAACTGCTCCGGGAGTTTGGGCTCGGCTGACCGGCCCGACTCCGCCCCTTCTTGCTGGGTACCCTGCCCCGATGCCCGCCCGCGCCCTGATTCTCTCCGATGCCAATCTCGCATCCCTCCTCGCTTGCGCGTGCGCGGCGGAAGAGCTTTCCGCGCTCGACGATGTGAATGCGTCCGCGGCCCGCCCTGTCGTCATGCCTTTCAGGCTGTCCGAAGCGCTGACACAGGTGCACATTGATTCGGTGGCCGTGCAGACACGCCACTACGCCCTCACCGAGTGCCCAGGAGACCGTCGCCCGGCGTCAGCGACCGCTTCCAGCGCCACGGAAGGAGAGCGGGAGTCTGTTGCGATGCTCTCCGCGTGCCACCTCGCCGCGAGCCTTGGCTGCTCCAGGGTCATCTGGCCGGTGAGCGCCGCCGCGAGCGATTCGATCGACCTGGACCGCCTTACCGCCATTGCCGACCGCGCCCTGGTCGTGTCGCGGCTGGCATCGCTCGACACGCCGCCGGTGGGCGTCACGATCGAAGCCCCGTACGCCGAACTCACCGACCGGCAGATCGCCGACCTCGCGCTCGACATAGGCGCGGCCCTTGAGACGTGCTGGTGGTGGAAGGCAGGTGCACCCCGCGGGAACGCCAACAAGTTTGGCAACTCCGAACGCACGCGCTGGACGGACGCCCTCGCAGCGTGCGGGTGGGCAGTGACGAAGACCTAAACATCAAGCCATCGCGCCGCGCCGCTCGCGGTACACACACGTCAGCACGACAATCACCGCGACGCCCACCGATACAAAGCACGACCCCTTGGCCATGAGCCATGGCGCGATGAAGTAGCGGAACGTGTCCAGCGGGCTGGCAAGAATCTGCCCCTGCCGCAGCAGGTAGCCCCACCGAGCCGCGGCACCCTGCGAGAACTCAGTCACGCCGATGATCAACAGCAATGCCGCGACAATCAGCAGAGTAATTCGCATGGCGCAGCCCTCACACTGACACGATCCCCACGTTGTCTGCAACCACAATCTCCGCTTCCGTCGCCTTCTTCACCTCATCCACAGTGACGCCCGGGGCGAGTTCCTTCAGCACGAACCTCCTGCGTTTGCTATCCATCTCCAGCACACACAGGTCCGTGATGACCATGTCGATGCACTTCTGCCCCGTGAGCGGCAGGTCGCAACGCTTCTTGATCTTCGCCACGCCCTTCGCGGTGTGCTCCATCGTCACGATCACGCGCTTCACGCCCGCGACCAGGTCCATCGCGCCGCCCATGCCCTTCACCATCTTGCCGGGGATCATCCAGTTCGCGATGTCACCTTCTTCGGAGAGCTGCATCGCGCCCAGGATGCACAGATCGATGTGACCGCCACGGATCATCGCGAACGAGTCGCTGCTTGAGAAGTAGCTCGCGCCCTCCCGCGCCGTGACTGTCTGCTTGCCAGCGTTGATGAGGTCGGGGTCCACCTCGTGCTGGCGCGGGAACGGGCCAATGCCAAGCAAGCCATTCTCTGACTGCAGCCACACGTCCATGCCCTTGGGCACATAGTTCGCCACCAGCGTGGGGATACCGATGCCAAGATTTACGATATAGCCGTCCCGGAGTTCCCGGGCAGCACGCATGGCGAGTTGGTCGCGTGTAAGAGGCATCAGCAAGCGTAGCGATTCGCGGACCATCGGGTGCATTCAACGTCCCGGAATGCCCCGCCCCACAACACCGGGCGGGCGTGCCATGCCCATAACCTGCCCTGAAGAAGGGCGGTCTCTCGATTTAGGTTGCATCGCCGCGAGAGCGTTGCATAATGGGAGAACCGGGACGCGTTGGACCCCGGCGTCCGTTCGCAGGGAATGACATGCCCAAGACTGGCCCCAATACCGCCGGCGGGCGCGCAATGCGAGCGTCCGCACTCGTCCTGCTGCTGGCCCTGGCCTCCGGCGGAATCGCGTCCATCGCGTGCATCGGTTCGTGCGCGAACCAGCCGTACTACGAGTCCCAGGCGGCCGCCCGAACCGCCTACGAGGCGGCGGAATCAGCCCGCCGTGCCGCGGACGCCGCCGCCGTCGCAGCCATCGAACTGCGTCTTTCCAACGACCGCCTGGGTGAGTCGGCGGACAAGCTCAGGAATGTGATCACGGGCGAAGGGTTTGCGCGGCGCGTCCCAATCCATGACGACGGCGTCTCTCACGCCGGGGATACCAAGAATTCGTCACCGCCCACCAGCCAGCCTCCGGCGAACGCCGAATCATCCGCCAGCACTCCGAAGACAAGTGCCAACGATGACCCTCACGGTGTACTACCCGCGCTGGCCGGGTCCACCAAGGCAACGACTGAAGGCGCCGTAGCGACCAACGCCCTCGCCTCTCAACAGCAGGAACTAGCCAAGTCACAGCAAGACCTGACGAAGGCACAGCAGGAGTTGGCCAGGTCGCAGCAGGAACTTACGGACGCCACAAAGAGCCTCTCGACCGCCGTGAAGGGCATGCGCCCCACCCCGGAGAATGTCGCACCATCACCGGAAACCCCGGATGAAGGCTCCGACCGTGTTCCACAGGCCGACATGTTCGACATGGACCTGGCGTTTGGCGCGACAGCGTTCCTGTCGCTGGTGGCTATCGCATGGTGGTCAAGCGATGCGCGGGCGAGGGCAAAGGCCGACAACCGGGCCGACTGGCTCGCGGTTTCTTCGGCGGCGTGCGCGGCGATGGTTTCCATCGCGCTCGCGGGCGTCGTGTACTTTGGTATCCGGGCGTACCGCGATGGTCCCACCCCTGGCCCCCACTACGGCATCCCCTGGTTTGTCATGGCATGGGTCTGGTGCGGCATGGTGGGTGTCGGTATTCTGGTTATGTGGATAGCTGCCCTCGCCGGTTTCTGGCACCGGGTGGGAGCCACCGCCGCGGATGTCGCGGCGGCCCGTGCCAACGACCGGCCCGATACGTGGCGTTTGTGGATGATCATCCTTGCGATCGGGGCGCTGCCGGCATCGGGTCTGCTGGTCGAGGGGCGGTTCTTCCTTCTCCTGTGCCTGTTGCTGGTCGTCGTCTTCGCGATCTTTGCAGGGATGGCGATGCTCGCCACCGCGCGCGACGAAGCCGTTCTGATCGCGAAAAAGAACCTGTAAGGGCCCTACCGCTTCTTTGCATCCAGCCGCTTCTTCAAGCGCTGCACGAATGAAATACCAAGCAGGATGGTGCCGGCGAACGTCAGCGGCAAACCGAACGCACCCACGATCACTCCCTTGAACATCTGCGCCGCCAGGGCCTTGCCCTCCTCGCCCTCCCTCGCACTCGCAGTCACGGGTGTGTCTTTCATCGGGTCGTCCATCGCCGTCTGGTACATCGCGATAACGGGCGAAAGCGCGAGGTAGATCCCGACGCACACGACCGCAATCCCCACCAGCAGCAGAGCCCAGCCGACGGCACGTTTCATATCCTGAGCGTATCACCGCTGACAACAGGCCCCGACGCGAGGGCACCCATAAACTCGCCCATGCTCGCCCTTGCCGCGTCCGTCTCCATCGCCCTCGTTTCCTCGGACCTCTGGCAATTGGTCGCGTCGCACTACAGGCGTGACACCGTCGCCGAAAAAGTCTCATACCGGGCGCAAGGCGCAGGGGTGGATCGCACCAGCACCGTGGTTCTCCGCGTCTCGCACGATGGGCCCAATGCGCCCGTAGTTCGTGTCGACATGGGCAACCTGATCCTCTGGGCCGACAGCACACGCCTGGTCGCAGTCCACGCTGGCAATACCAAGTCCTACTTTGAACACACGCTCAGCGCGGGCCTGACCACCGACGTAATCGCCGAGACATTCCCGCCGCTCGTGATGCCTCAGCTCGGCTGGGCGATATCCACGGACGAGCCGCACGACTCCTGGTGGCCGCTCATGGGAGTCGGGGCGGTCCGGGTTGGGCCGATGGAATCGACACCGGACCTCGCGGACACTCTATCGATGCCCCTTGCGTCTTCGCGGGGTTCGGCAACCGTCGACGCACTGTCGCTCAGGCGTGTGCGCAGCACGCGTGCGCTCGCGGCATTGAAACTGACCTACGCGGGCGAGCAGGCCACAACCCTCGAATTGACGGCCCAGGACATGGCGCCCACCGACATCGGTGCGCCGGCTTCGTGGGCGATTCCAACCGCGGGCCGGGCGCGCGTCGAGAGGCTCGCCGACCTGCGGCCAATCCCCGGCGAGGTCGGTATCGGAGAAGCCTGCCCACCCCTGAGCCTCATGACCGGCAATGTTGAGGGCTGGTCGTTCGCGGACGCAACCTCCCGCCTGCGGTCCATGAACCCGCAGCCCTCCGGCCCCACTTGGATCGCGTTCCTCATCCGGCTCCCCGACCAGACCCCGGAGCAGCAGCCTGCAACGGAGCAAGCCGCTCGGGCCCTGGATTCGCTCACGCGCGAGTTCTCGATACAGCGGATGCAAGGCCTCCACAATTCTCCGCGGCTGGAGGCGCACCAGGCGATCGTGCTGGAACTGGGCCAGGTCAACCAGCAGCGGGTCGCGGAGCTTTCCAAAGCGGTAATCGCCGGGACAGAGTCCCTGGGTGAGCAGCTATTTATCAGTAGCGGGCTGGCGACGTTCCACCGCTTCGCACCGGGGTCCGCGGCGGCAATTCTCGTGCTGGACGAGCACCAGCGCATCGCGGGACTCGTGCGGCTGGATGGGCGCATGGTGGACGCTTCCACCATCGCGGACGAGGTACGACGGATCATCAGCACGCGGGCGCAGGACACCGAATCATCGCCGCCCGGGGAGGATGGGTCCCAGGGCGCGGGCGACGGGGGTCATTAGTTCAGTTTGTCTCCAGGCTCAGCAACCGAAAACGCCTAGGCCCCATTGTGGCGTTGGTTCAGCTGGCCTGCGCCCGAGGGTGGGCGCGGTTGTACGCATCCTGGAGCCTCTGCGTCGAGAGGTGGGTGTACACCTGTGTCGTCGAAAGGCTCTGGTGACCGAGGAGTTCCTGCACGCTGCGGAGGTCAGCCCCGTTGTCCAAAAGGTGCGTGGCGAACGAGTGCCGCAGGGTGTGCGGGCTGATCGACGGGTCGAGGCCGACCTGCTTGAGGTACTTGTCGAGCTTGCGTCGCACGCTGCGGCTGCTCAGACGCCCGCCGTGCTTGTTGACAAAGAGAGGCGTACGCCCGGTTGCACCGGCGATCATCGCGGAGAACTTGGCGTCACCCTTCAGCAGGTCCAGGTAACGCTGGATGCTGCCGATGGCATGGCTGCCCAGCGGCACGATGCGTTCCTTCTTGCCCTTGCCGCGGATGCGGAGCGCCTCACCCGTCAGGTCCAGGTCATCCATCTGCAGTCCGACGAGCTCGCTCACGCGGATGCCCGTGCTGTACAGCGTCTCGAGCATCGCACGGTCGCGACGGCTCAGGACATCGCCGTCGCCGGGCGCGGCGAGGAGCTTCTCGACCTGATCGATCGTGATCGCCTTGGGCAATCGCTTGGCCTGCCGCGGCGTACGGATAGCGGTCATGGGGTTGCTGCTGGCGTAGCCGCGACGCTCAGCCCACTTGTAGAAAGAGCGGAGGGTCGCGATCTTGCGCGCCATGGTTGCGGCGGAATACTGCTGCTCGCCCAGGTGGGCGAGGAACCCGCGGATGAGCTCGGCGTTGGCGGAGCACATTGAGTCGGTCACGGTGCCAGAGCCGCTGGGGAAGGCGGCACCGGGTTGACGCGGTGCGGCGTACTTCTCAAACGCCGCCTGGTCGCGCTGATCGTTCACGCTCAGCCGCAAAGAGGTGCAGATGTAGTCCACAAACTGCCGCAGGTCGGCGCCGTAGCACCGGGCCGTGTAGGGGCTGAAGTGGCGCTCGTCCGCGAGGTAACTCGTGAACGAGTCGAGGAGGGCCAGGCGGCCGTTGAACTGCGGGAACGGGATGCTGGACATCACGAACTCCTTACCGGCTCTTGCTCTCTCTCGACCACGCCCGAACCGCGCACAACGACTCGCGCGGACGACTCAGGCATGCAGAGATATCGGCGGTTCACGGGCGCGACTACGGGCGTGTCGATAACTTCCGGAGAGATTCTGAGCAGCAGTCTGTGTCCCGAGGGACGTGCTTCATCCATCGGCCAAAGGGGGCACGCTAAGCGAAGCGGCACGGATGTGTAAGTACTCACTAAATAGAGTGTTACGGATAATTATCGGAATAGTTCCATTTTCTGGTTCGCTCAGGATCGTTTGTTCTGGGGTTATGTATGTGCCCGAATTCAGGTCCACCCAAAAAAGGGGTAAATGCCCATTCACAATTGTCAGAATGGTCTGTGCGGTCACCAGGGAATCTGCGAAGTTGGGGCGAGCATGACGTGCCAAGTCGACGCATCTGTTGCCTCTCACCACATGCGCTTGACAATATATACCCGTCCATTATACTAACGGTCTGGTATGTATCTGTCAACCCCCCTGAATCGAACAGCTGTACTGGATGCGTTGCGCCAGCAGTGTTTCACTGCAGAACAAGGCACCACAGGCACAGTGGCGACCGGCCTTACCGACATCGATGCACACCTGCCAAGCGGCGGGCTCGCCCAAGGTGCAGTCCATGAGTGGGTTGGCGTGGACTATCCCGGCATGAACAATGCCGGTCACCCACGCAACCGCGCACTATGGGTACCGGCACTCTCATTCCTCATTCACCTGGCTCACGCAGCACGCAATGGGAGTCACCATCCTTCGGGTTGTGTCGTTTGGATTGGCAGCACGATCACACCCTCCCCACCTGCGCTGGTCTCACCGGTCCACGACAAAGGCGATTGCAGGGGGTGGAACGCGCTGCTGAGCTCTTCACTCTTTGTCAACGCGACGACTCCTGCGGAACGTCTTTGGGCAACGGACCTGTCGCTGCGGAGCGGCGTGTGTGCCCTCGTGATCGCCGACGGCACGGGCTTTGACATGGGCGCCACTCGCCGCCTGCAGTTGGCTGCGAAGGCAGGGACACAAGCCAATGGTGGCCTGTGCGTGCTTGCCCGCCCGCCCTGGGAGCGGTCAGTGCTATCAGCCGCCGCGACCCGCTGGCTTGTGCGGATTACCCCCTCCCCCACTCTTTCACGGCGCTGGAGCGTCGAACTTCTGCGCTGCAAGGGAATGCAGCCTGCTGCACGGGCGATCGCCGATCGCCCGTGGATTGTGGAGTGTGATCATGGGGCGCGCACTCTCCGTGTGGTTACCGACATTCGCAACAGACCTGGTCAAACGGAAGCTGGACAGAGAGCAGGCCGGTGTACTGGGTAAGCACGGGCATGGCCCGCACAGCACCATTCCTTTTATCGTGCTCACCCGCGTCATCGCGGGGCGCGAGTTGGTGGCACGGTGCTGTGCGAACTCCACCCGACGCGGCCTGATGGAAGGGATGGACGTTGCGCAGGCGAGGTCGTTCCTGCCTTCACGGGCGCGGCTGGTCATGCATGCCCACGAGCCCGCGAGGGATGCCGCTGCGCTTCACACCCTCGCGTGCTGGGCGCTGAGGTACACGCCCCTTGCTGCGCCAGACGGCGACGATGGCATTCTGTTGGACATGAGAGGCACCGAACGGGTGCACAAGGACGGGGCACACCTTGTTCGGAAGGTCGCTTCAGGGCTGCGGCGTCTTGGCTTTGCGACGCGGGTGGCGGGCGCAGCGACATTCGCCTGCGCGTGGGCGGTTGCTCGGTTCGGGCAAGAGCGGCTGACAAGCGTGGCGGAAGGCAGTGAAGCGATCGCGCTGGCGGACCTCCCCGTGGCGGCGCTGCACACGGATGAGGAAACCATCGCCGCCCTTGCGGAGGTGGGCATCGACACCATACGCGAGCTGCAAGCCCTCCCGCGTCACGGGGTCGCCGCACGTTATGGCACGGAAGTGCTTGAGCACCTCGATCAGGCTTTAGGACGCGCAGCGGCTCCCCGATCGATCACCCCTGTCCAGCCAAAGCCGGCGCTGCAGTCCAGCCTTGAGTTTGATGGCCCAACCGACCACGCGGAATCAGTCCACGCCGCCGCACGGCGCGTGCTGACGGACCTTGTCACGCAACTCAAACATGCCCAGCGCGGCGTCCGGAAGCTGAAGATGACACTGAACCGCCCGCATGGAGCCCCCGAATGTGTCGAAGTCCTCCTCAGCTGCCCCAGCGCAAGCGTCAACCATATATGGAAGCTGGTGGAAGTTCGCCTGGAGCGTGCGGACATTGGACGCGGGGTGGATGGCATCACGATGGTCGCTGCGCAGACCGCGCGCACTCGCCACCAGCAGACGAGCAGCCCGGCGCTTGGTGCACGCAACGCAGCGGCTCACGATACCGCCCTGGGTGAGCTCGTCGACACTCTCATAGAGCGACTCCGTTCCGACAACATCACAAGAGGGTGCCTGGTGCAATCCTACATTCCGGAGCGCGCGTACCGCTATGTGCCGGCGATAGAACGCTTGCCTTCAGTGGAGACTGTCGCCACACACCCGTGCTCAGATCGCCCCGCGCTTCTCTATCAATCCCCTGAGCCGGCGGGTGTCGTTTCACTCACACCCGACGGCCCATTGCTGAGCCTTCTCTGGCGGGGCAGGCAGCACGTCATCACAGGCTGCTCGGGTCCGGAGTACGTCAGCGCAGAATGGTGGCACGCAGGGGCGCGTCACGCCGGCATGGCGGGAGTGCCGCCCGACCGTGCGTACTACGCCGCTCAGACCGAGGAGGGGCGATGGTTGTTTGTCTGCAGGCAGGTTGGCACGCCGAACTGGTTTGTTCACGGAGAGTGGGCCTGAAGGGACAATCATGCCCGAGAATGAGTTTCCCAAGCTCGTGCCCCACCCCTTCCGCGCGGGCACAGAAAACAGCACACCGGCCGCTCACTACCCGGGGCATGCTGCCCACTGCTGTGCGTATGCAGAGCTCTGCTGCACGAGCAATTACACGTTTCTGACCGGCGCTAGCCATCCGGAAGAACTTGTCACGGCGGCCGCCGCGCTCGGGCATCAGGCGGTTGCGGTCACGGACTTGCACTCCCTCGCGGGCATCGTGCGGGCGCATGTCGCCGCGAAGCAGCTCCAGGAAACAGCAGCCAAGAACCCGGGCACTCCATGCACCCGCTTTCTCGTGGGGGCCCGTGTGGCGCCCACCGATGCGCCTGGCTGGTCGGTGTTCCTCTACCCCACCTGCATGGCGGGCTATCGGAACCTCTGCCGCCTGCTCACCACCGGCAAACTGCGCGCCCCCAAAGGCGAGTGCCACCTCACCATCGCTGATGTTGTCCGCTCGCACGCATCGCTGATGGCCGTTCTTCGGTATACCGGCACCGTACCTGATGGCATCGATACCGCCCAGCGTCACGGTCCCCTCGCGCTCCTTGCAGAGCTCTCCCAGCACTTTGACGACGATCGGCTCTCCCTCGCGATTACACGCACCTACGCGCAGGATGACGCGGCGCGCGGTGCGTTCGCCGCATCACTGTCCGAGTTGTCACGAGTTCCCCTGGTGGTGACCAACGATGTCCACTATCACTCCGCAGAGCGCCGGATGCTCCAGGACGTACTGGTATGTATACGCCATGGCTGCACGCTGTCCGAAGCCGGCTACCGGCTGCTCGCCAACGCTGAACGGCACCTCAAACCCGCGGACGAAATGCACCGGCTCTTCCAAGACATGCCGCACGCGTTGAAACGCACGGTCCAGATTGCTGAACGCGCGGGGGGGTTCTCCCTTGATGAACTGCGGTACGAATACCCGGACGAGATTGTCCCGCCCGGCGCCACACCCCAGCAGCACCTGGCCACCCTGACGTGGCAGGGCGCCGCCGACCGATACCCGGAGGGCGTGCCCGCAAAGGTCCGGAGGCAGATCGAGAACGAACTCGCCCTCATCGCAGAATTGAATTACCCGGCGTACTTCCTCACTGTCTACGACCTTGTGCGGTTTGCACGTTCAGGACAAGAGCAGATCGACGGGGAAGTGCTCAGTGGATGGGCGGGGCCCATCCTCTGCCAAGGACGCGGCGCCGCGGCCAATTCCGCTGTGTGTTACTGCCTGGGTGTGACATCGGTCGACCCTGAACGCGTGAGCCTGCTCTTTGAGCGCTTCATCAGCAAGGAGCGGAACGAGCCGCCCGATATCGACATCGACTTCGAGCACGAGCGCCGCGAGGATGTCATCCAGTACATTTACCGCAAGTATGGAAGGGAGCGGGCGGCGCTCACGGCAGAAGTGATCTCATACCGCCGTAGGAGTGCGGTGCGCGACGTGGGCAGGGCGCTGGGCCTATCGCGAGACCTTGTGGACAAGCTTGCAAAGGATGGCGACTGGTGGGACCAGGGGGCGATCGCCCCCCACCAGCTCCGCGCCCTGGGCCTGAACCCCACGGACCCAACCCTGCAATGGCTTGCACGCCTGACGGGCGAGATACTGGGCTTCCCACGCCATCTCTCCCAGCACGTGGGCGGGTTTGTCATCACCCGCACCCCACTCTGCGAGCTCGTCCCCGTTGAGAACGCCTCAATGCCCGGCCGCACCGTCATCGAATGGGACAAGGATGATGTCGATGCAGCCGGCATGCTCAAGGTCGATGTGCTGGGGCTGGGTATGTTGACCGCCATCCGCAAGTGCCTGGCGCTCGTGAACGCCGACCCGGCGCACCACATCGGCGGGCGCCCGATCGAACTGCACACGATCCCGGCCGAGGACCCTGCCACATACGCCATGATCCAGAAGGCCGACACCATCGGTGTTTTTCAGATCGAGAGCCGCGCACAGATGTCCATGCTTCCGCGCCTGCGACCGGCGTGCTTTTATGACCTGGTGATTGAGGTCGCCATCGTCCGGCCCGGGCCGATCCAGGGCGACATGGTGCACCCATACCTCCGCCGGCGCGCCGGGGAGGAGCAGGTGACATTCCCCAACGATGCCGTGCGAGAAGTGCTCGGCCGCACCCTGGGCGTACCGCTCTTCCAGGAGCAGGCGATGCAGCTGGCGATCGTCGCTGCCGGCTTTACACCGGGCCAAGCGGACTCCCTACGACGCGCCATGGCCGCGTGGAAGCGTAAGGGCGATCTCATCTACCGATTCGGCGGCCAGCTCATCGAAGGGATGCTCTCCCGCGGGTACCCAAAGGAGTTCGCCGAGCGGTGCTTCGAACAGATCAAGGGGTTTTCGGAGTACGGATTTCCAGAGAGTCATGCCGCGAGCTTTGCCCTTCTGGTGTACGTATCGGCGTGGCTAAAGCGTCACCACCCGGCGGCATTCGCCGCGGCGATCATCAACAGCCAGCCCATGGGCTTCTACGCGCCGGCACAGCTGGTGCGGGACGCAAAGGAACACGGTGTTGCGGTACGCCCAGTCGATGTAAACTTCAGCGGATGGGACTGCGCGGTGGAAGTGGTGAAAGGCGGTTGTCCAGCGCTCAGGCTTGGGATGCGTCTTGTCAGCGGCGCCCGTGAGCCCGAGGCGAGCAAGATCAGCCACGCCGTCCGCACGCATGGGGCCGCGTCCTCGATGCTGGACCTGTGGCGGCGGAGTGGGGCAACCGCCATGACTTTCCGTCAACTGGCGAGTGCCGACGCGTTCTCATCGATGGGGCTGCAGCGTCAGCAGGCGTTGTGGCACGCGCGGCTGCTGCGCGATGAACCACTGCCTTTGTTCGAAGGGGCGGAAGAAAGCAGTGAAAGACCGCTTGAGCTGCCGTCAATCCCACCCGAACGGCAGGTGGCGCACGACTACCGCGCGGTCGGTCTTTCGCTTCGTTCGCACCCCGTGGCGTTCATCCGAGAGCGCCTGACAAAGATGGGCGCGGTCCCGTGCGCACAGTTGCATGACGCGCAGCGCACGCCGAACGGGGCTCGGGTCCGTGTCGCGGGCCTCGTCCTCGTGCGTCAGCGGCCCGGCACCGCCTCGGGCGTCGTCTTCATCACGCTCGAGGACGAGACGGGCGTCGCCAACCTCATCCTCTGGAGCACGACGTTCGAGCAGTACCGCAAGGCCGTGCGGCTCAGCACAACGCTCGTGGTGCGAGGCACGGTCCAGAGGGAGGGCGATGTGGTCCACGTCCATGTATCGCACGCGGCGAGCGCCGATGACTACCTCCCGCGGGTCCGCTCCAGGTCGCGAGACTTTCACTAACGCACGCTAACTCCAACCCAGGCCCGTGATGACCTCCAGCGTCGTGGCGCGGGCATCCCTGCCACCAGGCGGGGAACACAGGTACACACCGGTGCCCGATGGAGCAACACGGAAAGCAGAATTGGCAATGTTGGCCGCGACCACCTGCGGCTCGGAGACGCTGAGCGTCGGCTCGCGAGTGACCTCCACCCGGTGGAGGTTCTCAAAGTCAATGTAGAAGAGAAACCGTCCATCCGCGGACCACTGCGGGCGCATACCCAGACGTTTGGAGGCACGCACACGCTGGGCAAAGTCCGGTGCGCGGGCGAGGTACAGCCCCGTGTCGCCGCCGATGGTAGAGGTGAACGCGAGCAGCGCGCCATCGGGGCTGAGCGCCGGTGACATGCGCTTGATCCGTCCCTCATCGGGGAGCACACGCTGGAACTCGCCCGGGCTTGCGACCTGCACGCGGTAGAGGTCGGGCAGGGATCCCTGCAGGGTGGCGGTGAAGTAAAGCCACGCGCCGTCGGGGCTGAAGGACGACGGGAGCAGCGCCGTAGCTCCCTCGCGCTCCACCAGTACGCGAGGGGGCGTGCTGGTGTCCGTCGGGGCGATCATGATTCGTGTGGACGTGGGCGAGGTCTGCTCGGAGTAGACCACGGTACGTGCGTCCGGGGAGAGCAGAGGGTTCAGGGCGGGCGTCGAACGTTCGCCAAGCCACCGGCTGTTCTGAGCCTCCAGGTAGTAGACAACGATCGCATACTTCTCCCACCCTTGGGCCACCACGATGGTGCGTTCGTCCCTTGCCACGTCGATGCCTACGCCCTCGGGGCCGGTCCGCACGACAGCCTTTTCAGCGCCCCCGAACGGCTGGAAAGATACCTGAGAATTCTCAAAGTTCCTGGGGCACGGGTCGAGCACAACAACCCCGCCGGGAGAGGCGTCGAAGCGGGCGTACGGCATGGCTTCTTCCGCTGTCGCCAGCGTCGCGATCTCCGAGCTGTCGCCGAGGACGCGGAAGCTGCGCGCATCGAATCGGACGCGGCGAATGCTCGTGCCCCGTGCGAACACAAGCGTGCCCTCGCCAACGATCCGAGGTCGGTATGCGTTCTCCAGCACGACAGTGCGCGCCCCGGTCGCGAGGTCCACGGCGTGAAGAGCCTGCTGGAACCGGCGGGTGGTCGGGTCTTCTGACAGGCACGTGAACAGCACCGCACGCCTTCCTGGAATCGCGCAGGGCTGGATGTGCGCGTGCTCGCCCCGGACAGTATCAAGAGTGGTGACGGTCGACGTCGCACCGGTGCGAAGGTCGAGTCTCTGCAGCACGCCGGATGCGGACGCAGCAAGAACGATCGAACCAGCGTCCACCCATGTCATGCCGCGCGGCTCATACTCGGACGATTCATACGTCTGTGTCGTTCCATCCGAAATCCGCCGCACCTCGATCGCCTTGCCCACCTGGCTACGGGCGAACAGGGCCCCGTCGGGTGAGAAGCACATCGCCCATGAAAACTGGGAATTGGGCAGTTCCTCCGCGCTCGCCCCGTCCAACCGGTGAAGCCAGAGCGTACCAGGAGTGTTGCGAGACTCCTCACACGTGACGAGCACGGCCCTTCCGTTGGGCGAAATGCTGAACGCGCCGGGCGGGCTTGTCACCAGGGCCCGGGGACTGAGGTCTATGCGGAATCGGACCGGCCACGATGCGCGGGAATTCCTGCCCCTCTGCCCGAGGAAGTACCCGAGCCCGCCACCCACCGCAAGACCGCCCGCGAGGAGCGTTCCCACTTGCAGGGCCCGCCGCCGAGAAACCTGTACGCCCTGGGACGCGGCGTGTGGATGCTGTAATTCCAGCCGCACGTCCGCGATGGAATGCCACCGCTCGTCGGCGTTCTTCTGCAGGCAGCGTCGCAGGAGCGTGGGAACGTGTGCGGGCGTTTCCGGGGGGAGCAGCGACCAATCAGGCTCCCGCGTCAGCACGTTCGCGATGCAATCTGAAGGCGTGTCGCCGCGGAATGCCTGTGCACCGGCGAGCATCTCAAAGACGACACACCCCCACGCCCAGATGTCGGTGCGCTCGTCAACATGGTGTCCCCTCGCTTGCTCGGGGCTCATGTACGACGCCGTACCCATCACCACGCCCTCGATCGTCGCTCCGGCGTCGGTCGCCGCGCCCGTGTCCTTGGCAAGTCCAAAGTCCAGGAGCTTGGCTCGAGACTCACCGTCCAGCTTGATGTTCGCCGGTTTGAGGTCACGGTGGATGATTCCCGCGGCGTGCGCGGCGCCCAACGCCTGCGCGATGCTCCCCGCGACCGCCACGGCGCGTTCCACCGAGATCCGTCCGTCTTTCATGAGATCCGCGAGAGTGGGCCCGGGGACATACTCGAGCACCAGCACGATCGCGCCACCCTGTATCCGCTCCAAGGCATGGATGGCCGCAATGCCCGGGTGGTTCAGCGCGGCCAGTGCCCGCGCTTCCCGCTCTAGGCGTGCCCACCCCTGCGAGCCCGCGAGCCGATTGCCCGCAATTGTCTTGAGCGCCACCTCTCGCTGCAGCGTCGTGTCACGCGCACGGTACACCACCCCCATACCGCCCGCACCGATGCGTTCCTCAACGACGCACGAACCTACGTGTTCGCCAAGGGAGAGCTCTGGAACGACGCCGCCCAGGGGGACGTCGGGCATCAAGGCATCCGCCCGTGTGTACGCGGCGAGCAGCGACAGAACTTCGGTCGTGATATGGTCATCGTCGCTCTGTCCGCGCACGAACGCTGCGCGGTCTCGCGGCGGGAGGTCAACCGCCTCGTCGAGCAGTTCCTGGATTCGTTCGAGGCGGTTCTGCAATCCCTAATCCTCCTGCGGCTCCCCTAGTTCCCGCGCGAGCCATGCCCGGGCATAGCGCCAGTGCCGACGCACGGTTCGGGAGGACGTGCCGATCGCCAACGCGATTTCCTCGTCGTGCATCCCGGAGAAGAAGCGCATTTCCACGACACGCGCGGCCACGGGGTCCACCTCCGCCAGCCGCCCGAGAAGGCCGTCCAGACGGACAAGGTCGGCCTCCGACTGCGCTGCCGGCACCCCGCCCAATGCTGTCAGGCCGACCCGCTGAAAATCGCCACCACGCTTTGCAGCGCCCTTCGCCCTCGCATGATCCACAAGGATGCGCCTCATGGCCTGTGCGGCGGCCGCAAAGAAGTGCGCCCGCCCGTTCCACGACCGCTCGCCCCTGCCCATGAGCTTGATATACACCTCGTGCGCGAGCGCGGTGGGTTGGAGCGTGTGCCCTCCATGCTCGTGCTGCAGATGGTGGGCCGCGAGTCTTCGGAGTTCGCCGTAGACCGCGTCCAGCAGACGACTTCCGGCGCCAGGACCCCCTGATTGAGCGTCTGCGAGCAGCTGTTCAAGGTTTGGGTCGTCGGTCGTCATGGTGGCTTTGCGCACGAATTGTAAGGGCGCGGGCGGAATTCTGTGCGGTGGGGTGTCCGCGCTGGCTGAGCGATTTCGCTCCTTCCATGGTGACCTGGGTGATTCTGCAATTGGAGCACCGGAGCCCGCCATGACGCAGTCTGTACGCACACTACTCCTTCTTACGCCCCTCATCGCCGCGGGACAGGTCCGTGCCGAGCCTATCTCGTTCTTCTACCAGGGAGAGCTCGTGCAGAACGGGGGCCCCGCCAACGGCACCTTTGATCTGCGCTTTGGGCTCTACTCGAATGACACGGACGCATTCGCATGGGCCACGTTCTGCGCCGATGATGTCCTCGTCACCAATGGTCGCTTCGGCGTGCCCGTTGAGTTCAATATTCCAAACTCGGTACTTCTCCCGTTCCCGCGCTCTTTGCAAGTGGAGGTGCGCGCGGATGGAGGCCAGGATTGCTCGGCCGGCACCGGCTACACAACGCTCCTTCCGAGGCAGACGATCGCGGTCGCCCCGATCGCGAACAAGGCCTTGGGCCTCATGTCACCCGATGGAGCACCAACCAACGTCCTCACTGTCAGCAACGAGGGCTACATAGGCATAGGGACGACGACACCCAACGTGACGCTGGATGTGCGATCCCAGCTGCCGGTCGTCTCGATCTCCACAGGTGCACAGACGGCCTACCAGGACGTCGGGATCCTGAACCTTGGCTATGCACGGCTTGGAGACATCAGCGCAGCATCCACCAACTTCACGGTTGAAAACTACTCCGGCGACATCGTGCTCAAGGCCGGGAGCGTCAACAACGCCTTTACGCTGAACGCCGCGGGTGACGTTCACTTTGGCACCAACTCCGCCGAGTACCACTACTTCCGCATGGGCGGCGGCAATTCATACGGCTTTCTGTTCAGCTCCTATCCAGCACTCGGGGATGGCATCCATCTCGGCTACAACTACTACGAAGATTCGCTCGGTAATCCACACTTTGTCAACACCGGCGGGGCGACCTCCCGAATCTCGACCGGGTACGGCTCCGTGTCAATCGCCACCAGCAGCGCTGCAGCCGTGCGACCGACGGAACGGCTCTTCATCGGCCCCACCGGCCGCGTCGGCATAGGTACGAGCACGCCGAGCAGCAGCTACCTGGTCGATGTCAGCGGCAGCCTGCGGTGTTTCGGGTTCACCAACAGTTCGTCCGCCTCTTTTAAGAAGAATGTGACCCCGCTTGCACAGGGCCTTCAAGACCTGCTGAAGCTCCAGCCAGTGTCCTATGAGTGGAACGACGCGGCCCCTGCACAGGTACGGGGTCAGCACGCCATGGGCCTGATTGCCGAATCGGTCGCCGACGTGCTTCCGGACGCGGTCACCCGCGATGAATCAGGCAAACCAGAGGGCATCGAGTACTCCCGCATCACCGTAGTGGCAATCCAGGCCATCAAGCAGCAGCAGGCGCAGCACGCCGCGGAGCACGCGGAGTTGCTTGCGCTGCGCGAACGCATCGACCGCCTAGAGCGCATGCTCGCGGCAGAACACGTACAGCAGTCCCACAGGAGGGCACGCCAGTGACACCACGTCCACTCACACTATTCATTGCGTTTGCGATGACGTCGGCCACGCTCGCCCAGTCAACCGCGTTTACCTACCAGGGTGAACTCAAACAGGGCGGCACCCCCGCGAGCGGCACGTTTGATATGCGGTTCCGGGTGTACGACACGCTCGCGGGCGGCTCTCAGCAGGGGCCGACAGCGTGCGTCGACAATGTTGTCGTTTCCGGAGGTGCATTTTTGACCATGGTGGATGTGGGCGCGCAGTTCGCGTCGATTTCCCCCCGCTACCTGGAGATAGAAGTCCGTAGTGACACGGGTCTTTCCTGCGCCGCGACCTCCGGGTACACGGTGCTCTCCCCTCGTCAGCTGATCTCGTCCGTCCCCCGCGCGGCGGCGGCGAGCGTCGCGAACGCCCTGGCCGCGCCTGACGGCTCCCCGGTCGCGGCGGTCGTGGTGGATAACGCCGGCTTCGTCGGTATCGGAACCCCCACTCCCGGAACTGTCCTGCATGTGATCACACCCGCGACCGGCGCCACGCCTGGAGAGGGCCTCCGCATCCAGGGGACGCAGCCAGGTGTCGCCAACATGGCCTATGCGGGCTTCTTCAACAGTGTGGGGGTTCGCACTGGGTACGTTGGCGATGGGAGCAGCGGCGACGACTCCGTCTTTCTCGCTTCTGACATCGGCAACGTCGTGCTGAACACGTCGGGTGGAAGGGTTCTGTCGGCCCTGAATGATGGCTCACTACGGCTTGGAACGGCGAGCGGTGACTACCGCCGCTTTGCCATCGGCGGCGGCAATTCCGACGGCTTCCTGTTTGGCTCCTACCCCGCGCTCGGGGATGGCATCCACCTTGGTTACAACGCGTACGCGAACGCGGCTGGTGCCGCCGTCGTGATCCACCCGGACGGCGGCACGTCGCGTATTTCCGCTGGATACGGGCGCATTTCGTTCGCGGCGTCCGGCGCCTTTGGGGGCGCGCCCGCGGAGCGTGCGTACGTCGACCCGTCAGGACTGCACGTCGTGCCGACAGAGCGTTGGGTGTCGGTGCATGGCTCTGCGTTCGTGCCTCGCTACTTCAACACTCCTTCGTTTGGTACACAGGGCGGGCTTCAGGTGGTTGATTCATTCGGCACCGGCAATTCCGGCACTGTCGGGACGCCGGGCAGCTCCGGGCCCGGAGAGTTCTTCGCGCCGCTCGAACTCCCCGACGGCGCGACACTCAAGTACGTGTGCGTCGATGCGCGGGACCAGCACGGCACCAGCGATGTCTTCGTATCGGTCGGTAAGACGTCCCTCACGACGGGACAGGTCACGGAGGTCTGCACGACCTTTACGGGAGGGTCCAGCAGTTCAATCCAGCACCCGTGCAGCGTCATTGTCAGCGAGGTTGTGGACAACACCACGAACGTGTACTTCCTGAAGGCCACCATGAACACCTCGGGCAGCAACATCCAATGGCTGCTCGCGGCGCGTGTCAATTACGTCGTCACCTCGCCGTTGCCCTAAGCCGCGACGTTCCCA
This sequence comes from uncultured Phycisphaerales bacterium, assembly GCA_937858155.1. Classification (GTDB taxonomy): domain Bacteria; phylum Planctomycetota; class Phycisphaerae; order Phycisphaerales; family UBA1924; genus BJHL01. Next base: position 12,247 of record CALLYM010000182.1, on the reverse strand, counting down.
GAAAGGACATCCGATGAAGCCCGCTCTCGCCGCTCTGTTGCTGGTGGTTCCGCACGCCTTCGCGCAGGCGACCTCGTTCACCTATCAGGGAGAGCTCCGCGACGCAGGCTCTCTCGCGAGCGGGGTATACGACATGCGGTTCCGGGTGTACAACGCGGACACCGGCGGTGCGTACTACATACCGGAAGTCTGTGTCAACGATGTCGTTGTGGCCGACGGACGATTTAGCGTGATCCTCGACGTCCCCGCGGCATTCGCTGCCGACACGGTGCGGTATCTTGAGGTTCACGTCCGGCCCGACAGCGGCCTGGGCTGCTCGAATTCCTCTGGTTACACCGCGCTCAGCCCTCGTCAGCCGATCACAAGCGCGCCGCGCGCCAATCGCGCTAACACCGCAAGCGCTCTCCGGCCCGCTGATGGAAGCCAGAGCCAGACTCTGTTTCTATCCAACGGGTTCGCCGCCGCTCAGGGCGCGAGCAGCGGCGAACCGCCACTCTGGGTCCAGTCATTGCCAATAGGGCCTACCGGCGGCGAAAACGCCCGATTCCAAGGCTCCGCGTCGGACGCTTCCAACCTCGCGTTTCTGACGTTTCGCAACGGAAGCGGTGACCGCGTGGGCGCCGTCGGAGACACCGGAACCTCGGACAATGACGTCGTCGTGGCCGCGGACCTTGGCAGTCTGGCATTCACAACCTCCGCCGGCAGAGCTGTTACGGTGACGCCATCGGGGATGGTGGGTGTCGGCACGGCGAACCCTTCCGCGACGATAGATGTCGCCAGCCCTCTAGCATCGAACGGGGAAGCGGTGAGAATTCGCGGGACGTCCGCCACTGTGGGCAACAAAGCGTTGGTCGTGTTCGCTGACAGCGCGGGCACCCCGCAAGGCGCAATGGGTGACGCCAGCACATCCGACAATGGGTTGACGTTGGCGAGTTATGTCGGCGGCGTGTCCATCGCGTCGTCATTCGGCGAAGTCGTAAACGTCACGCCGGCCGGACGCGTCGGTATCGGCACCTCGAACCCCGCCAAGAAGCTCACGGTGAACGGCGACATGGAAGTGGGCACCGGGGCAGGCGACTACCGACATCTGCGCATCGGCGGTGGAAACTCAAGCGGGTTCCTATACGGTTCATACCCCGCGTTCGGTGACGGCATCCACCTGGGCTACAACTACTACGCGAACTCCAGCGGAACAAGCGTGGTCACAAACCCGGGCGGCGCGACTTCTCGCGTGACAGTCGGGTATGGGTATGTCGGCCTCGCGACCGGCGCTGTGAACGACGTGCCTGTGGACCGGCTGACCGTCAATGTGCAGGGCAATGTCGGCATTGGGACTTCGAGCCCGGCGTTCAAGCTGGACGTGCAAGGCACGCTGCGCTGCTTCGGGTTCACCAATAGTTCTTCGCGCCGTTACAAGCACGACATCGAAGACCTGGGCCCCACGCTCGACCGCCTTCTCCGGCTCAGGCCGGTGCGATTTACGTGGGATGTCCCCCACGGCGGGGACGACTCGGTCGGGCTGATTGCGGAAGAGGTGCAAGAGGTCTTCCCCGAGTGCGTCACGATGGTGGACGGTCAGGCCGAGGGCATCGATTACGCGAAACTCTCAGCCGTGGCCATCCAGGCTGTACGCGAGCAGCAGGAGCGGGTGCGCCAACTTGAGGAAAGGGTGCTCCGCATCGAATCGCTGCTGCGCGACATCAAGGGTGCCGACGGCGCAGAACAGGTGCGCAACGCGCACACGAGATAATGCCCGCGGTACGATCGACCACCAGATGGCGCGGCCATGTCTCGAGGTAGTCAGGATTGCCACCGGGACACTGGGCAATCGCTCTTAGACCTTTGCACGCGCCGTTTCGGGGAAAGTAATCTGCGCTCCTGCATGACAGCACATGACCGCCATCGGGGACCCGAGTGACCCGATCGGCCATCGCGACCTCCGTGCGCTCGTTCCCGAAATCTGCGCACAGCGCCGGGCACTCTCATGTGCGGCGTTGCTGATTCTCGCAAATACTCCGGTACGCATGGTATGGAGTGGATCGGAATTGCCTCGGGTTGGAACCGGTGTCGTTCGTACAAAGTACTCACACGATGGAATCCAGCCGGACCGGGCTTAAGCCATGCCCGGTGGCGTGCCGCCATCCGCTTCCCATGGTTGTTCTGCCGGCGGCAGCGTACCCGCCGCGTCTTTGCTTGTGAACATGCGGTAGAGCGCCGGGAGGACGATTAACGTCAGTGTGGTGCTGGATATCAGCCCCCCGATAACGACGGTGGCCAGCGGCCTCTGCACCTCGGCACCCGTTCCACGCGCGAACGCCATCGGCACGAAACCGAGCGAAGCGACCAACGCTGTCATCAGCACCGGCCGCAAGCGCGTAACGCACCCCTGGAGAATCGCCGCGTCTCGTTCAACGCCCCCACGACGCAGCTGGTTGATGGACGACACCATCACCAAACCGTTCAGCACCGCCACACCAGAAAGAGCAATGAAACCGACGGCGGCCGAAATAGAGAAGGGCATTCCCCGGATCCATAATGCAATGATCCCCCCGGTGAGGCCAAGCGGCACCGCGCTGAATACAAGCACCGCAAACTTCATGCTTTTGAATGTCGAAAAGAGCAGAAGCAGGATGAGAAAAAAGCAGAGAGGCACGACAAGGGTCAACCGCTGTTTCGCGGCCACAAGGTTCTCAAACTGTCCGCCCCACTCCAGCCATTGGCCGGCGGGGAGTTGCAGCGACGCCACGCGGGCCTGCGCCTCCCGCACGAACGAACCGAGGTCCCTGCCGCGAACGTTGCACTGCACCACAATGCGACGCTTGCCGTTTTCCCGGCTGATCTGATTCAGGCCCTCGGCTGCGGCAATCTTCGCGACTTCGCCCAGAGGTACAAACCCCAGCCGCTCAACCTTGGCGTCCGGGTCGGCGGAGCGACCCCGCAACACCGGGACAACTTGCATGCCGGCATCCCCATCCTCTCGCTTCGGGAGCGGGATCGGCAGACGCTCAATCGTCTCGATACTTTCACGCATGTGGTCGGGCAGGCGAACAACGAGATCGAACCGGCGGTCACCTTCAAACACCTGACCAGCCTCACGGCCCCCGATTGCCACAGCGACGACTTCCTGCACGTCGTGCACCGAAAGTCCAAACCGCGCGAGAGCGGCCCGATCGATTTCCACGGTCAGGACCGGTAAGCCTTCCGTCTGCTCCGCCTTGACATCCGCCGCGCCGGAGATGCCGCCCAAGACCCCGAGTACCTGCTTCGCAGTCCGCTCCATCGCTTCAAAGTCGTCGCCATACACCTTCACCGCCACATCGCCCCGAACCCCGGAAATCAGCTCATTGAACCGCATCTGGATCGGCTGGGTGAATTCATAGTTGTTGCCGGGCACCGCGGACACCGTGAGCTGGACGAGATGGACAAGCTTCCCCTTGTGTCCCACCACCGTGAGTTCGGGCTCGCCCGCACCCTCATGCCCGTGTTCCTCGTGACCACCACCTGACACTCCCGCCCTGCCGAGCTCCGCCTGCACCTCGGCAATGGCACTATCCAGTTCGTTCTCGGTCCGCCAAAGACTCCTGTCCTTGAAGATGATGAACGTGTCGGACACGCTCGGCGGCATCGGGTCCGTGGCCATTTCCGCCGTCCCTGTCTTTGAGTACACGAACGCGACTTCGGGAATCGAAGAGACGGCCCGCTCGACATCGATCTGCATGGCCTGGGATTGCGTGATCCCCGTCGACGGGATCCGCATAGCGTGCATGGCGACATCCTTCTCGTCGAGAGTGGGCGCGAACTCCTGTCCGAGGCGGGCGAACAGAAGCAAGGATGCCGCGAACGACAGCACCGCTCCCCAGACCACCGGCCCGCGGAGCCGGACCGCTTTCGCGAGCACCGGCGTGTAGGCTAGCTTGGCCCAGCGGATCAGGAACATGTCCTTCTCGTTGACCCTGCCTGTGATGAAGACCGCAACCATCGCCGGGACAAACGTCAACGAAAGCACGAATGCGCCGGCGAGCGCGAATATCACGGTCAGGGCCATCGGCTGGAACATTTTCCCTTCCACCCCCGTGAGCGCAAGCACAGGGAAGTACACCGTCACGATGATCGCCTGCCCGTAAACGGATGGCTGGATCATTTCCCTTGAAGCGACCATGACCTCGTGCAGGCGTTCCTGCAGAGTGAGCAGCCGCGCCCGCCGGTGCTGGGCCTCGCCGAGTCGCCTCAGGCAGTTCTCCACGATAATCACCGCCCCGTCCACGATGAGCCCGAAGTCGATGGCGCCCAGCGACATCAGGTTGCCGCTGACCTTGTTCTGCACCATGCATGTGGCGGTCATGAGCATGGACAGCGGTATCGCCAGGGCACATATGAGCGCCGCACGCACATTACCCAGGATGAACAGCAGCACCACAATCACGAGGGCCGCGCCTTCGAGAAGATTTTTTCGCACTGTCGCGATCGTCGCGTCGACGAGCTTTGTGCGGTTGAGCACCGCTTTCACCGTGATGCCGGGCGGGAGCGAGCGCCGCACTTCAATCATCTTGGTGTCAACGCTTGCGGCGACTGTCCTGCTGTTGGCGCCCAGCAGCATGATCGCCGTGGCAACAACGACTTCCTCGCCGTTCTCGCTCGCGGACCCCGTCCGCAACTCCCGGCCGACACCAATCGCCGCGTCGCGATCCGGCACGATATCCCTGACGCGGATCGGAACACCCGCGCGGAGCGCAACAACAATGTCCGCGATCTCCTCGGGTTTCTCGATCCGCCCGGTGGCCCTCACGAGGTAGCTTTCACCATTGTGTTCCACAAACCCTGCTCCGGTCGACAGGTTGTTGGCTTCTATAGCCGCGATCACTTCGGCAAAGGAAAGCCCGTACGAAACCAGCTTCATCGGATCGGGGGTGATGTGGTACTGCTTGACATACCCGCCGATGGCTTCCACGCCGGCCACGTCCTTGACGCCCTTGAGCTGTGGGCGGATGATCCAGTCCTGCACCTCGCGGAGGTAGGACGCGTGCTCGAGATCGCTTGTCAGCATTCGACCCTCGGGCGTGAGGTATATCCCCTCCCCCTGCCACCCCGGCTCTCCCGCCGAGATCGCCGCGCCCACGCCGTGGGGATGCTCGAATTCCACCGTGTACATGTAGATCTCGCCAAGGCCTGTGGCGATGGGCCCCATCACCGGCTCCACCCCCGGCGGCAGACCTTCACGCGCTTCGCTCAACCGTTCGCTCACTTGCTGACGAGCGAAGTAGATATTGACGCCATCCTCAAACACCGCCGTCACCTGCGAAAAGCCATTACGGGAGAGGGATCGAGTGGAACTGAGCCCCGGTATGCCCGCAAGGGAGTTCTCGATCGTGAACGTGACCTGCTTCTCAACCTCATGGGGCGAAAGATTGGACGCGACGGCATTGATCTGCACCTGGTTATTGGTGATGTCCGGGACCGCATCGATCGGCAGCGCGCGGAACGAGTGCACACCCACCGCCGCGACCAAAGCAGTCAGCAGCAGCACGAGCCAGCGGTTCTTGATGGAAAAGTGGAGCACTGATTCAAGCATGGAAGGATCTCCCTGATGGCTGCGATGAGGAACTAGTGCTCATGGGCCGCGCCGGCCTTGCCAAGCTCCGCCTTGAGGATGAACGTGCCATGCACAACGACTTCTTCGCCTTCTGTGAGACCCGACAGCACAGGCACCAAGCCGCCCACCGCGGCGCCCACCGAGACCGCCCGCTTTGCGTACGTGTTCGGCTCGCCCTCCACGGGCACGAACACCGCCGGCCCGCCCTCGACATCCTGCACCGCTCCGAGAGGCACAGTCAGTTCGCGGCGCGACCCTTGGGCGGACGGGTCGGAAGAATCGCTCACGACGATCTCAACCTCCGCGAACATCCCGGGCTTGAGCTCCACTCCTCCGCCTGCGGCGGCGGGTACTTCGATGCGCACCTGCGCTGTTCGAGTGCCCACGTGAACCTGCGGGGCGATAAGCCCCACCACGCCGTCAATCCTCTGACCCCCTCTACCACCGATCGTGACCCACGCCGCCGCCCCTGGATGAATCCCATGCAGCCGACCCTCGGGCACGTCAGCAAGCACCCACAGGGTGCTGGTATCCACAACCACCATGAGCGCTTCACGATCAGGGCTTACGAGCTCTCCGAGTGTGACTTCACGCTCGACAACCTGACCGTCGATGGCTGCGTGAACTGTGTACGTCGGCGCAATCTGGGCCGCCTTCGTGAGGTCCCGCACCGACTCGGGCGACATCCCCATCAAGCGCAGGAGATTCTCCGACCCCACAACCGCCGCCTCCGCCGCAGCCTGCGTTGCAACCGCAGCCTTGTACTCCGCCTCACGGCGCTGAACTTCGGTCAGTGATATGCCCTGCGACTTTTCAAAGAGGCCTTTCGCCCGTTCCCAAGCAACCTTCGCCAGTTCTGCCGCAGGAGCAGAGACCTGGGCCGCGCTCCGCTTCTGGAAGTAATCGTTCTGCGCTGCTCCAAGTTCGGGGCTCTCGATCACCACAAGCGGGTCGCCGCGCTTCACCCTGTCACCCACCCTTACCTTAACCTCAACAGCACGACCCCGGAGCGGCGAACCCACATGGGCCATCGCGTCCGTGTTAAAGCTCACTCTCGCTGGGGCAACACACGTCGGACGCAACAACTTGAAACCAACAGGTTCAGCACGCACGCCGTACCGCACCACTGCCTCTGTGGTGAGCGTGACTTCGTCGGAGTGCGCTTCGTTGTCGTGATCGCCATGACCCTCATGCTCCGCCTGCTTCGTCACGGCGGGAGCGGCATGGTTATGCCCGTCTCCTTCTGAATGCTTTGTGCAGCCAACGAACGCGCCCACTCCCAGGGCCATCGCTCCAGCGATGTGGACAAAGGGTAAGGGCAGGAAAGAGGTGTATGTTCTTGAGGTTCGCATCGGGATCTCGTGGTAAAAGTCGGACGTCGCAAAGAAAGCACGTGCGGTTTCAATGATTCCAATCAAGCGGTGTATTACGGCAACGATTGCATCTAGGGCGCCGTTCCTGAGAACTCCGATTCCGGATTGGTTGTTCCGCTCGCAGTGAGCAACGCGGCAGCAGCACCGGGTCCTCCAACGGCCCGCTGCAAGCGGATGAGTGCCAACGCCGCTTGATGTTCGACCTCGATGGCCTTGGCCTGTGTCACACGCAGATCGTGCTCGGCAAGGAACACCCCGGTGACATCACTCTGTCCAGCGCGATATGCCTCTTCCGCAAGCGCCCTCCGCCGCCGCTGGAGTGGGATCAGGTCGTCCCGAATGCGAACCAGGTTGGCATTGCTGGCCACCAACGCCTGGTGCGCAACACGGACCTCCTCCACAATCCTCCGACGGACGAGCGTGAGCTCATGCCTCGCTTCCATCTGCTCGGCGGTCGCGCGCACCCGCGCCGCCTGGCCCACATCAAACAGGGGCAGTGGCGTTGATACGGATGGGCCACCCGACCACCCATCGTCTCGCTGCGTATCGATGCCCACGCTCGTGCCTTCCCAGGAAAAAAACCCTGCCAGTGCACCTTCGTCGCCCAAAGCACGTAGCTCCCAACACGCGACTTGTATCTCCGGTCGATGCACGAGCGCCGCCCCGATCCAGGCCGATTCAGACTCAACAGCCACTCCCGGCGCCACCCAAGGGTCCAGCTTCCACGCTGCATCGCCGGAAGGTTCTCCGATCAGCCGTGCCAGGTGCAGCCGTTCATCCCGCGCTTCCAGAACAGCCTGATCCAATTCGACCGCCAATCCCACACGCTGGGCCTGCAGCGTGACCAAATCGCTGAGCGTCCCTTCGCCCGCGTCAAGACTTGACGAGGCCACCGCTTCCAACTGCTCCAGGATCGCGCTCCGCTCCCGGAGCAGCGGCACCACCTGCGCTGCTGCCTGCGCCCTCAGGTACCTCTCCTGCACCTCACTCACGGCATCGATCGCAACGACGACCGCTTCGGCAACAGCCTTGTGGAGCCTGTGATCTGCCGCGCTCGCTCGGCGACGCACTTGCATAGCCCGCAGGAAGTCCTCCGCCAGAGAGGCCTCCACCTGCGGCCTGCCGGAGCCCGTACGCACCACGACGTTGAGGACGGGGTTGGGCAACAGCCTCGCCTGATCGGCATCGGCCCGCGCAATCTGGACCCGCGCCATTGCCGCCTGCAGCCCGGGGTCCGTTGCAAGATCGCGCCGAAGAGCGTCCGTGAGGGTCAGGAGGTCGCCAGCCGGGTCTGGCTCGTCAATCAGGCCGCCATCGGGCCCTGCAGCGACAACCTTGACTTCCGCACCTTCTCCCACCGCTTCGCCAATCACACGCACAAGGTCCAGCTTGACCCGAGGTACTGACCCGCACGCCGCCAGGATCAGGACCTGTAGTAAGAGCGCGGACAGCGCGCTGCGACACAGTGAATGTCGATCGCTTGACATGACAATTGCCTTCCTTGAAGTGCAGACGATCCGCCGAATATCGCTCGCGAGTCCGCGTGCGCCAGCCCTTGCCACGGCCGGCCTGCGCCTCGCCGCGACCAATGGCCCCGCTTGCCAAGTACCGCACGAAGTACGATGACTCCGCAGCGACTGGGTATTACCAATGCACGGAGTGCGCAACGGCACCCACATCCCGCAACAAATCTCTCGGGAATTGGGCGAGCACGAGGCTACACCAACAGAATGACCGACCGCAGCCGCACGAACGAATCCGGCGGATGACCTCGCTCGCATGGCCGGTACGCCAAAGGCGACTGCTGGTCTAGGTTGTCCGGAAGGCCACCCCACACAAACGCGATGACCACCTTGTCAACAACTGGCTCAAGAGAAACGCTCGTGGAAGAAGGCCGAGCAGTCGTTGCCTGTGCGCCAATCGGCTCGTCTTCGCACGGCGCGGTTTCGGATGGAACGGTCGGCCGCCCGCCATCCATCGCTTCCGCCTCACCCGGCTCCGAACATGTCGTGCCGCATGAGCCGAGTGAATTCTTGATGCACGCGAGCTCCAGCCGCGTCGTACCCCACGCATCAGTGCAGCGAACCGCGGCGGACGCCAGCACCGTCTGCCCGAGACCAAAGGCCATAAGGCAGACGATTGCGATCACGCGTTGGACGAGCTTCCGGCCCATGGATGTACAGAGTGTAGAGCCTATCCGTACACCACGCGGGCTGTCGTGCTGGGTGCGACAATCGCGTCGCATCGCGAGTCGCCTACCGGGCAAACACCTCGACTGGCTGGGAGCGTGGACGCGTCCCCAACGCCACGACCCGTGATACAGCTGGGCACATCGAGACACGCGACGGCGACAGCCTCCGCAAGTGCTTCAACATGTGGCTTCCAACAAGTCGAAAGCAGGATGCTTTCGCACGTCCACACCTCACACCGCACAGGACACTCGAGCGCACAATCCCGTGGTTCCAGAACCTCGGCATTCATCTGCTTCGGCAAGTCCACAGCCTTCTTCCACGCTCTTCAACACCCGGCATGCTCAATTACCCTCCCACGCAGCCTTGCAGACAGGCCTGCGATCTACCTCTACGCCATACCGCACTTCACACCCCGACGGTCACTGGGAGCTGTGCCCCACCACTCCCAACTCTCGTTTCCCACTTCCGGATGATGAGGTCCAGATCCTCGTGAGCGCCCTCGCGCGGCGAGGGCCCAAAGAAGTCCTGCTCGATCGCCGCAATATCCGCGCTAATCGCGTCGGTCATACCCGCGTCGGACCGTGCCTCCGCAGCGCGCCGCCATTCCTTGAGCGCAGCGATCACCGCGATCGGCGTCCGACGGCGCACGGTGGCGCGGGGGATGGGCGTGCGCTCTGCAATTCGATGCACCCACCAGCGGCGCATCGCAACCGCCCCTGCCATCGCGAGCACCGCGAGGACAATGCCCCAAACAACTGGCCGCCGCCAAACGGAAGCCCGCCCAAGCGGCCAATGGCTGCGCGTGGTTGTTGCGATGTCGTTGTCGTCGTACGCCCTGTTGGTGAGCGTGCCGCCGACCCCCTTCGTGATGTTCGCGAACGTGTAGTCGCCTATTGCGCTCGATGCGTCGCGCTTGTACCGCACGGTCCAGGTGCGTTCCGTGCGGGGGCGGACAACACGCAGCTCGTCCACGGCCGGGATCGCGCCCTCCGGCAACTCTGTCGAGCCCGGGGGTGGTTCCACCTCGGGCAGGAATACGAGGGGACCCGGCTCAACCGCGCCCTCCGGCACGCGAAACCCTTGCGCGCCGCCCGGCGCGCCATCCAGCAACGCCGGCAAGTCCGGCACGACACCCCTCCCCCGGGCCGTCACCTGCAGCACAAGCTCCGGACTCTCCGGGTCGCCTGCCGCCCGCGCATCAAGAGTCTGAACAACCTCCAACTGCTGCAGCGGACGCACGCTGGGGTCGGGGCCCACGAGGAGTGCCGGCGCGTTGGAATGGGCGACCCCCGTGAACACGCCGAACGAATCGCGAAAGTACAGGTTCATCGAGGTGGACGGGAGGCGGTCCACTGTCGTATCCGTGGGCACAAGATAGACGATTGCGAGCGGAAGCTCGAGCCAGGAATCCTGCCCCTGCTCGGGCACACCGTACGAAACCTGCGACTCATCGAAGAACGAAATATTCTGCCACGCAAAGCCCCGTGAGAACGACTGCCGCAGCGACCGTTCCAGGTCCGCCTTGGGCCTCACCTCAAACGATCGACCATAACTCTGGGGGTAGTAGGAGTCATTCAGGTACATGCTGAACCCCCCGTTCGAACGCTCCATCTCCGCCGTAAACCGCAGAGACACCAGCACCGCAAAGGGTCGACCAAGCTCCACCCGGTCGCTGCCATCGATCGTCAGGCGCAGGTGCACCTCGTCCTTGATGACCTCGGTGTGGAGCCTGGCAATTTCACGGAGCGGGGTGCCGGAAGGATGGTCCGCGATCACGCGCAGCGACGCCTGCACCAGCCGTGGCTTGACGTCCGGTGGCGCCTGCGGCAGCGCTTCCACGACTTCCCGTGCGAACGCCTGAGTGTGCCGGTAGGCAGTATCCGGCGGCAGCTTCTGGATTGCGGCTCGAATCAGGTCAAACTGGTTGTCCCCAAGCGTCCCGTCCGCCGGGAGTACCTCCGCCCGCAGGCTGGAGACGTCGGTCGAGCCCATGGCCGCCCGGAACCACCGGGAAAAGATGTCCGGCGTCTCGACCTGTTCGTTGCGTGCAAGCGCGGCCGCGTACGCATCCGACGCGTTCGAGAACGCCAGGAACGCGGTAGCGGTGACTTCCATCTCCCTCGCCGGCTCGATATGTCCAAGCCGCTTGTTGAGCTGGAGACGGTCGTACGCGAGCGACGCCTTCGTCGCGTCCACATTCCAAAGCGACGGTGCCGACGCCTTCGCGGACTCAATCAGTGCGAACGACGTCTCGTACCCCTCGTTCACGACGCGCAGAATCTCACGATCTGGAAGGCGCTTCTCCCCAGGCTTGGGCGGCTGGATGTGCTCCTCCCAGTACGCGAGGATGGCAACGCGCATGCTCTCCGCAAGCGAACACGCCGTCAGTGGCGGGATGCCCCCCAGTGGGCCGAACACCCGCTCGATATCCGCCGCGCGGTAGATCTCAGACCCGCCGTGGCACGCCGAAAAAACGCCCGCCGTCGGCGCGAGGGCCTTGGCATCCACGCCGAGCTCATGCATGAGCTCAATGAGGGAACGTAGCGATTCCAGTTGCCGGGCCTGCCGGGCCCGGGTCGTGGTCTCCTGATACCACCCGCTGCGGTCCATCTGCGTGTTCCCCGTGACCACCAGATGGTCCCGCCACCGTTCCATGAGGTGCCCGGACAAGGCCGCGGCGTCCGTGGGGTTTCGGAGCGCTGCGTCCCGGAGCGAAGCCAACGCGGCGTCGGTATTGCCCGCGGCGAGAGCCGTCGAGATCGTCGCGCGACTCACGCGCGATGCCACGCTTGGCTCGATAGCCCCCAGCCAAGCCTTGTCCGGCGCCGCTTCCAGGAGCATTTCAAAGTCGGAGGACATGTACGAACGGCTGCTCGCGTCGGCGCTGGTGGCGAGCTCCATGTGCGCTGCCACAGAAGCCGCCAGCAGCCGCAACGGGATGCGAAGGGCCGCGGCATCCTGCGAAGACCGGGCAAGCATCCTCTCCACAGCGTGAGACAGGCTCACAGCCGCCTCCGTCCGCTCACGGGGGGCCTTGGTTGAATCAGACAGCACGGACGCACGCAGCGCGAGTACCTCCGCGATGATCTGCA
>CALLYM010000181.1 GCA_937858155.1 uncultured Phycisphaerales bacterium | reverse complement strand
GGCGTTGTTCGATGGGGTCTTCGGAGACTTCGACGAGCTCGCGGAGGTAGTTGAGTGCGATCATGCGCTGGGTGGACTCGCGGAGTTTGTGGAAGTAGGAGATGTATTGCGCAATGTCGGGGCGGGCGAGGAAGGCGATGGCGTTCGTGAAAGTCAGGCCTGACTTGTTCGCGAAAGCGGGGAGGTGGGTGTTGACCTCCGTGAGGTAGATGGTGAGGAGCTTGTCGTCGGTAGGATCCAGCGGCGGGAGCGGGTCGGGTGTGGTGGTGGACGGCATGAGAAGTTCCCCCTTGTGCGGTTGCAGGTCCTGAAGGACGGAGCATCGGAGTCGCCCGGTGGACTTCGATGGCGCGTGCACGACATTACCTCACGGAGCTGGCTGTGCAAGGGGGTGGCCCGCGCATGACCGCATTTGTGCGCACAAAGCCGGTCGATGCGTGCGAGATTTGTAAGAAAAACTGGCGGGGAAGTAAGCGGGTGCAAAGTCTGGGAGGGTGGGGAGCCCGGACGACGGGGTGGCGCCCGCGCTTTCAGAGCGGAACTGGCTTTGGGTTGTGTTCCAGAGGCGGCGCTCGCAGGGCCTCGCTTGCCTCTGGCAACATTCGCGCGCCGCTTTGCGGCGGGGAAGAATCGGGGTTGACAGATGTAAAACCATATGGTATACTAAACCATATGGTAGTAGATCAGTCCCCGCGGCTTGACCTTGTTTTTCATGCCCTGGCGCACCCGGCGCGGCGGGCGATCATCCGGCAGTTGTCGGGCGGGGAGCGGAACCTGAGCGAGCTTGCGTCGCCCTTGCGGATGACGTTTCCGGCGGCGACAAAGCACGTGCGCGTGCTGGAGCGTGCGAAGCTGGTGCGTCGGCGTGTGCTGGGGCGGCAGCACCTGTGCCGCCTGCGTGCGGCGCCGCTGCGGGAGGCGGTGGAGTGGACGGAGCAGTTCCGGAAGAACTGGGAGGCGCGGTTTGAGGTGCTGGACTCGCTGTTGGAAGCGATGAAACAAGAGGAAGCAAAGTCGGCGGACGTGAAGCCCGCGGAGCGGGGTCGTGCTCGTCGTTGAGCGGTTTCGCCGAGTGTTGTTTGTTGATCGTTACAAGGAATTCACCGTGAACAAGGTTGCTCCCACTCTTCAGGTTTCGACGCCGACGGACACCACGATCGTGCTGACGCGCGCGTTTGACGCTCCGCGTCGGCTGGTGTGGGAGGCGATGACGGACCCGGCGAAGCTGCGCCGCTGGATGTTCTCGCCGCCGGGGTGGGAGATGACGGTGTGCGAGTTTGAGGCGCGTGCGGGCGGGGCGTACCGGTGGGTGTGGGCGGGCGCGGACGGGCGTCCGGTGATGACGCTGCGCGGCGAGGTGCGCGAGTGCGAAGCGCCGGAGCGTGTTGTTCATACGCAGGTCATGGAGATGCACGAGTGCGCGGCCGCGACGGAGTTTGTCGTGACGCTGGAGCTGACAGAAACCAAGGGGCGCACGGGGCTGCGTCTGACGCTGACATTCCCGAGCAAGTCCGAGCGCGACCAGGCGCTGACCTGGGGCATGGAAAAGGGAATGGAGGTTGGGTACGCGCGGATCGATGCGATGCTCGCGCAGAACCACTCAGACATCCAGCGTGCGTAGCGGACTCGTGCACAAGAAGATCAGAGAAGTACTTGTCCCGCCGCTCTGCGGACTACAGGTAGTTGGTCGTTGCACTGCACAAGGAATCATCATGAACCCCGTTGCCAAAGGTCTTCAGGTTTCCACGCCCACGGACACGACGATTGTGCTGACCCGCACATTTCAGGCCCCGCGTCGGCTGGTGTGGGAGGCGATGTTCACAACGGACAAGATGCGCCGGTGGATGCTGCCGCCGCCGGGGTGGACGATGACGGTGTGCGTGTGCGAGCCCAGGGTGGGCGGCGTGCTGAGCCTTGCGTGGAAGAGCGACGAGGCCGACCCGGTGATGACGCTCAAGGGCGTGTTCACGGAGGCGGCGCCGCACGACCGGATCACGCACACGGAGACGATGGCGCTGGGGACAGGCGAGACGGTGGGCTCCTTGGTGGAGACGCACGAGTTTTCTGAGAGGGGCGGCGTGACGACGATGCGGATCACGCAGAAGTATGAATCGAAGGAGGCGCGGGACGGCGCGGTCGCTTCTGGCATGGAGCAGGGGATGGAGGCGGGGTATCAGAAGCTGGACGCGGTGCTGGCGGGGGGTTGAAGGGCAGCTGCCAGGCTCATCGCCGATGAAAGTCACCGTCCACCTGTGAAGGTGCCACCTGATCGTGTATAATCAAGAGCCCCACGTTCGGGTGTATCTTGCGGCATTTCACGAGGAGGTCAGCATGAAGTCCACGCTTGCCATAGTCATCTGCGTTCTCGCATGTCCGTCCGTCCACGCGCAGAACCTGATGATGACCCACGTCTACACGAATGGCGGGACGGATGCGTGCTCGGTGTTTGATCGCGACTTCGTGGAGGTACGAAACATATCTACTGGGGCGGTCAACCTCTCCGGCTACAAGTTGCAGTGGTTTGATTGCAGCGGCGCGCCGCCGCTCGGGAATGTGTTCAATCCGGGTGCGGTCGTGCTTGCACCGGGCGATGTGGCTTTGCTGGAGGTGAGGCCAACGACGGTGTTTGGCGCGCCGCCCCCGGTGGCGGCGGATTGGACGATGGTCGTTGCCACCGCCGCCAATACGCTGCCTGATACGTGCGGCACGCTTTGTCTTGCGCCGGTTACAACGGTGTTTTCGCCATGTGGGGTTCCGACGTCCGGGACGGTGGAGGATCGGATCGTGTATGGTCAGCAGCCGCTGGAACCGCAAGCGTGCGTGGGCGTGGGTGCGCCGGCCGAGGCGCTTGCACCTGCTTCGCGCACCAACAACGGCCCGCCCTGCCTTCCTGAGTTCATCCTCATGCGGGTCGGTGGGGACATGTGCAACGCCCCGACGGCGAAGGATGCCGCGACGCAGCCGGCGTTCCTCACTCCCGCGTTGTCCAATCACACATTCAATACATTTATCCCGGGGTGTGACGACATCGACTTTGACAATGACGGGTTGTACCCGACCACGTCGGACATCAACGAGATTCTGACCGTCTTTGGCGGCGGCCCTTGCAGCACCAACAACTGCGACACCATCGACTTCGACCAGAATTGCAACTTCCCGGACCCGGGCGACATTTATTCGATGTTGTCGGTGTTTTCCGGGGGGCCGTGCTGAAGCGGCTCGTTGGCGGCCGGTGAGAAGTTCCACTGCTTACGTGTCGGGTTCTTCGAAGTCGGGG
>CALLYM010000180.1 GCA_937858155.1 uncultured Phycisphaerales bacterium | reverse complement strand
ATCGGCTGCAGCACGCCATCGACGAATGCTAGCCCGGTGTAGTCGCCGTATTGGAACGCCTTGCCCCCTTCGTCCAGCGCAGGCTCCGTTGCGTCCGAGTCTTCGGGGCTGACTTCATATGCCAGCCGAAACGTCGATCCGCCGTCGTCGCTGAGCGTGGCTGCGAACCGCGTTTGCACGTTGTCCGTGCTGGTGGCCGTGTGCCAGCCGACACCCACATTGCCGCTCGAGGAATCCACCGCCACCGATGGCAGGAACTGGCTCAGGGAATCGTCATCGTTGACCTGAATCGGCTCGCTCCAATGCTGACCGTTATCGTCGGAGTAGCGCAGAAAAATGTCGGTGTCCGCGCTGCCCACCGCCGGCGAATCGGTGTAAACCAGAAACACGCGACCGCGGTGCACGCCGTCGCTGGTGTCCCAGGCCAGGTTGCCTTCGGCGTCGATGGTCCGTTCATTCTGCGCGGGGATTTTCAAATTGGCGCCGACATGCACCGGCGCGGCCACCACGGCGGCCCCAAATGGCTCGGGTCCCAGCCCGTCGGGGTCGAGCTGAGTGATGATTTCGGCCGGGCCTTCTGCCGCGGTGCCCGTTTGATAGCTCACCAGCACCTGCCCCTGGTGCCCGACAGCCACATCGCCAAAATTCCGGTAATTGCCATCGATGCGCTCGGGAGCCACGCGAAACTCGCCGAAACCACCGACCGCGCCCAGACCATGTACCGGTGCGCCCGCGGCCATGATCACGGAGGAACCCGGGACTTCGTCGCGCCCGCGCTCCCAAGTCAGCCATACGGAGCCTGCGGCGCCCTCACCGCCCGGCCCCCCGCACCCCCCAGACTCACCTCAACCTCACCCACGCGTCCCACCGCTCCCCAACTGAACGCCGCGCCTTCACCCTCACCGCTCATGCCCCCGCCGCCCGCCGCGTCACCACCGATCGCCCACGGCGACCCCACGCCCGCCCAAAGCCCGCTCCACACCATCATCGCCCACGGCGATCCCACACCCGCCCAAACACACTCACGGACACATTCGCCCCTACTACGTCCCCACGCAAACCCTCCAACCACCGCCCGCCAACTCCTCCAACGCCTCGCCACACCACCCCCATCTCCACGAGCAGCGTGACGGCTGGAGGGAGCAGGCCGCGGGCCCTCGACCACAAACCCCTCGAAGTCGTCAAAGCCCGACTTCAAGGGCACGACTTTGAGGCCACCTGCCGTTTCAGATCAGTCGGTGGCCAAACTTAGGGACTTAAGTCGGCTTCACGCCCCTTCGTTGCATGACAGGCGAAACTCGTTCAAAGTCTTGATTCCCCGCAACAAACAACAACAAGGTCAGTGCACCAATAGCCAAAGCGGCGGCATTCTGACGATCAAACGAACTCACAATATACGAATCATCTAGTGCAATTGACTTTCCTATCCGGCAGGGGTTGCCCGCAACAACATACTTGGCCTGAAATGCCACTGCTTCGGCTTCTGACGAAAACTTTTTCTCGCGTCCGAACACGCCAATGCTTTCCACAAGAAAGGTCGTGCCATCCGGCAAAGTCGTGGTTGCACTCGCTGTCAGCTTCCACACCGGCGCTGATCGGCTCCGAACTTTGGATGATTGCTTGACAATTGTGCTTGAAGCGACGACTGCGTCATAGGTCTTGTACCCGATCCCGGTTGTTCGAAGCACGGGCCGCAATACACCGCCTGGAAGCCCGAACTGCGCCGCGATCGCCATAGCAAGAAAGAAGATCGCTCCGCACAATGCAGACCAGTTTGGCAAGCGCCTGTCCCCTGTGCGAAGTTGGATCGAGGATGACGGCATCGTTCAGAACAGGGTGAAGGGTACGGGACGCCATTGCGTCATGCACCGCCGGTGCACTTGTGTCTGGGGCAAAAGTGTGATTCGATCACCGTTATTGTCCCTCGTACCAGCCTCGCTGGATCAGTGCGTTGGGACACACCATGACGGATTACCAGAGTTGACGTGCCCCCGGGGCCGCTACTCTCGCCGCGATGGCTATTCCTCTTGACTCCCCAGAGCAGGTTCAGGCCGCGGCGCAGGCGTTTCGGAGCGACTTTGGGCGCGTGCGGGAGCAGGTGGCGAGGGCCATCGTGGGGCAGCAGGGCATCATCGACGGCGTGCTGACGGCGTTGTTCGTGGGGGGGCACGTGCTGCTGGAGGGCGTGCCGGGGGTGGGCAAGACGCTTCTGGTGCGGACGCTGGCGCGGGCGACGAGCCTCCGCTTCTCACGCATTCAGTTCACGCCGGACCTCATGCCGGCGGACATCACGGGCACGACGGTGGTGAGTGAGCTGGAGACCGCGCGGGGGCGGGAGAGGATGTTCCAGTTCCAGGAGGGGCCGGTGTTCGCGCAGATCGTGCTGGCGGACGAGATCAACCGGGCGACGCCCAAGACACAGTCGGCGCTGCTGGAAGCGATGCAGGAGCGGAGCGTGACGGTGGGTGGGACGACGCGGAACCTGCCCGAGCCGTTTTTGGTGATGGCGACGCAGAACCCAATCGAGCAGGAGGGCACGTACCCGCTGCCCGAGGCGCAGCTGGACCGGTTCCTGTTCAAGTTGTTGAGCTTGCCTCCGAATCGCGCGGACCTGAACGAGGTGCTGGTGCGCACGACGATGGGGAAGAACGAGGAGATTGCTCCGGTGCTGGACGCGGGGGCGATCCTGGGGCACCAGCGGCTGGTGCGGAGGGTGGCGATTGCGCCAACCGTGCAGGACTACGCGGTGCGGATGGTGAGCGCCACGCAGCCCAGCTCCACGAGCCAGGACCGGCCGCCGCTCTCGACACCGATGGTGGAGAAGTACGTGCGTCTGGGTTCTTCGCCGCGCGGAGCGCAGGCGTTGGTGCTGGGGGCCAAGTGCCGGGCGCTGATGGACGGGCGGTACGCGGCGAGCACGGAAGACGTGCGGGCGGTGGCGCCGGGCGCGCTGCGGCACCGGCTGATCATGAACTTTGAGAGCCACGCCGAGGGCGTGACGCCGGACGCGGTGGTGCGGAACCTGGTGGAGACCTTGCCGCTGGAGGGGTGAGGGGGAGCGAAAGCAGAAAAGAGAACAGAGAGAAGGCTGCAGGTGAACAACGTCGCTGGGCGCATCCTGATGGTTTCGTTGGCGCTTGTCGGTGCGTCGTGTGGGCCGCGTGCGCGGGGGCCCGCGGCGGACACCGGGCCGGCGGTGGTGCGGCGTGACGCCGAGCGGGCCAGCGGTACGCCCGAGCATGAGTCGCTGGCGCGTGACACCATGGAGCGGATCGACGCCCCGATGGGCGAGGCGTTTGTGGTGCCGGTCGATCCGGCGCTGCTCAAAGACGCCCTCGCGTCGGGCAAACCTTTGCGGCTTCTGCTTGATGACGGCTTGGAGCTGCCGTCCACGCTGTACCGGGTTTCGATCACGCCGCGTGAGCCGGACCCTTCGGACCCGTGGGACCGTTGGCTGGGGGTGAGGTACGCGTGGCAGTCGGCCCCGATCACCATGGACGATGCGCGATCGCTGCTGCAGGACAGCGCGGGCGATGGCGTGGGCTTTGCGTTGCTGGTGGAGCCCAAGGCGGGGAGGAAGGACAACGCGGTGTGGGTGGGGCCGCAGCGGGTGCCGATGCAGTGGCTGCCGAGCCTGGAGACGCTTGCAGCAGCCGACGCGAGCATGGCGGATGGGCCGTGGACGAGCCCGATGCCCGCCGCGGCGCGGGGCCAGGGGCAGGTTGTGCGGGCCATTGGTCACGAGGCGGCGAACCCGATGACGCGCTGGCGGGCGGGGCTGCTTCTCTCGGGCATGCGTGACGGTGCGGGGGGCGCGGCGTTTGATGATCCGCTGCTGGAGGCGTTGGCGAGGCAGCAGGAGCACAGGATGCGCGTGGCGATTGCGCGGCTGTGGGCGGTGGACAGGGGTCTTTGTGAGCGTGTGAAGCAGCGGATCGCGGCGGTGGCGATGGTGTCGCCCGGCGTATACGCGCCGGTGTGGGAGACAGACCAGGCGGCGCTCGACCGCCTGGTGCTGGACCTTCTCGCGACGCATACAACGCGTGAGCGGCGCGCGCAGTTGGCCGAGGAGTGGCTGCGGGAGCGGCCGCAGGGCGCGGCGTGGATCGTGGATGAAGGGGGATCGTTCACGAACGACGGGCCGACGCGGGAGCCGGGCGCGGTGGTCACGCTGGTCAACCTCTCGGGGGAGCCTCAGACCGCGTGGGCGGGCGTGGACAGCGAGCGAGCGCCGAAGGACCTGCGGCCGGTTGCGTCCATGGAGTGCGCGGTCGACCTGCGGGCCCTTGCAGGCAAGGCCGGTGCGCAGCACACGGTGCACACTCATGTCGGCGAGTGGTCACGGTCGCTGGCGGTGCTGCCGATGCCGCTGGCGGCGACGCCACCTGGGGTCGTGACAGGGCTCTTTGCGACGGACATGGACGCGGCGGGACTGCAGGCAGGCGGCGTCGCGAGCGCGGGGGACGCGGGGTGGTCCACCGCGGCGATGATCCACCGGCCGGCGCGGACCGAGACGACGATGCCTGAGCATCGGCGCTGGGAGGTGTATGTCGAGTGCCTGTGTCCTGCGGGAATGACGATGGACCGTTCGCGGGAGACACTGCTGCTGTTCACCGGTGAATTTGGGCGGGCGAGCGCGGCGTGGCGCATCGGGCACGACGGGTCCATCACTTCGGTACGGACGCAGGATGCGGTGGTGCTGGAAGAGCTTGGGAGCGAGGTAGCGCGGGCGGTGGTCGATGATCTACCGGACCGCTGGGTCGCTCGGATTCCGGTGCCGCCGGGGTCACTTGAGGACGGCCGCTTGCTGCGTATCGGCATCGAGCGTGAAGATGCGCGGGGCATCCGAAGCGCGTGGCCGCGGCCGATGACGCCTTGGCAGGACGAGCCGGCGAGGGCATGCGTGGACCTGAGCAGGTGGGGGGAGTGAAGGGCAGCGGGGAGCTCAGGAGTCGTCGATTCTGTGAGCCGCTTGCTTGGGCTTGGCGTGAACTGGGATGTTGGGGGGACTGAGATCTCGGCGTCTTTGTCCTGCGAGCGTCGCTACGATTGACTGCAGACCTGTTTGTCATTCGTTGTTTTCACCTCTTTTTCCGCACTCCCCCACTGCCATGACTACCAACCACCCCGTGATTCTGGCCGCTAAACGCACGCCCATCGGCCGCTTTTTCGGCGGTTTGACCAAGGTCCATTCGCCGCACCTGGGTGCATACGCGGTGCAGGGGATTTTTGCGGAGCAGCCGAAGATCGCCGAGGAAGCGAAGGCGGGGCGTGTGGACGAGGTCATCATGGGGTGCGTGCTGCAGGCGGGGCTGGGGCAGAACCCGGCGCGTCAGGCCGCGCTGAAGGCGGGGTGCCCGGAGACGCAGAGTGCGCAGACCGTGAACAAGGTCTGCGGCAGCGGGCTGCAGGCGGTGATGACGGCGGCGCAGTCCATCAAGGCGGGCGACAACAGCCTGGTGCTCGCGGGCGGGTTTGAGAACATGAGCAGCGCGCCGTACTTCGCGAAGATCCGCGATGGGGCGGGCGCGCCCAAGTTCGGGCCCATGCAGTTTGAGGACCACATGCAGTACGACGGCCTGCGCTGCGCCTTTGAGTGCTGGGCCATGGGGAGCGCGGCGGACTACATCGCGAAGAAGTATGAGGTCAGCCGCGCGGACCAGGACGCCTGGTCTGCCCGCAGCCACCAGCGGGCGGCGGAAGCGACCAAGAACGGGTGGTTCAAGAACGAGATTGTCGCGTTGACCGGCGAGCAGTGCAACGACAAGAAGAGCCCTGGCGTGTCGAGCGACGAGGGCATCCGGGCGGAGACGACCGCGGATGGGCTCGCGAAACTCCGGCCTGTGTTTGACCCCAGGGAGGGCACGGTCACGGCGGGCAACGCGTCGCAGATTTCAGACGGCGGTGCGGCGGTGTGCGTGGCGAGCATGGCGAAGGCGGAGCAGCTGGGCATCAAGCCGATCGCGAAGATCCTCGCGTACCACACGAGCGGCGTTGCGCCCAAGGATATTTTCCGGGCCCCTGCACTCGCGGTGCCGGCGGTGATCGCGAAGGCGGGATTGAAGATGGGCGACATCGACCTGTTCGAGCTCAACGAGGCGTTCGCGGCGCAGGTGCTGCAGAACGTGCGTGAGGGCGGCGTGCCGGAGGAGAAGGTGAATGTCGCGGGCGGAGCGGTTGCGCTTGGCCACCCGATCGGCGGCTCGGGCGCGCGGTGCCTGGTGACGCTCATTCACAACCTGATCCGCACGGGCGGGAAGCGCGGCGTGGTGGCGCTGTGCCTGGGCGGCGGTAATGCGGTGGCGATGGTAGTGGAGCGCTGAGAACCTTGAGCAAAGGTTCCGAGTGCCGACGCGCTTTGCACGGGATGACATTCTGCGGTATTCTCTGTTCCTGAAACTGACAGGCCCGGAGACTCCCCAGCTATGACCAGTTCCACCCCCACCCACCGCTCTCACACCTTCTCGCTGTCCGTCATGATGTTCTTCCAGTTTTTCCTCTGGGGGGCGTGGTTTGTCACGCTCGGGCCGTACATGGGGGCCAAGGGGTTCAAGGGCACCGACATCGGCAACGCGTACAGCGTTGCACCGATCGCGGCGATCCTCTCGCCGCTGTTCCTGGGCATCGTCGCGGACCGCCTGTTCTCGAGCCAGCGGGTGATGGGTGTGCTGCACGTGCTGGGCGGGCTGCTGCTGGCGTGCGCGCCGTCCGTGGCGCAGCAGGCCGGTGCGAGCCCGTGGCCCTTCATCGGCGTGCTGCTGCTCCACATGCTGTGCTACATGCCCACGCTGGGCCTGTCCAACACGGTCGCGTTCAACGCGATGAACAACCCCGAGAAGCAGTTCCCGATCGTGCGTGTGTGGGGCACGATCGGATGGATCGTGGCGGGGCTGATTGTCGCGTACATCGCGGCCACCCTGCACCCAACAACCAAGTCCTTGGTCGCCGGTCTGACGCTGGATCAGTACAACACCATCGACGCCCTGAAGGACAAGGCGGGCACAGCCACAGACCTCCTCAAGCAGTATGAGGACACGAAGGCGGCCACGCAATCCGCCCGTAACGGCGATCCACAGTTCTTCTATGTCGCCGGCATTTCCGGCGTTCTCCTGGGGCTGTTCTCCTTCTTCCTGCCCAACACGCCCGCTCCCGGCAAGGGCAAGCCCGTCCACATTGGGTCCATGCTGGGCTTTGACGCGCTCAGTCTCCTCGCAAAGCCGGCGTTCCTGGTCTTCTGCATCTGCTCGATGCTCATCTGCATTCCCCTCGCCGCGTACTACGCGTTTGCGGGCGAGTATGCGGTCAAGGCCGGGATCGAGAATGTGCCATTCAAGATGACGTTTGGGCAGATGTCCGAGATCTTCTTCATGCTCGTCATGCCGCTGTTCTTCCGCCGGCTGGGCGTGAAGTGGATGCTCGCGGTGGGGATGCTCGCGTGGGTCGCTCGCTATGCGTTGTTCGCCGGCGCTTGGCAGGGCATGGGCAACCAGCACATCATGTGGATGGTGCTGGGCGGGATCATCCTCCACGGCATCTGCTACGACTTCTTCTTTGTCACAGGGCAGATTTACACAGAACGCACCGCCCCGAAGGAGATTCGTGCGCAGGCCCAGGGGTTCCTGGTCCTGATCACGCAGGGCATCGGCATGCTCATCGGCAACCAGGTCTTTGGCCGCCTTGTGGACCACTACACCAACCAGACCACGAAGGCCGTTGATTGGCGCACGGTGTGGATGATCCCCTCGGCGTTCGCTGGGGTGATCCTGCTGATCTTTGTCGCGTCGTTCAGAGAGAAACCTCAGCTCGAAGGGCAGGTCTAGCGGCGCCGGGGCTGGCCCGCTGGTGTGGCGTCGGCGGGGGCCGACTGCGCTGGTGTACGTCCTCACACGCAGGAGCCGCCGCTAAAGACGCGGAGCAGTGAGTCAATGTCCGACGTGTCGGGGAAGAGGCTGTCGTTGTTAAAGTCGATGTCGCCGCAGGTGGCAGTGCTGCACGCCCCGCCGCTGAACACGCTGAGGAAGTCGTCGATGTCCTGTGTGTCCGGGAACAGGCCGTCATGGTTGAAGTCGATGGAGTCGCACGCCGGCCCGATGAGCACCGCGACGCCACCGGCGTTGTCGGGCAGGTAGTAGTCACGGATCATGAAGTCGAGCGTGGCCGGAGCCGGCAGCGTGAACGTTCCGGAGAATGCCTGGACGTCGGGCTGGGCGGCGATAGACGCCTGCGAGCCGCGGTTGCCTCCGCGGTCGGCGTAAAAAACCACCGCGTGCGTCGCGTCGTTGGCAACGACAATGGACCAGACCCAGCCACCGCTGTAGTTCCAGCCGGTAAAGCTGGGGTCCGCGCCGGTGAGACCGGTCGCGTTGGAGATGGAGTAGGTCCCCGCGGGAAGCGTGAGTTGGTTGAGCACGCCGCCCGGCGCAAGGCTGATGGGCGTGATGATCTGCCCCGGCACCGGCGCGGGGTCGGTGGGGAAGGCAAAGCCGTACAAACGGGAGTCGACGTTCACAACCTGCGCCGGCGCGGACGTTGTGATAAGCGGCACAGTGCAGACCACGGCCAGAGCGGGCAAGAAGCGGGCGTACGGATATCGCATGGTGAGACTCCTGAGCAGAGCATACCGATCAGCAGATCACGGCGCCCACACGTTCGCCGTCGCCGTCTTTTGCACGGGCGGGACGCCTGTGCCACCCATACCACCGCCGCCATTCGTCCCCGGCGCGGGGATCGTCGTTTGTGCCACGTCCGCCTTGATGACAGCGACGGGATGGACCTCGCGCGGGAACGCGGCGGCGCTGGCGGGTGGGACGGTGACGCCGTTGAGGTGCATCTTGCCCGTGGAGAGGCCCGGGAAGTGCTCGCCCTGCCAGCTCGCGGGGTACTTGGTGTCGTCCAAGTCCAGCGCGGCCTTCGTGGGGAAGAGCGGGCGGAACGTATCGCACATCACGGCGAGTTCGGCGGTGTGGGTCGCGGCGAGGGATGCCTCGATGGTTCCCGGGTGTGGGCCGTGCGGGATGCCCTGCGGGTGCAGCGTGAGGCTGCCCACCTCGATGCCCTTGCGGCTACCGAAGTTTCCTTCGACGTAATAGAGGACTTCGTCGCTGTCGAGGTTGCTGTGGTTGTACGGCACCTTGATCGACTGCGGGTGGTAGTCCAGCATGCGGGGGGCGAAGGTGCAGATGACGAAGTTGTGGGCCTCAAAGGTCTGATGAATCGGCGGCGGCATGTGCAGTTTGCCGGTAATGGGACTGAAGTCGTCGGCGTTGAACACGAACGGGTAGTAGCAGCCGTCCCAGCCGACGATGTCGAGCGGGTGGTAGTGGTAGGTGTACGAGTGCACGAGGTCGCGGGCCTTGATGCGCACCTCAAAGTCCCCACGCTCGTCCCAGGTCATGGGCATCTCGGGGGTGCGGAGGTCTCGCTCGCAGAACGGCGCATGCTCCAGGTACTGCCCGTGCATCTTCGAAACATACCGCGGGGGCGGGCCGATGTGGCTGCCGTTGGTCGTCTCGATCAAGAGCACCTTGCCGAACGGGCATGACTCCACGCTCGGGCCACCATCGGTGGGTTTGCCGTCGGGGCCGTTCTTCCGCTTGTCCCAGACGATCGTGTAGATCACGCCCTTGGGGATGACCAGGTAGTCGCGTGGACCAAACTTCAGCGAGCCCAGCATCGTGTGGGCGACGCCGCTGCCGTAATGGATAAAGAGGCACTCGTCGCCCTGTCCGTTCTTGTAGTGATAGGACATCTGCTCCGCGGGGTTGCAGACGGCCATCTCGCAGTCGGAATTGCCGAAAAGGACAACTCGCCCCGTGACAAAGTCGCCCTTGGGCTGCAGGGGTGCGCTCTTGACGTGGCGCATCCGCATGATCTCCGGCTCCACGTACTCCACCTTCGTGGCGTACAGCGGCTTCCACCCGTAGACCTGGGTCGGAGGGTGGATGTGGTACATCGTCGTGGTCGGGCCGCTGAAGCCCTCGGTACCAAAGACCTCTTCGCTGTACAGGCAGCCGTCGGGGCGGCGGAACTGCACGTGGCGTTTCTGGGGCATGAGGCCGAGTTTCAGGTAGTGCGGCATGGTGGTTCTCGCTGATTGGCCGTGCGGCAGAATGGTATTCTGCCCGTACGAGCAACATGAGACGCATTCTCAGTTGACGCCATGCGACCCGGTGGGAATACTTTCCTCGGGTCCGCATGGCGGGCCCGCACGGAGCAGCCTCATGACAGCGTTGAGCCAATACACCCGCCGCCCGCTGTCTTGCGGATTGGCATAATTCCACCGTCGGGCCTTTCCGCTGCTGCCTCGGGCTGCCGGCATGCCCGACCCCCACATTCTTAGATCTTTTTTTTCGCACGCCACACCGCGCTTTGGGTGCACTCGCACTGCGCGGGCGATTGGATGTACTCCCATGGGCAACTTCATGACCAGCCTGCCGCCACGCGTGCAGGCCGCGCTCGACACGCTGGAGCACCTGCGCTACGTGCAGGCCTCGTGTGACTTTGGCGTCAAGCAACTCACGGCTGCCGAGTCGGCGCTGCAGGCCTCGGCGATGCGGGTGCTTCACCTGTACCTGCAGGGCGAGATGGATTATGGCGACGCGCCGCCTTCCAGACCGCCCGAAGACCCGCCGCAGGAACAGGCTTCACCCGTCAAGGTGTGAGGGCAATTCCCTCGTCCTTCTCTCCCCACTTCTTGTCCAGCTTATCAAGGATTTCTTATGCCCCCCTCCATCCCCTGGCGTCAATGGGGCGCCGACATCGACAAGCCCTCCATCGACCAGATGGCCAACGCCGCCAGCCTGCCCGTCGCCGCCGCCGGTGCGCTCATGCCTGATGCGCACGTGGGGTACGGCCTGCCCATCGGCGGCGTGCTTGCCACGCGCGGGTGCGTGATCCCGTACGCCGTGGGTGTGGACATCGCGTGCCGCATGAAGCTGACGGTGCTGGACACGCCGCTGACGGCGCTGCGGCACGATCACGAGCGCAAACGGCTTGTGCGCGCGCTGGAGGAGCAGACCAAGTTCGGCGTGGGCCAGGAGTGGAAGAAGCGCCAGGAGCACGGCGTGCTGGACGCCGACTGGGCGGTGAGCCCTGTGACGGCGGGGCTCAAGAACAAGGCGTGGGCGCAACTGGGCACGAGCGGCAGCGGCAACCACTTCGTGGAATTCGGCGTGCTGACGGTGCTGGAGGGCGGTGGCAGCGCTGCGCGCGTGGACGCGGGCTTCGGCTCGGGCTGGGAGTGGTCGCTCGCGCCAGGTGAGTACTTGGCGCTGCTGAGCCACTCGGGCTCGCGCGGGACGGGTGCGGCGGTGTGCAATCACTACAGCCGCCTCGCGATGTCGTTGCGCGCGGACCTCCCGAAGGAGCAGAGCCGTCTCGCCTGGCTGGACCTTGCGACGCAGGAGGGCAAGGAATACTGGGACGCCATGAACCTGATGGGGCAGTACGCCGCGGCGAACCACGCGATCATCCACCGCAACATCGTGAAGGCGTTGGGCGCGGAGGCGGTCGCGGGCGTCGAGAACCACCACAACTTCGCCTGGAAGGAGATGCACGTCATCGAGGGGCGCGAGGAAGAAGTGGTCGTGCACCGCAAGGGCGCGACGCCGGCGGGCGCGGGCGTGCTCGGGGTCATCCCCGGCAGCATGGCCACGCCCGGCTTTGTCGTGCGCGGGCTGGGGAGCGCGGCGTCGCTGCGATCGGCGTCGCACGGCGCGGGGCGCATGATGAGCAGGACGAAGGCGAAGGAGAACTTCCGCTGGGGCAACGTGCGTAAACAGCTCGACGATCTCGGCATCGAGGTGCTGTCGGCCGGGCTCGACGAAGTGCCCGGCGCGTACAAGGACATCGCGTCGGTCATGGCTGCGCAGCAGGACCTGGTGCAGGCGATTGCGCGGTTTGACCCCAAGATCGTGAAGATGGCGCCGGAGGGGGAACAGCCGGAGGATTGAGTACCCCCACCACGCCGTCGTTCGGCACTGCGCATCAGTCCATCGGCTCTGCGTCGGCAATCACACCGTTGGTCTTTCCCTCAGGTGGAACGCCATGGTGTACTGCACGCCGACGACGGGGTACCTGCTGTCGCAGCGGTAGACGCGGAAACAGGCGGGGTCCCAGCCACGGTGTTTGCAGGCCCAGTGGAGGAGTTCGACGTAACGGGGCGCTTCGGCGACGCCGGCGGCGACATCGACATCAACAACGACGGGCTCTTCCCGGACACGCTGGACATCGACAGCCTGCTGAGTGTGTTCAGCGGCGGGGCGTGCCTGTAGCGTCCAACAGGAGCCACTCACGGCGCATCAACACTTCGACCGGCCGGGGAGGCTAATCCCTTCCCCAGCCGGTTCTTTCGGCGCTCGTGTCGGCGACGAGTCGGACGCGTTCACCACGTTCGTCGGCGAGGTCCAGGCGAGCGCCCGCGCTCTTGAGCGCGGTCAGCTGGCGCCGGCCAATCCTTGCCCGCAGCGTCACTGTCGGTGGCGAGGCGTCCATCGCGTACTCGCGGGACAGGACCTGTCCCTGGCGCTCGATGAGGCTAATCGTGCGGGCATCCTCGAGCGGCACGGTCACATCAAACACTTCGACGCCTCCCTGCGCATGTTCCAGCACCAGGCGTCGGAGCTGCTCCTGCCCCAAGGGGGCCGGCCCTGTCGCCCGCGGCGCGAGAGCGCAGAGAGGTATGGCGTCGGGGTACTTGCGTTGCCAGACCAGCACGTCGCGGTTGTCGTGCAGGCGATCGGCCTTGTTCAGCAGGAGGACCCGCGGCGGGGGCTTCCAGCCCTTAGCGCCGTTCTCGGCTTCGGCCGCCGCTACTTCCTCCATGAGTTCGTCGAGCGTGGTGGTCACTGTCTGGTAGTGGAGTTCCGCGGCAGGGTCGGAGATGTCCAGGACGAAGAGCAGCAGGTCGGCGTGGGTAGCCGCTTCCAGCGTGGCGCGGAATGAGGCGACAAGGTGGTGAGGGATGTCGCGCACGAAGCCGACGGTGTCCGACAGCATGACGCTGATTCCGGGGCCTACGTCCCACTGGCGGGTGCGGGTGACGAGTGTCGCGAACAGGCGGTTGTCGGCGTACGCGCCGCCTGCGGTCAGCGAGTTGAACAGCGTGCTCTTGCCGGCGTTGGTGTAGCCCACGATGCCGACCGTAAAGTGCTCACGCTTCCTGGCCTGCACCTCGCGCCGGCGGCGCGCCTGGATGACCTCGAGGTCGCGCTTGAGCGCGACCTTGCGGTCCGCGACCAACCGACGGTCGATTTCGATCTGCATCTCACCTGGGCCACGGCTGCCCACGCCGCCGGAGATGCGTTCCAGGTGGCTCCACATGGCGCGGAGGCGGGGGGCGGTGTACTCGAGCTGGGCGAGCTCGACCTGCAGCTTCGCCTCGTTGGTGGTGGCACGGCTGGCGAAGATGTCGAGGATCAGTTCCGAGCGGTCCACGACCTTGCACAGGGTTGCCTTCTCGATGTTGCTGATCTGGCGGGGTGAAAGGTCGTGGTCGTAAATAATTGTTTTTGCGCCCAGCTCGGCGCAGAGGGCCTTGAGTTCTTCCAGTTTCCCCACGCCCATGTAGGTGCCCGCGACGGGGCGCTCCAGCCGCTGCTGCAACTCCCCCACGACCAGCGCACCGGCCTGCTCGGCCAAGGAGCGCAGTTCGCCGAAGGGGTCCCGCTGGTCGTAGTTTGAGTCGGGCAGTCGGACTGCGGCCAGGACGGCCTTCTCGGACTGCACCTCCAGTGATTCACGTTCCTTTGCCATGTGTCTAGATGTATGGTATGGTGCCACTTTCTGATCGATGCGTTTGGAAACTCTCGGCCCTATGCACCCGAGAGCCACACCCCTTATGATGTGCTCAAGGAGCAAGCCATGCAGCCCCAACGTGCCGGCAACCCTCCGTCCGCGCCGCCCGCCGGGGCTGCGCTGCGAGTCCTGAAGCCGGTGGTGGTGGAGACGGGCCCCCGCATGTTCGACCTGAGCAAGCCCATCGTCATCGCCATCGACGGTCCCGCCGGGACAGGGAAGAGCTCTGTCGCGCGGGAACTGGCGCGGAGGCTGGGGCTGGACTTTCTGGATACCGGCGCAATGTACCGTGCCGCGGCGGCGGTCGCGCTGGACCGCGGGATCGCGCTGGACGAGGTCGAAGAGCTCATCCGGTCGGTGCGTGAGGCGGATATCCGCTTCGATTGGTCCAAGGACCCGCCCCTCATTCTTGCGGGCGGAAGGCCCATGAACGTGCGGATCCGCGAGCAGGACGTGACGGCGGTCGTTTCCGCTTATGCAGGGGTCAAAGCGCTGCGCGAACAGATGGTGGCCCAGCAGCAGGCGATCGCCCGCGATCACCCGCGCCTGGTGAGCGAGGGGCGAGACCAGGGCAGCGTGGTGTTCCCGGGGGCAAGAGTGAAGTTTTATCTGGACGCTTCGCCCCGCGTCCGGGCGGAGCGGCGGCTGACGCAGCTTCGGGAGTCTGGCGTCGAGGCGGACCTCGCCAACCTTCAACGCGAGATCGAGGCACGCGACCGATCGGACAAGGGCCGGGCAGTCGGGCCGCTCACATGCCCGCAAGGGGCGGACGTCGTCGACACCTCGCACATGTCCTTCGAGGAGGTGGTGCAGGCGCTTTACGACATCGTGATGCGGAGGAGCGCCGAATAGAGGGCGGCCCGGCTTCTCTGGGACTACGCTCGGCCCATGCTTGATGCGTTGCGGGCGCGCCAGCCGGGGGCGACGCTGGGGAGCCTGCTCTTCTACAAGTTGTGCGCAGTCACGTGCAGGACCGTGCTGCAGGTGTTCTTTGGCCTGTCGGCTTCCCGTCGGGAGAACGTCCCTGCCACAGGTGCCCTGATAATTGTCGCGAACCACCAGTCGTACCTTGACCCTCCCGCGATCGGCAGCCCCCTTACCGCCCGACGTCACTTTGACTTCATCGCCCGCGTGGGCCTGTTCAAGTTCAAGCCCTTTGGCTGGCTCATCGCGCAGCTCAACTCCATCCCCATCCGTGGCGACGGCAACGACACCGCATCCATCAAAGAAGTCCTTCGGCGCCTGGAACTGGGGCGTGCGGTCATCATTTTCCCGGAGGGCGGCAGGAGTGCGGACGGCGAGATGCACGAATTCAAGCGCGGGGCCGCGTTGCTCGTCAAGCGTTCTCAATGCCCTGTACTCCCCGCCGCGGTCGACGGTGCATTCGACGCGTGGCCCCCGTCGAGGAAACTGCCCACACCGTGGCGGAAGCGGGTGCGCGTCCTGTATGGCACGCCGATCCCGCACGAGGAGCTGATGAAGGACGGCGCGGACGCCGCGATGCAGCGGCTGCACAGCGAGGTTGCGCGGCTTCTGCAGCAGCTCCGCTCGGGATAATCCGCGCGGCACTGGATGCGCCCGGGCATCAACAACAACGGGCCCCGAAGGGCCCGTGTGCACATTACTTCTTTTTCGCCTTCTTCTTGGCCTTTTTCTTGGCTTTCTTCTTGCCCTTCTCGGCCTTGGACTTCTTCGCGAGGTCCGCCCTGTGGGCGCGTTCGAAGGTCTGGATGTCCTTGAACGATCCGTCGGCGTTGCGGACGGCGTACAGCTTCTTCCCCTTGCTGGAACGCATCGTGGTTCTCTTGGCCATGCTTTCCCTTTCTCAATGGGCGGCCGTCGTTGCGCGACAGGCGCACGAACTGACCGTTGCACGAGTCTACCTCGCATGAGGGTTCAATGCAAGCGGATGTATGCGGCGGACCCAGGTGGTCTCGCGCGCGGCGCGCATGGCAAGGCTCTTGCGTCACGCTGTCGCCCAGACCTCGCCCTGCACCTATCCCGGAGTACTGAATGGCCATCAATGCGCTTCAATCGGCATCTTCCGCGCTCTCGGCGCTCAACACGGCGCTTGACGTGTGCGCCAACAACCTCGCCAACATCAACACCGACGGATTCAAGGCCAGCCGCGCCAACTTTCAGGACCTGCTCTACCTCGAACGTGCCCACCCCGGCACCAGCAATGCCAATGACGACCAGCGCCCCACGGGCCTCTACGTCGGCCTGGGTGTGCGCGTCTCGGGCACGCAGGTGGACTTTGGTCAGGGCGCCGCCCGCAACACGGCGGCCGCGTCCCGCACCACGTCCGGGGAGCGCGAGCACAGCGCGAGAGTTACCCCGTACTCCCACTCATGCGGGAACGACTTCAACCCGGCGCGGGCCATCCCACGGAGTACCGGTCGCTGGCCGTTGGCGGTCGTAGTCTTCCCGAGGGCCACGCCGAACGCACCGCGGACCGGTTCGCCTTTCAGGAAGGGCAGAGCCCGGCGGACGAGTTCGTCCTGTTCGGGCGGCGTCAGTTTCTCGATGCCCTCGAACCGGGTGTCGAGGTATTCGGCGAGCCGGTTCCCCCATTCCGGATGGTGCCCGGCGATCCACCACGCCGTTTCCGAGAGCGCGGCATTCTTCGCGTCTAGCGCGTCGAGGACTGATTTCGGTCTTACCTTCGTATCCGGTCGCTGGTCGAGCGCCGTCAGGCACGCCGCCCGAACCGGGTGCCACCCCTTCTCGGCTTCTCTCGTGAGAACCGCCGGGTCGCCGGCCGCGATTACCGCGATCGTCACGGCGTGTTGGAGCGTCCGGTCCGCCCGTTCAGATTGCAGAGCGTGGAGCAAATCGGCCGTCCGGAGCGAGTCCATCCGGCCGATCCGACTGATGGCTTCGGCGGTCAACCTGAGAACATGGAGATCGTCCGTTTGTCGGGACAAGAAGCCGATCTGGCCTCCCGAAAATGCTTTCCGGTCGCGGTGTAGGCCGACGGCGTGCAACGCCGCTCGCACCACAGGCTCGTGCCGCCCGCTGTTCGCGCCCAACCGGTCGGCCTCCTTTACCACGAGTCGCGGGATCTCGCGGGCGTCGGCGACCTCCGACCGGCACGCCGCCCACACGGCCCCGAGCCGGGCCGTTTCGGACGCCGGGCGGAATCGCCGGATGATCGCGGTGAGCGGAGCCAGTGCGTCGTCGCCCGCGGCCCCGAGCGTCTGAATTGCACGCTCCCGGACCGCCGGCCGCGGGTCGTCGAGCAACTTCGCAAGTTTCTCCAGGTTTCCCGGTTCGGTGTTCCAGTCGATCTTCAGCCCGCGGGGGTCGTACACCTGGTGCGCCCCGGTCTTGCGGACGCGGTAGATAGCGCCGGTCACGTCGGGCTTCACCAGCTGCGAGGTCGGGCAGCAGAGCTTGTACCAGCCGCCGGTGTCGACCACGAGCAGCGAGCCGTCCGCGTCCTCGATCACGTCCGTCGGGTGGAAGTCGTGGTTGTCCGAGACGAGGAAGTCGGAATCACGGGTGGTGTACGTCGAGCCGGCCGGCACGAGCACGTGCCGCGACACCTTGCGGAGGTTGAACTGGCAGCAGAACAGGTTGTCGGCGTACTCCGGGCCGAACTGGTCGCTCTCGTAGCGGTGCAGCCCGCACGGCGCCGCCGGGCCGAGGTGCGTCATCGGCGGCAGCAGGTCGGGGCCGGTGCGGACGTGGCCGTCGAGCACGTCGTGCACGGCACAGAAGACCGCGGCATCGGCCGGCCGGGGCGGGCCCGGCAGCCGCAGGATCCGCGTCACCATGGACGTCACCTGCGACTTGTCCGACCGCCCGCTCCCCGTGACGGCCGCCTTGACCTCGGTCGGGGTGTGCAGCGCCACCGGGATGCGCCGCTGCCCGGCGAGCAGCAGACCCATCGCCGCGGCCTGGGCGGTACCCATGGCGGTCCGGACGTTGTGCTGGCTGAACACCCGCTCGATCGCGATCGCGTCGGGCTGATGCTCGTCCACGAGCAGGGCCAGCTCGGCCGACAGCGCCGTCAGCCGCTCCTCCACGGGCTCGTCCGCGACGGTCCGGACGACGCCGAAATGCACCGCCGCCGGCGTGCGACCCGGTGCCCCGTCGACCACGGCGACGCCGCATCGGGTCAGTCCGGGGTCGATCCCCAGCACCCGCACGTGACCTCCCTCGGCACCCGAACACCTGTTCGCTCACCCTAGCGAGGCCGGCCGACGCCCC
>CALLYM010000179.1 GCA_937858155.1 uncultured Phycisphaerales bacterium | reverse complement strand
TGTGCCGACCGGTGAAGGTGGTCCCCCGGACGCGCCGACCGAACTGGGGCCCGACGGGCAGCCGCGCAAGCGCCGCCGTCGCCGCCGTCGTCGCCGCGGCCGTGGCGGGCAGAACCCGCAGGGTGCGCAGGTGGACCAGCCGCAGAACGGTGAACTCAATCCCGGCGGTGCCCCGACGCCTGCTGACGGCGAGTGGGACGATGATGAAAGTGCGAACGCGCCAGTGAACAAGGCGCCCGCCGCGGCCAGCAGCGAATCGGTCGGCGATGCCGAGGAGGACGACGCCGGCTTCGACGACCACGCGCCCGAAGGACAGCAAGCGCCGCAAGGGCAGCAGCCCGGCGGCTCAGACGAGAACGGTGAAGGCGGGAAGCGCCGCCGCCGCCGTCGTCGCCGCCGTGGTCGGGGCGGACAGAATGGTGCACAGGATGGCGCGCAGCCCCAGGGCGGCACGCCACCGGAAGGCCAGCAGCGCAGGCCTTCAGACAACAACTCGCCCGCACCGGCACCGCAACTCACGCTCCGCCCGCCCTCGCAGCGGGACCGTGCGCCGCAAACGCCGCCGCCCATGCCAGAACCCAAGCCCGCAGCGCCCGCGCTGCGCCCGCCCCCGCGTTCGCTCTACGGCACGACGCGCCGGCGCGTGCCGCCGGGCCAGGCACGGGGTGGGGGAGATGAATAGCCGCTGACAAACTTCCTCACGCCCACCACAGACACCACGCGCAGAGGGCAATCGTTGCCGGCACCAGCAAGAAAATCAGCGCGCCCGCCGGCGCGATGAGGATCGTTGTCCACAGGCGCTGCCCGTGCGGGAGCGCGAGCAGCAGCTTGGGACGCATGCCCCACCGCACCAGCAGCGAAACGCTGGCCGCGATGACGAACATGTCCGTCAACGACGCTACCGCGCGCATCATCATGTCACCAGGGATCAGCAGCACCAGCGGCAACCCGAGCACACCCATCGCGCACCACAACGACAACCCCATCAACACCAGCACCACAAACCGGCTGCGCGGCATCTGGCGGTCGTCCTGAAAGTCCTTCCACGTCAGCGCGCGCCCGCACTCCGGGCACGTGACGCTCACGGCCGCCCGGAGGTCGTACTCGCAGAACGGACACCGGAGGCGTGATCCACGCATCGCACGCGCGAGCAGGTCGTCGTCACGCGCCCTCTCCGCGGTTTCCTGAATGGTGTTCACACCACAACCTTGATTGTCCGCAGCCCCTGCACCGCGACCCGCAGCGATGCGTCGCCGCCCGCGCTGAGCCACCGTTCGCACTCATACTTCGCCGACGCGTCCGTCGCGTGGATCGTCAGCACCCCGCGCGAAAATCGCCCGGGGCTGGTCACGCCCGCGATCGCGCTCGGCACGAGGCTCCCCCACTGCTCACCCAGCGCGCCGCTCGCACGCTTCATCTTCTTCAACTCACGCAACGCACCATCGGCGTCCGCTCGCACCGACAGGTCCGGCACCCCGCGCACGCGCAACCGTCTGAGTTGTTCAATGCGCTGAAGTGGTGTGGGGCCTGACGCCATGCGTGATAGTAGAGGCTCTCCCGAATCGCTTAACAGAAGGCGCAACGTGCCAACCAAAGCACCCGTCCACACTTCTTCGTTCCTTCTTTATGATCTCCTGTACTAGTAGTGGTGAAGCGACCGCACTCCGCCAGCCGCCCGCGCATGACCGGCTACCCTCCGCGCCCATGGGTTCCACCGCCATCCATATCAAGAGCCTTGTCAAGGCTTTCCCCGGCGTCGGCGCTGCGCCACCCACGACGGCGGTCGACGGCGTGTCGCTCTCCATCGAGCCCGGCGAGCTCTTCTTCCTGCTGGGCCCCTCCGGCTGCGGCAAGACGACGCTCCTGCGCATGATCGCGGGCTTTATCGAACCAACATCGGGACAGATCCTGTTTGACAGCGGCTCGGCCCCCCCTACCGACGTCACCTTCCTGCCCGCGGAAAAGCGGGACACGGGCATGGTTTTCCAGAGTTATGCGCTGTGGCCCCACATGACCGTCGCGCAGAACGTCGCGTTCGGGCTCGAAGTCCGGAAGACACCCAAAGAAGCGAGGGAATCGCTTGTACGCGAGGCCCTTGCGCAGGTGCGCATGGAGCAGTACGCGCAACGCAAACCCAACCAGCTTTCGGGCGGTCAGCAGCAGCGCGTCGCGCTCGCCCGTGCGATCGTCATCAAGCCGCGCGTCCTGCTGCTCGACGAGCCACTTTCCAACCTCGACGCCAAGCTCCGCGTGGAGCTCCGCAGCGAAATCCGACGCGTGTGCAAAGCGGCCGGCACCACCACGGTGTATGTCACGCACGATCAGAAGGAAGCGCTCAGCATGGCGGACCGCGTCGCGATCATGCGCAGCGGACGCGTTATGCAGATGGGCACGCCCCAAGCCCTGTACCGTGAACCCGCCAGCCGATTTGTCGCGGAGTTCCTGGGCGAAACCAACATCGTCCCGGGCGTCGTCGAATCGGTGGATCGCGGGCTCATCACCGTCCTCACCGGCCTGGGTGCCGTGCAGGCAACCGCGCGTCAGAACCCCCCCACCACGGGCACCAGCGTGCTGCTGTCCATTCGCCACGAAGCCCTCCAACTGAACCCGCCCTCGCCCGGTCCAAATACCTTCTCCGTGAAGTCGCGCGAGACTACTTATTTAGGGGAATTACTGCAAGTGCGGCTCGATGCCGCAGGCGGCACGTGCCTGCACGCCATCGCGACAAACCCCAAAAGCGGGACGATCGAAGCTCACTCAGCGCACGTGGATGCGACTGACGTCGTCGTGATGACTGCGGACGAATAACGTCCTATAACTATGCGGCTGCAGAATTCTCGTTCGTTGCAAGGGGTAGCAAAATCAACCATGTGGTACCGTTACTGCCTGTGCTCTCGAGCGTGAGCGTCGCGCCATGAGCTTGTAATAGATTAGCAGAAATGGCAAGCCCAAGGCCAGCGCCGCCGCTCGCAGATCGCTGGAAAGGAATGAACGGGTTCGCGTGTGTGGCAGACGGCAATCCGTGGCCATTGTCCTGCACGCGGACTTGAACGGTGCTGCCGCTCTGGCTTGCGTGGATCGTCACCCTGGTATCGCGTCCCGGCGTGGCCTCGAGAGCGTTGCGAATGAGGTTTCCGAAGACGACCTTGACCACCGCACGTGGAGCATCGCACCAGGTTCCACGGGGAACAGTTATGGCGACGTTTGTAGAAGACCCGATGGAACCCACGACTGATTCGATCGCCTCCGCAAGATCGGTGCGGTTGGGTGATGTTGCCGCGGCAACGGACGCATCCAAAATTGCCTGCATTGCCTCGACAGCGTCGATGCAGGCCCTTGCGGCGGATTCCAGTGCAGACTTAGCGCGGCCAGTGGGGCGGTCGAGCAGGGCGAGTTCACACTGACTGCGTACCGGGGTGAGGGCGTTCCGGACTTCGTGCGCAACCATGGACAACGCCAGCCCCGGCTGCTCGAGAGGCCGCTGTTCTGCTGTATGTTCCTCGTGGAACAGTTCCTTTGGCACCTCAGCCATATCGACAACTTGTGCGAGGGCCTTGCGGCGCATCGTCAGCGAGCTTCCAAACCATGCGCCCTCGGATATCATCGATCGCCAAGGAGGCCCACCATGACCACGGAAGGCGTATCGATGACCCAGGACAACAAACCAAGAAAACTCGGGAAAGGACTCAGCAGCTTGGTGGGACTTGCCCAAGTCCCTGTCGTGGTTGCGCCTGCGCCCACGGAAACTCTGGTCGCTCCAAGGGAAACGAAGTCTCCTGAAAATGCAAAAATCGAAGTTTCAGATTCTTTATTATCGGACCTTGCGAGTATCTCGGTTTCTTTGATTCAGCCTTCGCCATTCCAGCCGCGCAAACACATGGACGACGCGGGTGTCGCGGGTCTGGCGGAGTCGATCAAGCACAGCGGGCTCATGCAGCCGGTCATTGTGCGAAAGTCGGGATCGAGGTTCGAGCTCGTGGCGGGCGAGCGCAGGTGGCGCGCGGCCATGCTTGCGGGGCTCGAAGTGATCCCGGCCCTGGTGCGCGACCTCTCTGACGAACTCGCCGCCGAATGGGCGCTTGTAGAGAACATCCAGCGAGAAGACTTGAACCCGATGGACCGCGCCTTCGCGCTCAAAGCGATGGCGGAGCGGTTTTCACTAACGCAGGATGAGCTCGCGCGGCGTGTTGGGCTGGAGCGTCCGAGCGTGGCAAATCTGATGCGGCTCACGGAATTGGAGCCCGCGATCGCGGAAATGATCGCCAGGGGGACTCTAACGCAAGGCCATGGGAAGGCGCTGCTTGCGGTGCAGGCGGGCGAAAAGCGTGAGCGTCTCGCGAAGCTTGCGGCGATGATGCATTGGAGCGTTCGTCGTATGGAGCAGGAGACCGCGGCGCTCACCAAGAAGGTGACAAAGCCCGGTGCGGAAGACGCATCCCCACGAACGGCGGTGCTGCGCGATCTGGAACGACAGATCGGCGAACACCTTGGCACGAAAGTATCCATTGTGACGGACCGCCAGGGCAAGCGTGGGCGGCTCATGATCGAGTTCTACGGCCTCGATCACTTCGAAGACCTACTTACTCGCCTGCAAGTGCACACGTCCCAGTGATCGCACGCACCCGCTTATGTGGGTGATAAGAGTCTCATTGTGCGTTCGCATGATGGTTGGTGTTGTGCTGTATTTCTTTGGACGCGAGCGTCTGCAACATTGTTTCTGTGCTCGCGCAAGATAGTATTGCGCATATCTGTGTTGAATTTGCAACTTTGATGTTGCGCACGCACAACTCTGCGGCACGATTGCCGCCCTCGCCAAAGGAATCTCCACATGGGTCGCCGTCCAGGTCCTTCGTCGCTCGCGAGTCTTCCGGTTTCGGTCCTCCAGAAGGAAATCAAGCGCCGCTCGAAGTCGCTGAAGTCTCTTGAACGCAAGCGCGACAAGGTCGCGAAGAAGCTCGCGTCCATCGAGGCGCAGATTGCCGCGGCGGGCGGCTCGGCGGGTAGTGGGGGGCGGCGGACGCGGCCTCAGAACTCCATGACACTTGTCCAGGCAATGTCCAAGACGCTTGCCGGCAAGACCATGGGCGTCACCGAGTTGGCGAACGCTGTCCGGAAGGACGGCTACTCCTCGCACGCGGCGAACTTCCGCACGATCGTCAACCAGGCGCTTCTCAAGCACCGCAGGGCTTTCAAGAAGGTTTCTCGCGGGCAGTACACCACCGCCTGAAGCTGAAGCATCAGACTTTCTTGCGGAGCACCCCGGCGCTGGCCGGGGTGCTTTGCATTTCGGCGCGCGTACTCAAACCTTGGTTCGCCTCCGTCCATGGGTCAGCCCACCCAAGAAGAAAACACCCCGCCGGGTGGCGGGGCGTTTGAGAAGGCTGTGCACAGTGAATTCGGACGCCTAGTACGGAGTCGGTGACGTCGTCAGCAGGCTGGGGCGGTCGTTCAGGAAAAAGCGGTGCAGGTCGGCCCACATCATGCGGCTGTTGTTGTCCCACGTCATCGCAATTTCATCGTCGACGTCAATGTGACGCTGGTGCTGGGTCATCAGCTCCGGCGTGACATCGTCCTGGATAGCCGCGTGGCGGCCTTCATCGCCGGCCTTGTAAGTGGCGCCGCAGCCAACGAGTGATGCACCGACGGCGGCGAGGGACAGGGTGGCGAGGCGAGCGAACTTCTGGCTGCGCATTGGGAAACCTCCGGAAAGTGGTCTTGGGGAGGAAGTTGTAACCTCCTCGAGCGGGCGCGTCAACCGCACCCCTTACAGACTCCGCATGGGTGTCGTTCATCGGGTGGGGTCGCGAGGGCAGAGTACATATTCGCGACTACCCGGGCTGGGGCCTCAACAAAGTCCCTTGGCGCCCTCATTTTGTGTCGGAATGGCAGGGAGCTGCCGCGCCGCGTGCTGCTAAGGGGCCACCGCATCTTCAAAAGCCACCGGGGGCATGGCGCGCTAGTTGCATTGGAAGAAGGAGGTTGCCACAACGTGGGCGGTTGCGGCATCAGCAGTTATGTTCGCGAAGCCCAGCGGAAGGACGCCATCCATGAGGCAGGATCGTTTCACAACAACGGCTCAACAGACACTCGCAGACGCCCAGAGCGACGCCGTCGGACGTGGAAACCCAGAAGTCACCGGCCTCCACGTTCTGGTGGCCATGCTCACCGACCGTAGCGGGCCAGTATGGAGCATTCTGACGAAGGCCAGCTACGAGCCGATGCGGGTGGCGCAGGTTGCCGGGGCTGAGGTTGAACGCCTGCCCAAGACAAGCAGTGGCGGAGGGCAGGCCGGTCGCGCGCTCATGGACCTCTTGGCGAAGGCGGAGCAGGAGAGCAAGCGGCTGGGCGACGCGTACATCAGCAGCGAGCACCTGCTGCTCGCGCTTCTCGGTGCGGGCGGCCCCGCCCGGGACCTACTCACCACGCTGGGCGTGACGAGCAAGCGGGTCGAGGACGCGGTAAAGGCCATCCGTGCGGCATCGGGTGTCTCGAACATCCAGGACCCCAACGCCGAAGCGAGCTTCGAGGCACTGAAGAAGTACGCGATCGACCTGACGCAGAAGGCGCAGCAGGGCAAGCTCGACCCCGTCATCGGCCGCGACGAAGAGATCCGGCGCACCATGCAGGTTCTGAGCCGCCGGACCAAGAACAACCCCGTGCTCATCGGCGAGCCGGGCGTGGGCAAGACGGCGATCGCCGAGGGCCTGGCCCTGCGCATCGTGAACGGCGACTGCCCCGAGAGCATGCGCGACAAGCGCATCATGGCGCTGGATGTGGGTCAACTTCTCGCCGGCGCCAAGTTCCGCGGGGAGTTTGAGGATCGGCTGAAGGCCGTGCTGCGTGAGGTTCAGGCGAGCAACGGCGGGGTCATCTTGTTCATCGACGAGTTGCACACGATCATCGGCGCCGGCGCGGCGGAGGGCGCGGTGTCGGCGGGCAACCTGCTCAAGCCCGCGCTCGCGCGCGGCGAGCTCCGCTGCATCGGCGCGACCACGCTGGACGAATACCGCAAGCACGTGGAGAAGGACCCGGCGTTTGAACGGCGCTTCCAGCCCATCTTCGTCGACCAGCCCAGCGTGGAGGAAACGGTCGCCATCCTGCGAGGGCTCAAGCCGCGCTACGAAGCGCACCACGGCGTACGCATCCTGGACAGCGCCATCCTCGCCGCGGCCCAGCTCTCTCACAGGTACATCGCCGACCGCTTCCTTCCCGACAAGGCCATCGACCTAATGGACGAGGCGGCGAGCAAGCTGCGCATCGAGAACGACAGCATGCCCAACGAGCTCGACGAGCTCCGCCGCAGGATCATGCAGCTGGAGATCGAGCGTGAGGCGCTCAAGATCGAGCGGGGGCACGTCACGAAGGCCGACGGCACCGCCCGTGAGCTGGACCGCGTGGAGAAGGAGCTCGCGGAACTGCAGGAGCAGAACCGCGCGATTTCCGCACGATGGGAGACGGAGAAGAAGGAGCTCGACGCCGTCAAGGACATCAAGGAGCAGATGGGTGCCAAACAGGTAGCGCTCGAGCAGGCGCAGCGGCGCGGAGAGCTGGAGGCGGCGGCGCGTATCCGGTTCGGGGAGATGCGCGACCTCGAGCAGCGCCTGGCGACGGCCGAGAAGGCGCTGGCCGAACGCCAGTCGCGTGGCGACGCGCTCGTGAAGGAAGAGGTCGACGCGCAGGCCATCGCGGAAGTGGTGGGGCGGTGGACGGGCATCCCGGTGTCACGGCTGGTCGAGGGGGAGCGCGAGAAACTGACGCGCATGGAGGACCAGCTGCAGAAGCGGGTTGTGGGCCAGGAGCACGCGCTGAAGGCCGTGTCCGACGCCGTGCGCCGCGCCCGGGCCGGCCTGAGCGACCCCAACAAGCCCATCGGCAGTTTCCTGTTCCTTGGTCCCACGGGCGTGGGCAAGACCGAGACGTGCAAGGCCCTCGCCGAGTTCCTCTTCGACACCGAGGAGGCGATGGTGCGCGTCGACATGAGCGAGTATGGCGAGAAGCACGCTGTCGCGCGGCTGATCGGCGCACCCCCTGGCTACGTCGGCTACGACGAGGGCGGGCAGCTCACCGAGACCGTACGGCGAAGGCCCTACTGCGTTGTGCTGCTCGACGAGATCGAGAAGGCGCACCCGGACGTGTTCAACATCCTCTTGCAGGTGCTCGACGATGGGCGTCTGACCGACGGCCAGGGCCGCACGGTGGACTTCCGCAACACGCTCGTCGTCATGACGAGCAACTACGGCAGCGCGCAGATCCAGGAACTCGCCGCGACCGGCGCGGAGGACTGGGAGATCGAAGCGGCGATCCGCGAGTTGCTCAAGCGCGGACCGGCCGGGATGATGGCCGACGAGTTTGGCAAAGCCGCGGGCTTGCCCGCGAAGGTGACGGAAGTCATGAGCAGGGCCGCGATGCAGATGCAGGGCGGGCTGATGCGGCCCGAACTGCTCAACCGCATCGACGAGGTCGTGGTGTTCCACCAGCTGGGCAAGGAGAGCCTGGGCGCGATCGTGGATATCCAGCTGCAGCGCCTGCGGAAGCGTCTCGCCGAGCGGGACATCACGCTGACGCTGACGGACGCCGCGAAGCAGCAGCTCGCGAGCGAGGGCTGGGACCCGGTGTTCGGCGCGAGGCCCCTCAAGCGCACGATCCAGCAGCGGATCGAGAACGCGCTCGCCAGCCGGATTCTGGCCGGCGAGTTTGGCGCGAGTGATAGTGTGAAGGTCGATG
Organism: uncultured Phycisphaerales bacterium; assembly: GCA_937858155.1. Lineage (GTDB taxonomy): Bacteria > Planctomycetota > Phycisphaerae > Phycisphaerales > UBA1924 > BJHL01. The sequence goes on along the minus strand of CALLYM010000179.1, from coordinate 23,922 downwards.
CGGTGGGGGGGCAGTTCACATTTGGCAAGTAGGGGAGAAGTGCGACTGAAGGGAATACGGAACCAATAAGCCTTGCCGGCCCCGCGTGAGTCAGGTAGGATGTCTCCTGCTGAAGACTGTGACCCAGCCGCGGAGGACGTATGTTCCATCGCCTCATGGCGTGCACCCTGTTGTCTTTGATCGCCACTCTCCCGTGCGCGGCTCAGGGTGCTGGTTTCTTTCCGCTCGAGTTCCTTCCGGATGGGTCGCTGCCTCAAGTCGTGGGAATCTCTAACGACGGTTCGGTGCTGCTAGCCCAGGGCGGGAGTGCGGCGTACCTCTGGCGACGCGGAACTGGGTGGACTGCGCTCCCGCCGGTGAACGCGCCCGTCACGGATCTTTCGGGGAATGGAGAGGTTGTGAGCGCGGCTCGCTATACGAACTCCTCAGTGTTCCGCTGGACGCAGGCCAGCGGCTGGCAGCAGCTGCCCGAGCCGGACCAGTTGACGCCCCCGGCATCCGCCGTCTTGAACGACGACGGCAGCCGCATGGCGTTCGCGGTATACCACCCATTTCCTCCCAACGGGAGTTCGCCGCGGGCGGTCTTCTGGGATGGGCAGGTCCGCACGCTGGGGAGCCAACCGTTCTACTCGATCCAGGACGCTGGGCGGGGACTTTCCTACTGCGCAATCCGGTATGCCAGTGGATTGAATACTGCCTATGGCGCGGGCCCGTCGGGGTCGGCGGTTTCGCTGCCCCTTCCCATCAGTGGTTCCTACGTCGCCACGGATTCCGCGTCACACGCCATCTCCAGCAACGGGCGGTATGTCATCGCCTCGGTCGTCGTGTACACCCCGGCAAGCACGGGGCCATTCACGTTCTTCTGGGATTCCACCAGCGGCGTCAGCACGATGCTGTCCACCCTGTCGTCTCTGCCCCGCGCCGTGACCAGCGGAGGGATTGTGCTGAGCAGCAACGGGCAGTTTGGGTCTATTCATGAGCCCCAGCACCAGCCGGTGACGACAGACACGTTCCTCGCTCTGCGTGGGGCCGCTGTGCCGGCGTACTGGAACAGCGCTCTCGCACAGTTCATTTCGGACGATGGTGCGACGGTGGTGGGCACCGCAACACACGAGTACGGGCTCGGCCAGTTCCGAACCGAGCTTTGGATCGCCCGGTTCTGCCGGCCCGTCGACTTCAACCACGACGGCTTGTTCCCCGACACGGCGGACATTGACGACTTTCTTCTGGTGTTCGCGGGAAGCCCGTGCAGCACTACCGAGTGCGAGTTCATCGACTTCAATAACGATGGTTTGTTCCCCGATACGCTCGACATCGATTCGTTCCTGAGTGTGTTCTCCGGAGGGCCATGCCTGTAGCGGCACGGGTTTCACACTCGCACGCGAGGCCTCGTGACTGTCATTGCAAGCAGAGGCCCCATAAAACCACTCCCTCGTTTGTTTGAACATCAGGCGTGCCCTGTTTGGGTTGTGCCGACACCGGCTTTCTCATATGCTGCCCCGCTCGCCGACGTTGCGGCGAAGTGTTCACGCGTCGGTGGGTATCGGCAGGGAAGGGAGTTGGTCATGCGCAGCGCGTCCCGTGTCGCGGTCGTGATGGTGTTTGGTGGGCTGGCAGCGTCGTCTTCGCCTGCGCAGGTGCGGACCTGGGCCGCCGCCACCAGCGGCAACTGGGCGGCCGCCGCGAACTGGAGCGGCACCAACGTGCCCGACACATTGGGCGAATCCGCCACGATCGACCCTGTCGGTACGTACACCGTGACGATGGGTGCGAGCCACACGGTGGGCGGCATCACCATGCCGCGCGCGAACCCGGTGCTCACGATCCAGAACAACGCGACAATGACGCTTGGTGGGAGCGGCCTCACGTGCAATGGGCTCGTCAACCTCGTCGGTGGCGCCGTGGGCAATACGCAAATCTCTTTCGGCACCGCCGCCACGCCGCTGAACGGCACAGGAATTCTTGAACTCGATGGCGACCCGTCGAACGCGGCGAGCAGCCGCCTGCTGGGCTCCGGCGGGTCGATCGTCATCGGACCGGACTTCACGGTGCGCGGCGACGGCGTGCTCTTCGTGCCCTCGACCAACAACGGGACCATTTCCGCGAACCACGCGGGAGAGGTGCTGACGGTCATCTCGCCGGTCGACAACGCGGGGACGTTGCGTGCCGGTGGCGGTGGGATCCTCCGCTTCAACGCGGGTGTCACCTCGTCCGGCGGCCAGATAACCGCGAACGGCGGGACTGTTGAATTCGCGAGCTCCTCCTGCTCGAGCTGCCTCATGAACACACTCAACGGCGGGCTCATCTCGCTCGCGGGGGAGAACGCCACCGTCAGCTACATCGGGATGCAGGTGCTGACGGGAGGCACGTTCGCGGTGCAGAGCGGCGGGACCGCCCGCATCAATACCACGCCTTTCTACAACGACGGCGTCATCACGGTCAACCCGGGTGCGGGGCCCGGTGTCGCGAGCATCGAGTGCTCCACCGCGATCCAGTTTTCAGGGTCGGGCACTGTGCTGCTGAACGCGCCGGCGAACAACCGGTCGCTTGCGCGGCTGCACGTCACGAATACCAGCTCGGCCAGCATCATCAACATGGGAACAGGCACCGTGGGTGGCGTCGGTGTGATTGACGGCCATTACTCGCACAACGGCGTGCTGAAGCCCGGAACCCCCGGGAGCGCGGGCACGCTCGAGTTCCAATTCACCTACGCGGCCTCCGGGACTGCGGTGACAGAGTGCGATATATATGGGAGCGGGCCGGGCCAGTACGACACGCTCCTTTTCAGCAATGCTTCGGGGAGCAAGTTCTTCAACGGCATCCTGCGCCTAGTCTGCCGGCCGGGGTACACGCCCTCCTCGGGCGACTCCTTCACGCTCGTGACGGCGGCCGGGGGTCTGCAGAACAGCTTCGACGTTGTGGAAGTGACCGGCACGCCGCGGCAGGTGCAGGCGAGCGTGGAGTACACGGACACATCCGTCACGGTCACGTTCGACCATGTGTGCCGGGGAGTGGACTTCAACAACGACACGCTCTTCCCGGATGTGCAGGACATCAGCGACTTCCTGACGGTGTTCGCGGGCGGCGCGTGCAGCACGGGTAACTGCGATCCGATCGACTTCAACACGGACACGCTCTTCCCGGACACGCTGGATATCGAGTCGTTCCTGAGCGTGTTTGCCGGCGGTCCGTGCCTGTAGACCTCGCGGGCTGCACGGGCCGGACCCAACACGGTTTGGGGCGGTCGTGGCTCGTACCCTGCGTGTGAATGGCAACCGTCTTCCTCAACGGCAGGTTCCTCTCGCGCGAAGAAGCGTCGGTGTCCGCGTTCGACGCGGGGTTCCAGCACGGGGTGGGCCTGTTTGAGACAATGACGGCGATCGCGGGGCGGGTGGCGAGTGTGGGGATTGGCCAAAGAGCCAAAGAAGAGGCGGAGGTCGAGGCGCTGCAGCGCGTGCGGGTGATCCACCTGTCCGAGCACATGAAGCGCCTGGCGGAGTCGGCGCGGGCATTGGGATTGTCCGATGCGTTGCGGACGGCGGCGTTGGAAGAGGCCGTGTCCCGCACGGTCGCGCGGGCGAGCATGGAGATGCCCGACCAGGCGCACTACCGGGTCCGCCTCACGATCACCGGCGGCGACCTCAACATGCTTACCCGCGGCGCGGGGGCGGCGACACCCCAGGCGCAGCAACCCACCGTGCTCATCGTGGCCCAGCCCGCCACGCAGTACCCGCGCGAGATGTTCGAGCGGGGCGTTGGCGTCTCTATCGCCGACTACAAGGCGAACCCGCTCAGCCCGTTCGAAGGGCACAAGACGCTGTCGTACTGGCCACGCCTCCGCGAACTGCAGGTCGCGGCGACCAAGGGCGCGGCGGAGGCCCTGGTCTTCCAGGTGAGCAACCACCTCGCGGGCGGCTGCGTGAGCAACGCGTTCCTGGTGAAGAATGGTGTGCTTGTCACGCCGCTGGCGCGGGGCGAGGAAGACGGGGTGAGCGATGTCGACCAGGCGATCGAGCAGGCGATTGGCGGTGGTGAGCAGGATTCGCGTCGCTCCGCACCCCACTCCGGGTCTTCTGCCCGAACGGAGGGAAAGAACCTGCCGAGCCCCGTCCTGCCGGGCATCACGCGGAAGTGGGTGATGGACTGGGCCGAGAGCGAGCTGGTGGATGTCGAGCGGCGCATGGTGACGATCGCGGACGTGCTTGATGCTGACGAGGTGCTGATCACGAACAGTTCGTGGGGCGTGCTGCCGGTGGTGCGCGTGGAGCGCGAGGCCATCGGCGACGCGGTGGTGGGGGATGTGGGGCGCAGGCTCGTGCAGGCGTGGGCGGAACTGGTCGCATGAGCTGATTGCGCAGGCAGTCGAAAAACAGGTCGCGGTGGAGCGGAGGGGGAGCGGAGAAACGCGCAGGGGAAAGCGGGAATGAACCAACGATCCTCTCCGCGCCCCTCCGCACTTCTCCGTCCCTCCGCGATTGGCTTGGAGACATTGATGAAGAAGCACTTTCTCCATGTTCTGATCGTCTTTGCGGCCGTGAGCGTGACTCCACCCGCACGTGCCGATCTCACCCTCGCGACGGACGCCAAGTCGCTCGCGCTCTCTGAGGGTCTTTCCATCGACGGTGTCAGCGACTGGGCACGCCGCCCCATCAACATCGATGGTGTGGTGGCCGCGATGGTGGACGGCACGCTTGGCGATCCGGCGACGAACCCCAAGGCCGGCGACACGCTGCCCATCCCCGCGGCGCTGGTGAAGGAGGGTGGTCCGACGACCGCCGCGTGGCACGTGGTGAAGGGCGAAGTGAAGGGCGATGGGCTGGAGGCCTCCGGCGTGTTCGGCGAGATGCCGCGTGGCGCGTACCTGCTCTTCGCGGTGCACAGCGATCGCGAACGCGTGATGATGCTCGAGGCCAGCGGGCACGGCGTGGCGTGCGTGAATGGTGAATGGCGCGTGGGCGACCCGTACTCGTTCGGCTTCGTGCGGCTGCCCATCCTGCTGCACGAGGGCGCGAACCAGATCATCCTGCAGCACGCCAACCGCGGCGAGATGAAGGCAAGGCTGGAGGAGCCGAAGGGGGAGGTGGAGATCAATGAGAAGGACTTGACGCTACCAGATGCGATGGCGCGCGGGGAGTACCACTTTGCCGTTCCCCTCATCAACGCAACGACGAACGAGGTTCAAGTTGAGGTGCGCATCACCGAAAAGGGGTCTGACCAGGTTGACCACGTCTACCTGCTGACGATGCCTCCCCTTGCGGTGCAGAAGATCCCATTCATGACGTTGCTGATGAACTATGCAGGAGAGCCGCAGGCGGCACTCGTGGAAGTCTTTGTGAGTGACGAAAAAGCGCCGCTGCACCGCGCTGCTTCCCGCGTGATCGAGTTTGCGCACCACAAACCCGAGGGCGCGTACAAGCGCACCTACATTAGTGCCATCGACGGCAGCGTCCAGTACGTCAGTGTCATTCCGCCGATTGCAGATGCGGACACCCATGCCGCGCCGGGCCTCGTCCTCTCCGTCCACGGCGCCTCCGTCGAAGCGACCAGCCAGGCCGCGTCGTACGCCGCAAAGAAGGGGATGGTCATCGCGTGCCCCACCAACCGGCGCCCCTACGGCTTTGACTGGGAGGACTGGGGCCGCATCGACGCGCTGGAGGCGATGGACTTTGTCGCCAAGGAGTTCAAGACCGACCCGCGCCGCCAGTACCTCACCGGGCACAGCATGGGCGGGCACGGCACGTGGCAACTGGGTTGCCTGTACCCCGAGCGTTTCGCGGCGATCGCGCCAAGTGCTGGGTGGCTGTCGTTCAGCACGTACATGAGCGCTGTGGGCCAGAAGTTTGGGCCCGCCGGAGACGATCCGGTCATGAGCAAGTTCCGCGAGGTGATCGCGAGCAGCGACACGGTGTCGCTGCTGCCGCGGTTGAAGGGCAAGGGCATCTACATCCTCCACGGCGACGCGGATGACAATGTGCCCATCAGCGAGGCCCGCCACGCCCGCGAGGAGCTTACGAAACTGAACATCCCCTTCGACTTCCACGAACAGCCCGGCGCGGGGCACTGGTGGGACGATGACGCGGTGAAGAAAGCCAACGCCGGTGCGGACGGCACCACCAAGTGGGGCGCGGCGTGCGTGGACTGGCCGCCGATCTTTGAGATGTTCACCAAGCACACGCTGCCGGAAGCGCCGACCGCGGATATCCAGCCCGCGTCGCCCCTCGGCCCCGACGGCTTCCACCCCGGCTCCTTCAAGCGCGTCTTCAACAACCACTTCGTTCTCGTCTACGGCACCCACGGCACGCCCGAGGAGAACAAGTGGGCCTACGCGAAGGCGAGGTTTGATGGGGAGCAGTGGTGGTACAGGGGGAATGGGTGTGCGCGGGTGATGAGTGACGATGACTTTTTGCTAATGTTCAACACAAACGCCGCAGCGCTCGGCAACGCTGTTCTTTATGGCAACCGCACGACCAACTCTGCTTGGGACCATGCGTTCCCCACGCTTACCGATCCGCGCAAGCCATCTCTCAATGAAAAGTGGGGTGGGTGTGGCGAAACCACGAAGCGTCTTGGATGGTTGTACGCGGAGCACGATGCCCCAGGTGGACGCATGTACGGGTCCGTTGGCGGCGAGACGATCCAGGGCATGCGCGCATTGGACCGCATGTCATACTTCTCGGCGGGCGTGGACTACCCGGCCATGACCGTGATCCAGTATGACGTGTGGCTATTCGGTGAACGACTGGTGGCGGCGGCCGGGCTGGGCGGAGACGGAGTGTTTGATCACAAAGGCGTGGTGTGGAGGTAACTGAGACCGCAAGTCGGACCGCGAGTGCGTATCCATCCCTCGCTTGCGCTTCGGGCTCGCGATACCGCTGGCACGCTCCTTGCGGTGCCGCACTTGATGGATATCCAGCGCAAGGTCCTCGTCACGCTCGCCGGGCTTATCATGGCGGCGGGGCTCCTCAAGGCCCTGACCAGCGGCAACACCGAGTTCCTGTACTACGGCGGGTCGCTTATCGTGATCGCGTTGGGCATCGTGTGGCTGGATGTCAAGGTGCGCCTGCCGATGTTCGTGCTCTGGGGCCTGTTCCTCTGGCTCATCCTGCACCTGGCGGGCGGCATGATTCCCGTGCCGCAGAAGTTGGTCGATCAGGACGTTATTGACGAGGCCCTCAAGACCAACAGCGAGATCAACAAGACGCTCTACAACGTGCGCCTTGCGCCGTGGCTGCCGCGGTACGACCAGTGCGTGCACGCCTTCGGGTTCTTCATCAGTTCGCTCGCCGCGTGGCGGGGGATGTATATTGGCTCGCGCATGACGATGAAGCCCACGTTCGGGCCGCGCGTGGGCGCGGGGCTCATCGGCATGGGCTGCGGCGGCGTGAACGAGGTCATCGAGTTCGTCGCCACGCGCATCATGCCCCACACCAACGTCGGCGGGTTCGTCAACACCGGGTGGGACCTTGTCAGCAACATGTGCGGATGCATCATCGCGATGCTGACGATCCGGTTCTTCCATGATCGGTGGTTTGCGTTTCCGGCACCGACCACTGCCCGCGCATGAAAACGCCCCGCGGGTGCGGGGCGTGGTGTTTCAGCGTGCCTGGTCTATTCCTCGTCCGGCCCGCCCTCATCGTCTTCGCCCGGGCCGGGTGCGCCGGGTGCCTGGGCTTGTGCCATCTTCGCGGCCAGGACCATGCTGCGGACTTCCTTGAAGAGGTCCGGGTTGTCCTTCAGGAACTGCTTGGCGGACTCGCGCCCCTGGGCGAGGCGGATATCGCCGTAGTTGAACCAGGAGCCCGACTTCTGCACCACGCGGGCGTCGACCGCGAGGTCGAGCAGGTCGCCCGCGGCGGAGATGCCCTCGGTGTACATGATGTCGAACTCGGCGTCGCGGAAGGGCGGGGCGATCTTGTTCTTGACGACGCGGGCGCGGGTGCGGCTGCCGACGGTTATCTCACCCTCCTTGATCGCGCCGGTGCGGCGCACGTCGATGCGCACGCTCGCGTAGAACTTGAGGGCCCGCCCGCCGGTCGTGGTCTCGGGGCTGCCAAACATCACACCGATCTTCTCGCGGATCTGGTTGATGAAGACCACCGTGCAGTTGGACCGCGCGATGACGCCCGTCAACTTCCTCATGGCCTGGCTCATGAGGCGGGCCTGCAGGCCCATCTGTGCATCGCCCATCTCGCCCTCGATCTCGGCCTTGGGGATAAGGGCCGCGACCGAGTCCACGACGATCAGGTCGACCGCGTTGCTCCGCACGAGCAGCTCGCAGATTTCCAGGGCTTGCTCGCCGCTGTCGGGCTGGCTCACCAGGAGGTCGTCGATATTCACGCCGATCTTGCGTGCCCATGATGGGTCCAGCGCATGCTCGGCATCAATGAACGCCGCGACGCCGCCCTCCTTCTGGGCGTGGGCCGCCACTGTCAGTGCGAGTGTGGTCTTGCCGCTGGACTCGGGGCCGAACACCTCGACGATGCGTCCGCGCGGGATGCCCTTGCCGCCCAGGGCAAGGTCCAGCGAGAGCGAGCCGGTGGAGATGCCGGGCACCGCGAGGTACGCGTCCTCGTCCATCTTCATGATCGCGCCCTTGCCGAACGTCTTCTCGATCTGTGAGAGCGTCAGATCAAGAGCCTTCTTCTTCTCTTTGTCCATGGGCGGCACGGCGGGGGCGGGAGCCTTTTTGGATGACTGACTTGATTCACCCTTGGCGTCAGCCTTCGGCTCAACCACCTTTTCAGACGACGTGCGCGCGGAACGGGACCCCTTGGTTTCGACTTCGGGCATAGCGCCCACCTTTCTGTGCCGGGCTGCCGCCGCCGGAACGGGAGCAGGTCACCGGGCTGCCGTCACGGGGCAGGTTTCGCTCGGGCGGCGGGGGTCCATCCCCAACTCACGCTCCACGAACGAGACTCAGGCTGGCGGCGGCGACGGACGCGGGGCCAGCGGGATGAGTATACCAAAAACCAAACCGATGTCAAGGTGGTTGTATGGTATTCTGTCTGTGGCGCGCAAAGGCTTATATAGCATGTACTTGTGTTGTGCACAACGTCGCTTGGTTACCTATTTTTCTTCGTCCAGCGGCCCGCCGTATCGCCACCCATTGTCTTCCGTCCCGCGCCACACGTATGGCACGGGCGGGACTTTCCTGTACTCCAACTTCTCCGCTTCGTCGAGGATCGCCAAGAGACTGTCCTCCAGGGAGAGCTCGACCTGATTCGACTTCGCGATTGCCTGTTCTGTCAGCGTGGGCAGCGAGCCCTCGGTGGCGTCCGTCAGCAGGGCCTCGTCCGCGCGCTTGAGGAAGTCGGCACCGATCTCCTGCACCTTTGCCTGGTGCTCGGCCACGATGCGCCGCACCTGCTCGCGCTTGGGCTCGGGGAGGCCCGGGATCGACAGCACTTCACGCGTGACCGCTGCCCGCGACAGCGTGGGCGAAATGCCGCCCGCGAACGCGCGCAGACGGATCGCGGCGAACCGCACGCGTTGAGGCTCTGAGAGCGCTTCGCTCACCGCGCGGCAGGCCCGCACGTTCGCTACCGCAAGCGAGTGGAGGAGTTCTCTGCGCTTCTCGATCTGTTTCCGACCGTCCGGCGTCTGGGACGACACCGGATCTTCCGGCTGCGCGATCCACTCCTTCGCGGTCGCGTCTATCTCGTTCTCCCATGAGATGATCGCGGCCTTGAGCGCCGGATTGTCGTCCTCGTCCGCCCCGCTCAGCGTCACCGCGACGGGCACCTCGATCCTTCCGGTCACGTACAGGCCATAGAGCGCGACACGCCTGCGGGCCTTCTCAAACCTCAGCCACCCGTCCGCCTGGTTTGCGGCGAGCACAAGGTGAACATCGTCCAGCCACTGGCGCTCGATCTGGCCCAACGCCTTCACCCGGGATTCGCGCTCTTCCTTGGCGCCGGCTCGCTCCTGGGCGAGCTGCCGACGCCGCTCGGCACGCTCAGCGTCATACTGAACGGCCAGGAGAGACTGGATAGCGCCGTCCGTCAAGCGGTCGATCGCGTCTGCCTGATCGGGGGTCGCGTCGATGCACTCCTTCAGGATCGCAGCGTCATCCTTCGCGACGCAGCGCGCGCCCGCCCGCGCGACCCCCAATCCCTGCGCTTGGGCGTGGCGTATTCCGACGGTGTACGCGCACAAGAAACCGGCCGCGAAGACGACCCTGGTGATTGCCCTGCTCATGGGGAGTGCCTCTGGGTTGGGGGGACGGGGCGAGAAGTACGTTGTACGTCCGCGCGAACACGTGGTTCGCGCATGGTCGCAATCGGTGATGGCGGCCCCATGGGGGGCGGGTCGGGGTGGCCTTGCTATTCCTCGTCGTCCCCACCCCGGCGTTTCTGCCAGGGCTTCTTTTCCTTCTCTTTGTCGAAGGTCAGGCCACCGACAACCCGCATCATGCCGACGCCAAGCTCGGTCTGCAGTTCCTTGACGAACTCGGGCGCGAGGGCGACGCGGATCTTGGGGTCGGCCGCGAGCAGGGCCACGGTGTCCTCGGTCGCGATCACCAGGTCTACCGGGAACATGCTCTGCGTGGTGTCGGAGTGCTTCTTTCCGGTCACCTGCGTCGCACCCGCCGGAGACGACGGTGGGGGGGTCTTCAGCAGCTCGGCCACGCGCGACACAACCCGCGGGCCGTCGCCGTTGACCTTCGTGGCATCGAGGAAGAGACGCAGGCGGCCGGACTCGAGCGGCACGCCATCCACGGGCACCAGGCGGTCCACGATGATCTGTGGGTCACCGCGCGAGAGGTCCACGCGGCCCATGACGAACACGACCGCCTCGTTCACCGCGAGGTGGCCGTAGGTGCGGTAGCAGTCGGTGAACATGACGCAGTCGCACGCGCCGTTCATGTCTTCCACGGTGATGATCGCCATCTTCTGGCCCGCGCTCTTGCCGTTCTTGACGAGGAGCGTGCGCGCACTCTGCACCATGGCGGCGACAACGACGCGGGCGTCCTGCTGCTGGTCCTTGATCGACTGTGTGTGGGCCGTCGCGAACACACTGCTCCAGAACTTCCAACGGTCCAGCGGGTGGCTCGAGACGTAGAAGCCGAGGACTTCCTTCTCCTTGGCGAGCGTCTCGGCCTCGGGCCATGGATTGGCGCGGGCGAGCGGCGTCGCGGCCGGGGCGGCCGACTTCTGCACGGTGGCGGTTCCGCCGCCCCCGCCGAAGAGCCCCCCTTGGCCCGCCGCACGGTCCTGGGCGAGACGCGAGCCGGCGGAGAGGGCCTGGTCGATCGTCGCGACCATCGCGGCGCGGCTCTCGCGTGAGTGCAGACCGTCGAATGCTCCGCACTTGATGAGGCTCTCGAACATCGCCTTGTTGACGACGCCGGTGGGGACGCGTTCACAGAAGTCAAAGAGGCTGGAGAACGGGCCGTTCTTTGTGCGCTCGGCGATGATGTTCTCGATCGCCTTCTCGCCCGCTCCTTTGATGGCCTTGAGGCCGAAGCGGATGTGGGGGGCTGCGTTCGGCATCCGTGATTCGGCGCTCGTGGATGCGCCGCGGGCGTTGCCTTCCGGAGGGCGGGTGCCTGACACTGGATCACGAACAACCGCGAAGTCCGCCTGAGACAGGTTGATGTCGGGCGGTTTGACCTCGACGCCAACGGAAAGAGTCCGCCCGTCGGCCGGGTCGACGATGCGGGTGCGACGGCAGTCTTCCAGGTAGGGGGTCCACTCGCTGACCTTGCTCGCCTGGCTCTCGTAGGTCAGGAACGCCGCCATGTACTGCGCGGGGAAGAATGTCTTGAGGTACGCTGTTTGATACGCGACGATGGCGTAGCCGGTGCTGTGGCTTTTGTTGAAGCCGTACCCGGCAAACTTGAGGATGAGCTCAAAGAGGTCCTCCGCGCCCTGCTTGGTGAGCCCCTGCTTCTGCGCGCCCTCGACGAACTTGGGCCGCTCCTTCTCGATCTTGTCGTGCTTCTTCTTGCTGATGTTCTTGATGAGGGAGTACGCGTCCCGCAGCTTGATGCCGCCCAGGCCGTGCACGATCTGCATGACCTGCTCCTGGTAGACCATGACGCCGTATGTCTCGCTGGTGTACCGGTCGACGATTTCATGGACCCTGGGCACCTCTTCGGTCCCGTGCTTGCGCCGGTTGTAGTCGGGGATCAGGTCCATGGGGCCTGGCCTGAAGAGCGCGTTGGCGGCGATGAGGTCTTCGAGGCGGTCGGGCTTCATCTCGACCAGCAGGCGTCGCATGCCGCCGGATTCAAACTGGAAGACGCCCGTCGTCTCGCCACGCCGGAAGATTTCAAAGACCTTCTGGTCGGTCGCGGAGAGCCGGTCGAGGTCAAGGGGGTGGGCGGACGAACGGGCGAGAGGTCTTTGGGATGGTTGCTGTTTGCCCTGGTCGCTCTCGCGGCCGACAGCGCGCCAAATCTCTTCCTCGCTCATCGTTTCGCGGATCAGCTTTTTCGCGCGCTCGATCACGCTGATCGTCCGCAGTCCAAGAAAGTCCATCTTGAGGAGGCCCATCTTCTCGCACGTGGGCCCGTCCCACTGCGTGATGACCGCGTCCTCTGCCTCCTCCTTGCTCGGGGGCTGCTTGTACAGGGGGACGATCTCGTTGAGCGGGCGCGTGGCGACGATGACACCAGCGGCGTGGACGCCCGCGTGGCGCGTGTGCCCTTCCAGACCCTCCGCCTGCGCCAGCAGCTCGGCGTAGCGCGGGTCGCTGTCGCGTGCCCGGCGGAGCTCGGGCTCTTCCTCAAGCGCTTTGGCGAGGGTCATGTCCAGCGCCTCGGGCACCATCTTGCAGATGCGGTCGACCTCGGGGATCGGGATCTCCAGCACGCGCCCGACATCGCGGAGCGCCGCCCTCGCCTTGAGCGTCCCGAACGTGATGATCTGCGCCACGTGCCCGTACTTGCGGCGGACGTAGTCGATCACGCGCCCGCGTCCGTCCTGGCAGAGGTCGATATCGATATCGGGGTATTCGCTTCGGTCGGGGTCGGTGAACCGCTCGAAGAGCAGCCCGTACTGCACCGGGCACGCGTTGGACAGGCCCAGCACGTAGCCGACCATCGTGCCCACGCCCGACCCACGGGCGAGGGCCGGCACGCCGTTGTTGCGGCCCCAGTTCACGAAGTCCCACACGATGAGGAAGTAGGCGGAGATGTTCTTGTTGGCCAGGATCGAGAGTTCGCGTTCGAGGCGGGCGACTCTGCTTTCAAAGTCGTCGTCTGCATTCGGCGTTCGCGGTTCGGCATTCGTGGGTGTCTGCGGCCGCCGCGCTTCCCTCCCGTACCTCCACACAAAGCCGGCTTCCGCGAGCATGCGGAGCGCGGTATCGCAGTCGTGCTTCGCCTTGGCGCGGTCCGCGTCGCTGGGGGCAGAGCCGTCGTCGTTGCGGAACGGGCGCAGCTCGAACCTTGAGCAGTACTCCTTGTACCACGCCGTCAGGTCGCCCGCAAACTTCGGGTCCTCGTGCCGGGGCAGGCTCTTCGCGTCTGGCAGGATGACCCGCACGAGCGGCGCGTTGTTCTGGCCCAGCGGCAGCGTGACGTCGCAGGCCGCGGCGATCTTCACCGTGTTCGCGAGCGCCTCAAGCCCCGCGTTGCCGTACTCCTTGTTGTTGTACTCGTCGCCCGCGAACAGGTCCTGCATCTCCCGCGGGTTCTTGACGTACACCTCGCGCGGGTACCGCATGCGGTTCTCGTCGCGCTTGCCCTTGGCCGTGCTGATGCAGATGAGTGTGTCGTGCGTGTCGTAGTCCTCTTCCCGCAGGAAGTGGGCGTCGTTGTCGCAGACGAGCGGGAGGCCAAGCTGGCGGGCGAGCTTGATGAGAAGCGGGTTGATGACGTTCTGATCGGGGACGTGGTGCTGGAGCTCGATGTAGAAGCGGGGGATGCCGGCATTCGGCATCCGAGATTCGGCATTCGTGGCCACGCCTGTGGCGATTGCCGAACCGCGAACGCTGAATGCCGCTGCGTGCCACTCCGCGCTCTCGACCGCCGCCTTCCAGTGCTTCTCGTCGCCGCTCCTCTGGTACGCGAGCAGGTGCTCGCCGATCTCGCTCCCCAGGTGCCCGTTGATGGCGATCAGGCCCTCGCTGTGCTTGGCGAGCAGCTCGCGGTCGATCCGCGGTTTGTAGTAGAAGCCCGTGAGGTAGGCCTCGCTGCAGAGCACCAGCAGGTTCTGCCATCCCACGTCGTTCATCGCGAGCAGCACAAGGTGGAAGCCGCCCTCGCCGCCACCCGAGTACGTCCGGTCGCTGCGCGGCTTGCCCGGGGGCGTCACGTACGCCTCCACCCCCAGGATCGGCCGGATGCCCCTGGCCTTGCACGCCTCGTACACCTGCACCGCCCCGAAGATGTTGCCGTGGTCCGTGACCGCGACGGCCTTCATGCCCAACTCCGCGACGCGGTCGACCAGTTTTTCCACCTGGTTGCCGCCATCGAGCAGGGAGTACTCCGTGTGCAGGTGGAGGTGGACAAACGCGCCCATGTCGGGGGCGGTGGGGGGGGCTGCTGGGGTGGTTGGGGTGGGGTGAGCGGGAGGTGGCATTCGCGTCTTCCGTGACCGGGGACTAAGCGTATTACGTGCGGGGATGGGGCCCCGTGGCATCAGGTAGATTCACCCCCTAAGAAGATGGGTGCGACAACTCAGGCCGAGGCAATGCGTACCACATTCCGATGATGGTGCTCTTCGCACTATCTTCTGTCCCCCTCATTTCCAGCCATATTTCAGAAACACCACTGGCCTTCCCGCATAAGAACGGCCGCGGCTGGTACGTTGGAGCATCAGGTTCCTCGATCTTCACCGGGGGAGGGGACGCCGGGAGTGGGCGTTCTCGCGGTCGACGGATTCTGGCCAGCCGTTTGCGGATGAGTGTGACCAGCGGAGGTTCCCTGCGCACTGCTCGGCGTTCGTCCGGGCCGTGCGTGCCTGGGTGCTATTCGCTCTAGGTTGTGATGTACCAGGGGCTTGCGCGTGCTTTCGCACCCGGCCGCCCCGCAGTATTGAAGGAGATTGCTCATGGCACAGCGTGACTCTTACCTCAGCGGGCGCACACACTGGAGCGCGCTGTTGCTGACCGCCGCGGCTCTGGTCGCCGCCTGCGGCCTCCCCAGCATGGTGGCCGCCCAAGACAAGCCGGACGAGAAGGCCGAGGAAAAAGAGAAGCCGGAGTTCAAGCCTTGGGCCGAGGTGAGTAAGGGGTTCGAGAAGGTTGTCTCCACCACGGACGGCAAGCCCTCCTTTTACACCCTCTGGGTCAAGAACAAGGACGCCTCGATGCTCGCGGAGCTCCCCCGCGGCTTTGAAGGCCAGCGCCACTTCATCGCCCTCACCATCGCCAGTGGCGAGGACTACGCGGGCCTCCAGTTCGGCGACATGTATGTGTACTGGAAGCGCGTGGACAACCGCATGGTCCTCATCGAGCCCACCGTCGACACGCGCAGCACCGGCGACGCCGAGAGCAAGAGCAGCGTCAAGAACCTGTTCACCGACCGCGTCGTCATCGATGTCCCGATCGTGACCATGGGCCCCTCAGGCCAGCCTGTCATCGACATGAAGGACCTGCTGGTGGCCCAGGCCCGCACGTTCTTCGGCGGCAGCGTGAACGGCGCCAACACCCGCATCGCCACGATCAAGAAGGCCAAGGCATTCCCTGAGAACGTGGAGATCGCCTACGAGATGCCCACCGCGGGAGGGCGTTTGAAGGAGTTCCACTACTCCATCAGCCTCCTGCGGGACGACCCCGAATACAAGCCCCGCAACGCCGATGAGCGCCTGGGCTACTTCACCACCGTCTATCGCGACCTGGGCAAGTTCACGGACAAGGAGAAGTGGAACCGCTACATCAACCGCTGGAAGCTCGAGAAGCGCGACAGCAAGCTCGCGATGAGCCCGCCCAAGGAGCCCATCGTGTTCTATATCGATTCCGCCGTGCCGGTGCGCTACCGCGAGTCGGTGCGCCGCGGCGTGCTGGAGTGGAACAAGGCCTTTGAGAAGGTCGGCATCGTCAACGCGGTCGAGGTCTACCAGCAGGACGAGGCCTCCGGCGCCCACATGGACAAGGATCCCGAGGATGTCCGCTACAACTTCATCCGCTGGCTCTCCAACGACCAGGGCACGGCCATCGGCCCTTCGCGCGTCCACCCGCTGACCGGCCAGATCCTCGACGCAGACGTTGTCCTCACCGACGGCTGGATCCGTCACTTCTGGGTCCAGTTCAACGAAGTCATGCCCGAGCTCGTCATGGACGGCATGAGCCCCGAGACCCTCGCGTGGCTGGAACTGCACCCGCAGTGGGACCCGCGCGTCCGCCTGGCCGACCCCGTCGACCGGCCCCGCATCCTCGCGGAGCGGGCACGCAAGGGTGTCACCGCGTACGGCGGCGCACCCATCGCTCTTGGTGACCCCGCGCACGCCGCCGACGACGCGGGTGTCATGCTCACCGGGCGCAACGAGTTTGACGGCCTGGTGAACCGCACCAGCCAGGTGAACGGTCTGTGCCTGGCCGCGAAGGGCAAGGCCTTCGACATGGCGACCGGTCGCCTCACGCTCGAGATGCTCGCCAACGACGCGGCCTTCGACGCCCTCACGGACGACGAGAAGAAGGACGACAAGAAAGACGAGAAGGACAAGAAGAAGAAGCCCCCGGAGCTCGACGGCATCCCCGACTGGTTCGTCCAGCCGCTGCTCTCGGACCTGGTAAGCCACGAGGTCGGGCACACCCTGGGCCTGCGTCACAACTTCAAGGCGTCCTGCCAGTACACGCTGGGCGAGATCAACAGCGACGCCGTCAAGGGCAAGAAGCCCTTCGCCGGCAGCGTGATGGACTACATCCCCGTCAACTTCTCCGTGGAGAAGGGCAAGCTGACCGGCGATGTCGCGATGACCGGCATCGGCGACTACGACATGTGGGTGATCGAGTACGGCTACACCATGGACGACCCCAAGGACGTGCTCAAGCGCGTCGGGCAGCCGGGCCTGGACTACGGCACCGACGAGGACACCGGCGGCGTCGACCCACGCGCCCGCCGCTACGACTTCTCCAAGAACCCCATCGACTACGCCCGCAACCAGATGGAGCTGGCCCGCTACCACCGCGGGCGCCTGCTCGACAAGTTCGTGAAGGACGGCGACAACTGGTCCCGCGTGCGCCGCGGCTACGAGATCACGCTGGGCATGCAGGCCCGCGGCCTGTCCATCATGTCCTCGTGGATCGGGGGCGTGTACGTCAACCGTGACAAGAAGGGCGACGCCACCAACAGGAAGCCCCTGGAGGTCGTCCCCGCCAGCGTACAGCGTGAAGCCCTCAAGTGGACGATCGACAACTCGTTCTTCGAGGAGTCCTTCGGCCTCACGCCCGAGATCGCGAGCAAGATGATCACCGACAAGTGGCTGGACCAGGGCGGCTACGGAGAGGCGGTGCAGGAGAGCACCTACCCCATCCACGACCGCATCGGCGGCATCCAATCGTCGGTCCTGACGATGCTGCTCAACCCCACGACTACGCGCCGCGTCTTTGACAACGAGCTGCTCGCGGGCGATGACGACTCCATCACGCTCAGCGAGATGCTCGACTCCGTCGATGACGCTGTGTGGAAGGAGCTGGACAAGAGCCCCGGCGGCAGCGTCCGCAAGCCCTATATCTCCAGCCTGCGGCGCGGGCTCCAGGCCGAGTACGTCGACCGCATGATCGACCTCTCCATGCCCGGCGGCGCGCTGCGGGGCGAGTCGGGCAAGGCGGTCTCCAACCTCGTCACCGCGAAGCTCCGCTCCATCTCCAAGCGCCTCGAGGACATCGTGGGCAAGGACGGCACAAAGAAGAGCGGGCTTGACCCCTACTCCTACGCCCACCTGTCGGAGGCCAAGCTCCGCATCGACAAGGCCCTCGACGCCCAGTACATCTACAACACCGACGACATCGGCGGCGGGTTTGGCGGGTATATGTTCTGGGGACAGCCCCTGCAGCAGAAGCCGGAACAAAAGTAAGCCCGACCAGCCATATCCAACGTTTCTCACCAACCGCCCGCTCCACGCGGGCGGTTTTCTTTCGCCAACGCCCATCATGGGGTGAGAACCCGTGTTCCGCGCACGCTTTGCAGAGAACTCTTGTGCACCCGCGCCGCATCGGGTAGGCTGTCCGGCATGAACGCACTGCGTCTGGCATGCCTCGGCGCCCTGCTCGCCGCGGCGCCCCGTGCCCGGGCCGAGACTGTCACCCTTATCACCCACGGGTGGCAACTGAACGCAACGCAATTCCCGCAGTGGACCATCGACATGGCCCAGCAGGTCGCGGCCCGCGCGGGCGACGCCCGTGTCTACAGGTACCGCCCTGTGACCAACGACTGGCAACTCCTCAGCACAACAGGCCCCGGGTCGTTCGGGCACGTGGTCCTTGTCGCGGACTGGCTCGATGAGTGCGATGGCGCGGACAACCCCCAGCGCGGATATGCGGAGGGCGCGGCGGACGCGCTGTACGGCGCAATGGCCAACCCCCGCGGCGACCTCGCGGGCGTCACGCTCACCAACCGCACTATCCACCTCATCGGTCACAGCCGCGGCGCGGTGGTCAACAGCGAGCTGGCCGAACGCTTCACCGCCCGCGACATCGTGGTGGACCAGGTCACATACCTCGACCCGCACCCCGTCAACGGCACCTTTGCCGAGCCCTTCACCATCAACTGGGGAGACCCCAACCCGCAGGTCTGGTCCGGCGTCACCTGGGCGGACAACTACTACCGCACGGACACGGACCCGTTCGACTTCAACGGCATGCCCGTGCCCGGAACACACCTGCCCACGCCCATGCTCAACGACGCGATGTTCCCCGGCTCAAGCACCTACGCGCACCTCGATCTTCACCTCTGGTACCACGGCACCATGAACCCCGCGTCGCCCACCGTGTGCGACTCTGACTCCTGTGTGTCCGCCGCCAACCTGCCGACGTGGTACCCGCTGGGTCGCGCGGCCGAGGGGTACAAGTTCAGCGCGGTCGCCGGGGGCGGTGCGCTGCGGGACAGCGCAGGCTTCTCCCCGCGCGTCGCTCCGTCGTTCGCACCCATCTTTTACAACGGCGGGTTCGACCAAGGCAGCCTCGCGGGCTGGCAATACCACGGCGGGGGCGGCGGCGCCTCGGCGGTGGTGCAGGGGTCGGGGTACGCCCTGAGACTCGACCCAGGCGCCGAAAGATCACACAACTTCTTTGTCGTGCCCCATGTGCCGACATCCATCCAGTTTCTGGCGGCAAGACCCGCGGCGGCTGGAAATTCTCTCGTCGTCTCGCTGAGCAGCCCGGGAGTTCCAACCTACGTGTTCCCGGCAATCAGCGCAGCATCACTGCCAACAACGCTCGCGGTGCAGGGGTTCCTCGCGATCCCCGATCAGTTCCGTGGCCGCGCGTGCACCCTGCGGTTCCAGCATTCCACGGGCGCAGGCACGGGGTATCTGCTGATCGATGCGGTTGCCATCACGACGTGCCGCCCGGACACTGTTGCGCTCTGGGCGATGGACCAGGGCGTTCTCGAAACGTGCGGACACACCTCGCTCGACGGCACGGCGCAAGGCTCCGCGGCGGTCTCTCAGGCAACGCCGCGTATAAATAGTCTCTCCAGTTATGCCCTGCGCCTCACGGGACCACCAGCCCGCGTGAACTTCCCCGCGTCGCTCGCGTCATCTCCCTTGCCGGCGGGCACGCTCGAAGCGTGGGTGATGCCGGAAGGCAACGACCCAGCGCAGACGGGCGGCGTGCTTTTCAACTACGGCTCGCCCGGCACCCACACCGATTTGCAGGCCGCCATCCTGCCGCCCGCGTTCAACGGCGGCCCCTTCCGCTCGCTCCTCTGGATCGACAGTGGTGGCGCGACGCCGGTGGAAATGCCCGGCCTCACGATCAACGCGTGGCACCACCTGGCGTGGACATGGAACGGCACACTGCACGAATTCTACGTCGACGGCACGCGCGTCGCGGCCATCCCAAGCACGCACACGCCCTTGTTCACTGGCACTGAGGCCGAGCTCGGCAGCGATGATGAAGAGACGGCGTACTTCGTCGGGCGTCTCGCCGACGTCCGCCTGTGCAACCGCGTCCTCGCCCCTCAGGAACTGGCCAACGGCGCATTCGGCAGCGGCTGCGACCCGATCGACTTCAATAACGACGGCCTCTTCCCCGACACTGCTGACATCGACGACTTCCTGACGGTGTTCAGCGGCGGCCCCTGCAGCACCGCGCCGCCCGTTGGCAGCGGTTGCAACGACATCGACTTCAACAATGACGGCCTGTTCCCGGACACAACGGACATCGACTCGCTCCTGAGTGTGTTCAGCGGGGGAGCGTGCCAGTAGCAGATTCAAGCATCGCCCCTGACAGGTACCTATCTTTGTGCCTTATTCGTCGTTCGAGCGCCCCTGCTTGGCCGGCGAAGAATGTCCGCCCACGGGCCCGGGGTGCGCCCGCAGCCCTTGCCCAAGCCGTTGTCCGATCGTCTGCCGCGTCAGGAATTCACTATGAAGACTCACCGCCTCCTCCCCGTCGTTGCCGGCCTTGCGTTGACGTTGCCCGTGATCGCGCAAGTGGTAACGCCCCCGCCGGCGACCGCGCCAACGGTGGACCAGAACCTGCCCAAACCCGCGCCCCGCACCTTTGTGGAAGCGCCGAAGGCGCACCCCACGCAGGCGCAGCCCGTGCAGGAGCCGATCCCCTCGGACGTGGACCTCAACGCCCTCATCAAGAAGGACGCTGACGGCAAGGTCATTCCGCTGAAGGGCCCCTTGTACCTCGAGGCGCTCAAGGCAAACTCCAAGATCCCACCGGACTTCTGGGACCGTGCCAAGCCTTTCCTGGAGGAGCGTCGCCAGAACATGGAATTCGTGATGATCAACAACCTTGATCTCATGGACAAGATCGAGGACGGGATTTTCGAGAGCACGGGCTTTGACAAGGCGCAGGTGGACAAGCTCCTGAGCACCGCGCGCCCGCTGATGAAGCCCGCGGCGCCCGACGTGCTCTCCAAAGAGCTCAAGAACCGCAACCTGATCAGCGACATGCAGTACCGCATCACCGAATCCCTGGTGCGGAACTACGTCCTGGCGAAGAACCCCGTGCCCAAAGCTGACGTGCCCAAGGACGAGCGCGGCAAGCAGTCCTTCGCGGTACTCATCCAGCTCTACAAGATCCCCTTCGACGAGTTTGTGCACATCCACCATGATCTCACCGAAGTCGCCGCGGACAACATGCGGGACATCGTGCCTCTGCTGAACGTGGACGACGCCACCGCGAGCAAGGTGCGCGAGGCCATGAGCAAGCTGAAGAAGGGCGCGAGCTACGACGACAAGGCCACGGCCGTCAAGTCGCTGCGCGACGTGCTGACCATGGACCAGCGCAAGGAAGTGCTCCGCCAGGCGGGCACCATCTGGAAGGCTCAGCACGAGGGCAAGTAAGCCCATGGCAGGAAACCGCACGACCGAACGCCCGCCCTGCGCGGGCGTTTTTCTTTCTCAGCACCCGCCAGCAAACACCGTCAGGTACGCGGCAATGTCGTCGGTATCCGGGAAGATCGTGTCCTGGTTGAAGTCCACAGAGTCGCACTGCGCGGGGCCCGTCGGGCATGCGCCGCCGGCGAACACCGTGAGAAAGTCCTGCACGTCCTGCGTGTCCGGGAAGAGCGCGTCGTTGTTGAAGTCGATGTCCACGACCGCGAGGCGAGCGGGCACTGACGCCAGCGATCCGCACACATTGGCCGCGAGCACCGTGTATAGGCCGGCATCGCCCGCCGCGACGTTCGTGATATTGAGCGAGAACGTCTCCGCGCCGGCGATGGTGGAACCCCATGGGGTGGGCCCGTCTGCGAGCACGACACCATCGCGCCTCCACAGGGAGGTCGCCGGGCCGGACACGCTCGTCACCGCGGCTCCAAAGTGCGCCGCCCCGCCCACGCACACCAGGTCGTCCGCGGGCTGCTGGGAAAATATTAGATTCGCCGCCGGTGTCGTCTCGGGCACGACCTTAAATACCTCCCCGCCGTAGTCGCAGATGTACAACTCGCCCGCACTGTCCTCGCCGAAGGACGAAGGCGTATTGATCGCGAGTGTGCCCGGCGGGTCCAGGTCCGCCGTTCGGTCCGTGAGCTGCGTGACCGTGTTGTTCACGAAACGGAAGGTGAAGAGCTTACTGACCTGGTAGTCTGCGAAGAAGTACATGCCGCGGATATCCGGCATTTCGCAGCCGCGGTACACATAGCCGCCTGTCACGGAAAGGCCCGTGGTGTGCGGGTACTCGTAGACCGGCGGGGTGAGCCCAGCGCCGTTGCACGTGCAGCCGGAAAGCCCTGGGCAAAACGTACCCTCGGTGCAGCGCCAGCCGTAGTTGCGGCCGCCCGGCGCGTTCGCGGGCTGGAAGTCCACCTCCTCGCGCGTGCCCTGGCCGACGTCGCCGATCCACAGGTCGCCTGTCTCGCGGTCAAAGGACGCGCGCCACGGGTTGCGCAGGCCGTACGCCCATATTTCCTTCGCGTTGGTCGCGTGGGCCGCGTAAGGATTGGTCGCGGGGATGACATAGTTCTTGTTTGCGTCCGCGGGGAACCCGTCATCATCGCCCGTGCCGGGCACCCCGTCGGGTCCATTGACATCGATGCGGAGGACCTTGCCGCGGAGCAGCGTGAGGTTCTGCGCGGCGCTGTCGGGGTCGCTCTCACCCCCGTCGCCCGTCGTGATGTACATGTTTCCGTCGGGCCCAAACCCCATCCAGCCCGCGCGGTGCTCGCGCCGCGTACCGAAACTGAAACGAAGGATTGGCGTGGCGGTCGCAGGGTCGGCGACGTTGGGGTCACCCGCGGATCGTTGGTACCGCACGATGATCGTGTCGGCCACCGTCGCGCCGGCGGGGTTGTAGTTCACATAGAAGTAGTGGTTGTTCTGATAGTCGGGGTGGAAGACCACGCTGAGCAGGCCGTATTCCAGCCAGGAGGTATTCACGAGCGCGGAGAGGTCGAGGAACGGTGTGGTGCGGACGGTGGTGCCCTCGATGATCTTGATGCGCCCCGTGCGCTCGACAACGAACACACGCCCCGGCGCGTCTCCGGGCGCGGACGTTACTTGCAGCGGCTGCGTGAGGCCCGCCCCGACGCGCGTCGTCGTAAGTTGAGTCTGCGCTGCGGCAGGAAAAGCGCAGACGAACGCGGCAAGCACACAACACACGCGTGGGTACAGCATGAAGACCTCCGTGGGGACAGACTACCACGCCGGGAATGCGGGCACAACCCGACCGGAGGCCAAAACACACCTTCTCATTCCGGCTTCATCATCGGGAACAGCACCACGTCCCGGATCGTGCGCTGGTTCGTCAGCAGCATGACCAGGCGGTCGATTCCAAGACCCATCCCGCCCGCGGGCGGCATCCCCACCTTGAGGGCACGGAGGAAGTCGTGGTCCATCGTGCGGAACGTGTTCTCCTCGGCGTTCTTGTCCGCGTCGAGCCCCTTTAATTGCTCGCGGAACTTCGCCTCCTGCACGTCGGGGTCGTTGAGCTCCGTGTAGTGCGGGGCGATCTCCATCCCCGCAATGAACAGGTCCGCGCGGTCGGCCAGCACCGGGTTGTCGCGCTTGGGGCGCGTCAGCGGGCTGATGGCCGAGGGGTAGTCGGTGATGAACGTCGGGCGGGCGTGGTCGAGCCGGGCCTCGCCGCCGTGCTCCTTGTCCTCGAAGAGCTCGTTGACGACGAGGATGTCGTCCATCGCGTCGATGGCCTGGGCGAGGTTGGGGCGGCGCTTCTTGAGCTCGGCCTTCGCCCTCGCGCCGTCGCTCATCGGGAAGCCATAAGCCTTCTCGAAGAGCTGCGCGTACGACACCCGCAGGAACGGCGCGTCGTAGTCGATCGTGAGATCACCGAAAGGGAGCTTGAGCCCGCCCTCGCGGATCTTCGCCGCTTCCTCCTCTGGCTTGGTTCCGCGTT
>CALLYM010000178.1 GCA_937858155.1 uncultured Phycisphaerales bacterium | reverse complement strand
GGGGAGAGGGCGAGGTGGATTTCGTCGATGGCGTTGATGGCGAGGTACTGGCGGACAGTGGAGGCGCCGCCGCCGATCTTGACATCTTTGGTGCCTGCGGCGGCTTTGGCCTGCTTGAGCGCGGACTCGATGCCGTCGGTGACGAAGTAGAAGGTTGTGCCGCCTTCCATGCGGAGGGGTGGGCGTGCGTGGTGGGTGAGGACGAAGGTGGGCGCGTGGTAGGGCGGGTTGGGTCCCCACCAGCCCTTCCATGCGTCGTCAGGCCACGGGCCACGGATGGGGCCGAACATGTTGCGGCCCAGGATGAAGGCCCCGAAGTTGGCCATGCCTCGCACGGCGTAGTCGTTGTCGATTCCTTCGTCCCCGCCGGTTTGGCCGTGCATGGTGCAGAAGGCTTTGGTGTGGAAGTACCACTGGAAGATTTCGGTTCCGCGCTGGCCGAGCGGGTCTGCCAGGCTCTGGTTGGGGCCTGCGCTGAAGCCGTCGAGGGAGATGGAGAAACCACCGACGCGGACCTTGGGCATGGTGTCACGGCTCCGTTTGTGCGGATGTGATGGTACGGATGTAGGGCGTCGTCGCGTAGACTTGCGGGGTGATTCGCACATCGATCGCGAAGGGCTTATTCCATGCCTAAGACAAAGAGCGCTCCAACTGCCAAGAAACCGGCGAGGGCCACTGCCCTGAAGAAACCGGTGAAGGCTGCGGCTGTCGCCAAGAAGCCAGCGAAGACGGCCGCTCCACGGATGACTCTCAAGGAAGCGATGAGCGCGCTCGAGAAAGCCGGCACCGCGCAGGCTCGCAAGACGTACACCCGCCACGGCGCATCGGAGCCGATGTTCGGCGTCAGTTTCGGGGACCTCAAGAAGCTCCTCAACCGGATCAAGGTTGATCAGGAACTCGCGGAGGCTCTGTGGGACACGGGGAACTTTGACGCACGCAACCTTGCGGCCAAGGTCTGCGACCCTGAAAACTTTCCCCCCAGGGTGCTCGATGCGTGGGCGGCGACACCGATCGCGTGGTTGTGGGGCGGCTATGTCGGCCAGATCGCGGCCGAGGGGCCGCACGGGCGGGCCAAGGCGGAGAAGTGGCTCGCCGCGAAGGATGACGCGACGCGGTCGGCCGGGTGGTGCACCGTCGGCGCGATGGCGATGATCGATGAATCCACCGAGGACTCATGGTTCGCGGAACGACTCGCGCAGATCGAGAAGGGCATGCAGGGCGCGAACAACCGTCACCGCTATCTCATGAACAACGCGCTCATCGCGATCGGTTGTCGGAACTCGTCCCTCCGCAAGGCGGCCGCGACGGCGGCCAAGCGGCTGGGCACGATCGAGGTCGATCACGGCGATACCGATTGCAAGACGCCGGACGCGATCGAACGTCTGGAGAAGGCATGGGATCGCGCGAAGACGTCGGGGTATGAGAGTCCGGCTGCGCAGGAGCGGGATCGGGAGTCGATGCGGACGAGGTGCTAGGGATATTGGTTGATTGATCTTTGCGCACAGGCATCATGCTGCCGTGCCACGGTTGTGTGGCGCGGCCCGTGGTGGCAGTGCTGCATGCGTCGGCCAATTCCGCCACCGCTCGAATGCCGCGAGCTGGCGGCCAGGGGAGTTGGGCGTCGGGTCTGTTACGCGCAGTACTTCGCGACTTCCTTGGCTACCTCGATGGTCGTGTTCTTGCCGCCCATGTCGTAGGTTTTGACCTTGCCTTCCCGGATGACGCGGGCGACGGCGGCTTCGAGGCGGTTCGCCATGTCTTTTTCGGTCTTGCCTCCGCCACCGTGGCCATCGCCGAGCCAGTCGAGCATCATCTTGGCGGTCAGGAGCATTGCGTGGGGGTTCACCTTGTACTGGCCTGCATACTTGGGGGCCGAGCCGTGGGTGGGCTCGAAGACGGCGTACTTGTCGCCGAGGTTGGCGGAGGGGGCAAAGCCCAGGCCTCCGACGAGGCCGGCGCAGAGGTCGCTCACGATGTCGCCGAACATGTTCTCGGCGACGATGACGGAGTAGTCCTGCGGGTTTTTGAACATCCACATGCAGATGGCGTCGATGTTGGCCTCGTCCGCCCAGATGCCGGCGGACTTGTACTCCTCGCTCATCTTGCGGAAGACGCGGGTCATGAGGCCGCCGGTCTCGCGCAGCACGTTGGGCTTTTCGACGAGGGTGACGCGTTTGCGGCCCGTCTTCTTGGCGAACTCGAAGGCCTGGCGGCAGATGTTGGTGCAGCCCTGGACGCTCACGATGCGTGTGGAGAGGGCGACATTCTCGAGGCCCTTGTCCTTCCAGGGTTTCATTTTCGGGTTTGCGCAGAGGGCGGTGTAGACGGGCTCGGGGAGCGGGAAGAACTCCACGCCGCCGTAGGAGCCCTCGGTGTTTTCGCGGAAGACGACCTGATCGATCATGACGTCGGCGGCGGACGGGTTGGCGATGGCGGTGCCGCGGTAGTTGAGCGGGTTGCCCTCGTAGGACTTGCAGGGGCGCATGTTGGTGTGCAGGTTGAACATCTGGCGGAGCTTGACGATGGGGGAGAAGTAGACGAGCTTCTTGTCCTTGAGCCCCGGGGCGAGCTCGAGCTTGGCGTCGTCCTGGGGCTTGCTGGTGATGGCGCCGAAGAGGCCGCAGGTGGTGTTCTGGAGGGTCTTGATGGAGCGGTCGGGGAGGGCGTTGCCTTCCTTGCACCAGAATTCCCAGCCGATGTCGGTGTGGAGGTATTCGGCGTCGAGCTTCATCGTGTCGAGCACAATGCGGGTGGCTTCCATGACGTCGTTGCCGATGCCGTCGCCGGGCATCCACGCGATAGAAAACTTGGGCATGAAGGGCTCCTCAGAATCGCCACGGTGGGCGCTCGCCAGCGGACCGGAAGAGGACGGGCGGAAGGATAGTGCGGGCGGGCCGGGTGGGCCCGCATGCCCGCGCATCAAGCAACGCTCCTTGGCGGAGCGTTGTCACTTAAGGTGAGGATCGGCGGGTTGGTTATGCCGCGGGGAGGCCCATGCAGCGACGCCAGGTGCTGACCTGCCCGGCGTGCATCATCATGTGGTTGTTGCACATAAAGAGGACGCGGGCGCCGAGCATGGGGAAGCGCTCGCGGGCCTTTTCGTCGGGCGTGGGCTGGATGAGCTTGGAATCGTCCACGCTGCCCAGGGCCTCGATGAGCGCGTCGTGGGTGCGGAAGAAGGCGGTGGTGATTGTCTCCATCGAGGGGTAGATGGTGCCTGAGGTGTCGTCCTGGCAGGGCTGGCCATCTTTGAACAGTTGCTCAAAGTTTGCCGGCGCGGCGAACTTGGTGGCGTCGAGGCCGAGCATGGTGGCGGCCTTGGCGGGGTACGTGGCGAGGTGTCCGAAGACCCAGGCGGGATGGTTGGCATCGATGGTCTTGCCGTTGACAACGGCTTTGCGGGCGAACTGGTTTGCGGGTATGCCTGCGAGCAGGCGTTCGGCGTACCCGCGGGAGATTTTGCAGGCGTTGGCGATGTTCTGACAGTGCTGGCCCATGGGGTGCTCCGGGGTCAAGGTGCGGACGGATAGCGCGCCCTCATTGGGCGGCAGCCGACAGGATTGGTGCGATGCCGCGGGTGGGCGTCGCGTTACTCGAGGGCTTTGGGTTGTGGGGTGGTCGCACCGATCCTGAGGCCCATTTTCTTGAGGACGGGCTTGAGGTCTTCGGGCATGGGGCAGGAGACATCCACGGGTTCGTCGGTGACCGGGTGCGGGAAGACCATGCGGTGGGCGTGGAGGGCGAGGCGGGGGGAGGCCTCTCGGACGGCGGTGGGGCCGTAGATGTCGTCGCCGAGGATGGGGCAGCCGATGCTGTCGAGGTGGACGCGGACCTGGTGGAGTCGGCCGGTGACGGCCCGGCACTCCACGAGCGCGCCGGCGGTGGCGGAGTCCAGGACGCGGTAGGCGGTGACGCTGGGCTTGCCTTTGGGAGAGACTCTGGCGATTTTCTTGACGCGCGGGTCGCGGGCGGCGCGGCCCTCGTACTCGAAGATGGGCTTTTTGATGACGCCCTCGGCGGGGTTGGGCGTGTCTTTGGTGACGGCCCAGTAAAACTTGGCGATTTGGCGTTCTTTGAAGGCTTCGCGGAGAGCGTCGTAGGCGCTGGGGCGCAGCGCGACGAGGAGGAGGCCGCTGGTCTCGCGGTCCAGGCGGTGGAGGAGGCCAAACTCGCGCGTGCGGCCCATGTTCTGGAGTTGGTTGCCGAACCTCGCGAAAAGGGCGTTGAGGAGCGTGTCGTGTTCGTGCCCCTTGCCGGGCAGGGTCACGATGTGGGCGGGCTTGCCGACGACGAGGACGGAGTCGTCCTCGTGGTACACCTTGAAGGTGATGCGGTCGTTGGGCTGGATGGAGTGGGTGGCCATGGGTAGGAAAGCGTTGCGGTGGTGCGATGCGCCTTAGCCGCAGGCCAAGTGGTCAAGGTACCAGCGGAGTTCTGCCGCGCGGGGGGAAAGGAGGGAGGCGGGGGCGGAAAGATCCTGCCTTTTGTTTGCGCGGCGTTCGATGACCTGCGCGACTCCGAGGGCGGCTTGCGGGCCGGCCGCGAACAGGGCGACAACGCGGGCGCTGTTCACGAGGCGGGTCGTGATCGCGGTGCGTCGCGGCGTTTCGGGCACAGTCGCGACGAGCGTGTCGTCGTCGCTCTGCACGCCGATCACGCCGCCGAGCGCGAGGCCAGGCTGGAGGGGGAGGAGCACGAAGTCCAGGCGGTCGTGGCCCTTCTCACGCCAGCCCAGGTGCTCTCGCAGGAGGGAGGTGTAGCGATGGGCTGCGTCGGGCTCTCGCGCAAAGATCTGGTGGGACTGTTCTGCGGGGATGCCGGAGACCTCGGTGATGTGCCCTCTGATGCCGGGCCAGCGTTGTCGGTCGTCTTCGTCGGGCACATCTACTTCTTCGACCATCCACACGCGGGTGCGGCCCCAGGGGAAGTCCCTGTAGGAGAGGTCGAACATAAGGCGGCGGAGCAGGGGCTCGATCTCCGGGGTCGCGGAGACGGCGAGGTGGAAGTCTCCGAAGGCGCGGACGCAGTTCCCGGCATGTATGAACAGGTCGGCCAGCACGGCGTCGATGAGTGCGTCTGCGTCTTGGCGCAGCACCACCGCGCCGGGCAGGGCGGGCGCCTTGGGCGTGGTATCCGGGGAGAGTTCAATGGGCGGCAGCTGCTCGTCCATGTGGGGGATTGTGTGCACGCTGCGCGGCGGAGGCGAACCGGGCCCATTCGGGGCGGGTTGGCGGCAGGTCGGAGCATCCCGCGGCGCGTCCTCATACCCTTCACCATGTCGCTTCTGCGCCTCATCGATGCCAACGCAAACCGCGCCCGGGAGGGCTTGCGCGTGCTCGAGGACATCGCGAGGTTTGCGCTGGATGATGCGGAGCTTTCTCGCGCGTGCAAGGAGGCACGCCACGCGGTGACGGGGCATGTGGCGGCCATTGCGGATCCACTCCAGGCGGTGGCGGCTCGCGATACGCCCGGGGATGTGGGCACCTCGATCGTGACCGTCGGGGAGGGAAGCCGGGAGTCGATGGCGGCGATCGCGGACGCGGCGGCGGGGCGGGTGGGGGAGGCGTTGCGGGTGATCGAGGAAGCGGCGAAGATGTCCGGGATGTCGGATGCGGCGAGCGGGGTTGAGGCTGTCCGCTACCGCGTGTACGACGTCCACAAACGCATCATGCTCATGCTGGGGCCGGTGCAGCGGCGTCAGTTCCGCCTTTGCGTGCTGCTCACGAGCGCGCTGTGCGTGCATCACCCGTTGCTGCGGGTCGCGGAGCAGGCGCTCGCGGGTGGGGCGGACTGTTTGCAGCTGCGCGAGAAGTCGATGAACGACCGTGATCTGCTCGTGCTGGCGTCACGCGTCGGGGCCGTCGCGCGGGAGCACGGCGCGGCTTTGTTTGTGAATGATCGCGTCGATATCGCGCTGCTTTCGGGGGCGCAGGGTGTGCACCTTGGGCAGGAGGACTTGCCTGTGTTGCGGGCGCGTCAGGTGTGCGGGTCACGGCTCCTGATTGGGGTTTCCACGGGCAGTTTGGCCGACGCCCGGCAGGCCGTGCAGGACGGCGCTGACCTGTGCGGTGTGGGGCCCATGTTTCAGACGACCACAAAGCACAAGCCAGTTCTGGCGGGCCCTGGTTACCTCCGGGAGTATCTTGCGGATGGGTTGACCTCACGTGTACCGCACCTTGCCATCGGCGGCGTCACGCTTTCCAACGTGGGGCAGTTGGTGGACGCGGGTTGCCGCGGGATTGCGGTTTCGAGCGCTGTGTGCGGGGCGGCAGAACCGGCGGAGGTGAGCCGGAGCCTGAGGGCTGCGCTGGGTGGTTAGCGAGCGGTCAGGTCGGACGCTTCGTGGCGGCGCAGCCAGTTCATCTGCGCGATGACGTCGGTCTGATTCGCCGCGCCGTCGCCGTTCAGGTCGGTGGGGATGAACTGCGCCGCGTGCAGGTCGTCCATGGTGATACGGGAATCGAAGTTCAGGTCGGTGGGGCTCATCTCACGCGGTGCGTACGGGACGGCGAGTACCGCGTCGCACGTGCCTGGCGACAGGAGCTCCGCGAGCCCGAGCGCGCCGAGCGCGACATCCGGCAGGCCGGCGGAGTTGGGTGTGTACGTGCGGTCGATGTCCGAGCGGCGGTACAGGATGCTCGCGCCGGTTCGGAATGTCTCTCGTGCGCCTCGCCTGTACGCGTGATAGGCGCCCCATGCGGGCTCCGCGTCTCCTAGTGCGCACAGGCCGGTGAGGCTCGTGAATGTGGTCACGTTGCCGGGGTGCGTTGTCAGGCTGTCGGCGTTGTAACCACCCCAGTCGCTGCGCGTGGTGCCGGCGGAGAACACCGTGGAGAAGCGGGGTCCGAAGTCGTCCGTCCAGGCGGCATTGGACCGCGCGATATTGGCCACCTGGGTGCGCCAGGGTGCGCTGGCGCGGTAGTCCGCGCATGTGAGCGCCGGGTAGATGCTGATGAACGATGATTCGAAGAACGATCCGGTCGCGGAGATGGGCATGCCGGGCAGGTAGGTCGCGGTGGGGTGGTTTGCCCGGTTGAGCCAGAATGCGTACGCATTGTCGCTGTTTGTGCCGGCGTACTGGGCGCCCTGTTCCACAAACATGATTCCTTCATGGAATGGGCGTGCGAAGCTGTTTGTGTCGGGGCCCCCGGTTTGGAGTCCTTTGAACGCGGTGGCGTAGTTGTTCGCGGCCTGGTAATAGGCGTCCCAGTTCCTTGTACGGAAGATGATGCGCGATGCTGCCTTCGCGATCTGCGGGTCATCGGGGTAGTACGTCATCGCACGCGACGCCGCGAGCACCATCTTCATGGTGGAAAGTGTCGCGTATTCCGGGTCCCATCCAGGTTTGGTGTTGCCGGTGGTCGGGTCGATCCAGTGCCTGAAAATGCCGTCGGTTGTGCGGCTGGGCTTGATGTTGTCGGCAGCGAGCCCTGCGTACCTGGTCAGGATCGTCCGCACTTGCTGCTGCGCGAGTGGGTCGGAGTTCAGCCGGTCATTGGCGAGCAGCAGCAGTACGGTCCAGCACGCGCCGTCCGGGGTGGCTGGGTGGAAGCGGGCCTGCGTCGGGATGGTGTCGCCATCGATGACCCAGCCGGCGGGTTCGCCATCGGGAGATATCAGGCCGCGCCCGAAGGTCACGGTCTGAGCGAACTCGTCCGCCATCCACGCGCTCAGCCCCAGGTCGGTCTCCGTGCTTTCCCGGACGGTGAGGGCGTCCTCGTCTTGACCGACGATCATCGTGCCGTCGCCACGGTGAGAAATCGAATGCCAGAAGGTCGTTGATGCGGCGTACACCGTGGGAGTGACGGGTGATCCCAGGTACGCGTTCGAGGCGCTTACGAAGTCGATCCGGGACGTCGTGGGCGATGTCTTCGAGAGGATGTACAGCCCGCGGGCGCCGGGCCCCCCGTATGCGTCTCCCCACGCCAGGCCGTGGAGGTCCGTTCCGTTCGCGACGAGGCTCCAGGTTGGGGCGACTGCGAAGTTGTTCGTGAGCGCGGTACGCCACACTTGCGTGCCGTTCGTCGCGAACAACGTGCTCGCGTCGCGGTCCACAGCCAGGCCTTTCACGTCGCCGGAGGCTGGGAGGTTCCATGTCGCGGCGAGCGACCCCGAGGTCGCAGCGGCGTTCGCGAGGTAGACCTTTATCTGCCCGGCGCCGACGCCCGCGGTGCCCACGTACAAGTAGGCCTTCCAGTGGGCCAGACCCTCGTGGGGGAACGCGTCGCCCCGGTCATAGATATCCGCGCGGGCGAAGAGCGTGAGGGAGTTGGTTGTGATGTCGTACCGCAGGACTGCGTCAGACCCCAGCCCGCCGCCGGGAACGACATCGTCATGGACGCTTATGAAGAGTTGTCGCCCCGTCGAGGTGAACGCGAGCGCGGACGGTCCATCAGGGCCGCTATCGAGCGACATCCATGGGCACAATGCCGCGATTTGAGCGCGGGTAATGGTGCGGAGCACCGCTCCGGAGGTACCCACGACAATGACACGGTCGTCAAAGGAGTCCGCGAGCGCGATATTGGCGCCCATCGCGGCGCCTGCAACCGCGCACGTATCGTCTGGGCCATCGACCGGCAGTGGGGTGGGCACGGGTCCTGCGAGCGCGCTCGCGGACGCAAGCAACGGGGCGGCCGCGATCGCGCACGTCATCTTCGAGAGTTGGGAGGCGCTCTGCACGTCTGCAAGATCCTACACCACGTGTCAACACGCGCTATGGCTGATAATCCGGTAAGGCTTGGGCGGGGAAACTCCTGCAGCCGCCGCCCCTCTTTTGCGTCGTGCAGCGGCGACGGGAAGGTGTGATAGCATCCCACGTTCATGCGTCCGCACCGTCACACGCTTGCCGGTATTGCCTGGACCAGCCCGTGGCTGGTGGGCTTCGTGGTCTTCATGCTCATTCCGATGTGCATGAGCTGCTGGTACTCCTTCACCGACTACCCGCTCCTCAAGCCGCCCGTGTATGTGGGCATTGACAACTACCGCTCGCTGCTGCACGACGAGCGTTTCTGGCGGGTCGTCAGGAACACGGCGGTGTACGCGGCGGTCGCGATCCCGGCGTGCACGGTCGTGGCGTTGGTGCTTGCGGCAGGGTTAGCGACGCCAGGCGTGCGGTTGGGGCGGGCATTTGCGGCGGCGGTGTACTTGCCGACGCTGGTCCCGATGATGGCCACGGCGATGATCTGGCTGTGGCTGTTCAATGGCCGGTACGGGCTTGTGAACAACATGCTGGGTGCGCTGGGGATTGCCGGGCCCAACTGGCTGGAGGATGATGCCTGGGCGGTGCCCGTGCTGGTCGTCACGAGCGTCTGGAGCGTGGGGCAGATGGTCGTGGTCTACATCGCGGCCATCCACGAGGTGCCTGCGTCGCTGTACGAGGCGGCGCGAATCGACGGGATGGGAGCGGTGCGGCGGTTCGTGCACGTGACGGTCCCGATGATTTCGCCGGCCATCCTGTTCAACGTCATCACGCTCACTATCGGGAGCCTCCAGGCCTTTGTCATGCCTTACGTCCTCTTCCGCAACGAGCGTGGGCAGAAGGCGGCGGGCGACATGTACAACCTGCTGCTGTACGACAACGCGTTTGTCTACCGGAAGTTCGGCCAGGCCAGCGCCATGGCCTGGATGCAGTTGCTGGTGGTCCTTGCTTTGACCGGCCTGATGCTGGCGATGAGCAAGCGTCTTGTCCACTATCGGGGCGTCTAACGCATGGCACACGAAACCGATCCACGCCATGCAGGCCGGCGCACCAGCACACGGGTGTTGTTTGTGCTTTTGCTCGGCGCTGCGGCGGTCTTTGTGTTCCCGCTTGTTTGGATGGTTGTGACGACGCTGAAGCCCGAGGATCAGGCGGCATCCGCGAGCCTTTCTCTCCTTCCTGATCCGCCCGGGAGTACGCTCCACCACGCCCGCGAGAATTACACCACGGTCTGGAACGATCCGTCCATCGAGTTCCCGCTCTACCTGCGCAACACACTCATCGTCGCGGTGCTCAGCGTGATCGGCATGACACTCAGCAGCGCGTTCGTGGCCTACGGGCTTTCGAAGATTCCCTGGCGCGGGCGGTCTGCTGTCTTTGGCACCGTCCTTGTTACGATGATGATTCCGTTCCCCGTGCTCATGGTGCCGCTGTACCTCGTCTTCCGGTGGCTTGGTTGGATCGATACGCTCCGGCCGCTGTGGGTGCCGGCGTGGTTTGGGGGTGCGTTCAATATTTTTCTGCTCCGCCAGTTCTTCATGGGTATCCCCAAGGAGCTGAGCGAGGCCGCACGGGTGGACGGGGCGGGGCATTGGACGACGTTCTGGCGCGTGATCGTGCCGCTGAGCAAGCCGGCTCTTGCGCTCGTTGCGCTGTTCCACTTCATCTATGTCTGGAACGACTTCCTCGCGCCGCTCATTTTCATTACCAAGCCGGACCAGAGGACGCTCGCGCTGGGCCTGCAGCTTTATCAGAGCAAAGCGGGGCTTACTCCGTGGAATCTGCTTATGGCGGCGAGCACGCTGGTTGTGGCACCAGTTCTCGTGCTGTTCCTTCTGACCCAGCGTGCGTTCGTGCGTGGGGTCGCTGCCGAGTTCCACTCGTACGACTGGCGCCCGGCGCTCGGCATCCCCGG
>CALLYM010000177.1 GCA_937858155.1 uncultured Phycisphaerales bacterium | reverse complement strand
GTCGATGGAATCACAGCCGACGGAGTTGAAGAAGAGGACCGCGCGGGTGGCTTCGTAGCGGATGCCCACGCTCGCCCCAGGCGGCTGGATGATGTTGGTCCAGGTGCCTGTGCGGCTGGTGTAGTTCAGGATCGTGAATTCGTGGCACTGCTGGGGTACGTAACCATCGATGAGTGATACCTCGAGCGTGCCCGCGAGCACGGCGGGGCCGCAGTCGATGCGGTCGTTCAGAGGTTGAAACTCGTTGTTAAAGCCGGCGATCTCGCACTGGTATACGCCGCCAAGGGCCTGCGCGTACCGCCCATCCACCGAGAAAGTGCCGACGCCGTGGAACGTGTCGGTGTCGGCAAAGTAAGCATCGGGATCGATGGTGCCTCCAGGGCCGATCTGGAAGCCGGTGTTGGAGGGGCTGCCGACGCTGACAGTTCCATGCCCACGCAGCACGCGGCCGGAAGTGAGGTTGAGGCCAGTGGTGTTTGTAAGAAAGCCGCCATTCATGTCCGTAAGGCTGCCCAAGTTGGTGCTAAATGTGTCGTTGAGGGTGAGGCTGCCATTGGTGCCCAGATGAATGACTCCATTGAGGGTGACGCCGGTAGAGGAGCCGTCGCCCATGGTGACGGGGCCGAAGGAACCGGTATTGCCGATGGAGGGACGCATGACAGAGCCTGCGTCGGCGACCACCTTGCAACTCAGGGTGTCCGGCTGAATGGAAACGTCCTTGAGCGTGGCGGTCGGAGCGAGCCGGATTGAGGTGCCGACAACATTGAGGCCGCCGTTCATCACGAGGTCTTTGTTGAAGACAAGCCCCGTACTGGTGGGGGCGCAGTGCCCCGCCCCGGATCGGATCATGATGTCGGCATCAATCGTCCCGAAGCCGACCAACTGGTCATTGACGCCGGGTGAGAGCATGTTGACGAGTTGGGACGCGGCGATGGTTCCGCCCTGCATGTTGATGCGTCCGTTGGCGGCAATGGAATTGCTGTCGAGAAGCGTCAGTGTTCGCCCGCTGCCGACGGTAACAGCGCTCCCGCTCTCGAGCGTCACTCCGCTGGCGCTTGTGGACTTGCCAACGGTGAAGTTGTTTGCGATGACGTCTACGGTGCCGCCTGTGCGAACCATCACGGGCGCATCTAAAAGGGGCTCGGCGGCCCCGGAGTTGCAGCTGGCGTGCCCTGCGTTGACATCAATGAGTGTGGATGCGCGCACCGTGCCCGCGACGACGAGAGAGCCTCCTGTGTCTACCAGGATTGTGCCGGAAGCATCGATGAGCGCCCCCGAACTTACACCCAGCGAGCCGGATTCGCGAACCACAGCGCTTGTGCCGGTATCGGTGATGGCCAGCGTGCCGGCATTGACGGTGAGCACGCCACTGCCGCCTCCGCCGGCATTGCCGACAGAGAGATTCACGGTCGTTACGGCGGGGGCTGCACCGGAGGGATTGAGTACCAGAGTGCCCGAGCCGGCGAGTGAGGACGCGGGCACCTGGATGTTTCTGGCCAGGACCTGGGCGCCGTCGTTCACTGTCAATGTGCCTGAGCCGTTCCGTCCAACAAAGATGTCGTCTCCCGGCTGATCGGCGACAAGGCGTGAGCCGGACCCGGTCACGTTGATCGTGCCGGAAGTTCCGGAGTCGTCGCCGATCGTGATGTCCTTGCTCGCGCCGCTGAGGATCAAGTCCGCTCCGGTGTCGATCGTGAGAGTGCCCGTGAACGTGCCGGCCCCGGTATCGTCGCCGATGATCACACCTACCGCGCCTGCGGGAGCAAGCGTCTTGACGAGGTTGTTCGACAACTGCAGCACCGGTGAGCCGGTGCCCGTGACAACCAGGGGGTCGGCGTGCCCCGAGTACAAGCCGCCGTCGATCTGTAGTGTGCCGCCGTTGTGGTTGAGCGTGCCACTTGCGCCGTCTACCACGTTGACGGCCGACACAAGGCCGCCGTTGTTGATATTCAGCGTGCCCGTGCCGCCGTCAGGGTCGTTGCCGAGCGCGATTGCGCCGGCCAGCACCCGGCCGTCGGCGTTGACTGTCAGGGTGCCCGTGCCCGCTGCAGTGCCGGCAGACTCGTTGCGGCCAATGCGAAGGTTGCCATCCACGTCGAGCGTGGCGCCCAGCACCAGTCCGGCGCCGCCCACCGTCACATTGCTTACGGATGTGCTCAGGTTGGCGATCGACAGGTCGCCGAGGAAGTGGGCAGACGCACCGTTGCTGATGCTGACCGTCGCGTCCCCTCCGTTGCCCCAGCGCGATTCTCCCGTGCCGTTGACAGCCAGTTGGGAAATACCAAACGGCGCAACCGCCTGGAAGCCCGAAATCGTCAGGCTGCCCGTGGCAGCGCTCCCCTGACCCACGAACATGAGGTCATTGCAGGTCACATCGCCGGTACCCGTAATGTTCAGCGTTCCTGTGCCGTTGTTGCCAACAAGGAGATCGCTGGTGCCGAGCACTGAGAAGTGAGCAGTGGACCCGCTGACGTTCAAGGTTCCGGTGGAAGATGCGGCATCTCCGATGTTCACGAAACCTGCGGAACCGCTGCTCCATGTGCCGGAGGACAATGTAACGGTCGAGAGGTCGGCGGCGACATCGCCGATGGAGACCCCGTTGGTCGTTGTGTGCGCCGCGGACATGGTGAGCGTGACTGTGTCCTCGTTGAACACCATTGTCCGGCTTGTGGCAGTGGAAGCGTCGAAGGTCACTGTGTACGCCTGTGCGCCAGCAGTTGCATTGAACACAAGGTCGTCTGCGGCGACGGGAACTTGCGCGGGCGACCAGCGCGCGGCGGTGGACGCACTTCCGCTCACGGCGGACGCGTAGTTCAGGACGGTGGCGTGGGCCGCAACGGGAATGGTGGAGCCGGCAGCAAGGGCGAGGACGAGTGATCGTGACCGCAGCATGACCAATTTCCTTCCGGGCTTTACCCGATGTTCGTGATGGTGCGGAGCGGATGGAAACGGGGTGATGCCGCCACGCCACCGCACGCTCACGCGACGTGGCGCGGCGGTGGGGGCCATGGGTACCGCAAGAAATTTCAGTGGAGCAGTGCAACACCGCACCGCCGCTCAGGGGCTACCCGAACGTCGCCCTATCGCGTGCCGGTGCTGGGCGGCATGGAGGCCTGCCCGCTCACCTCGCCGGGCTTGGCCTTCCGGAGCGTCGACGCCTTTTCACGCGCCGATCCTGCCGCGGTCGCGTCCGGTATCTGGTCCAGCACCGTCGCGAGGGCATCGTACTGATCACCCGCCCAGACTGGGTCTAGAGGTTCTGACTCTGCAATGGCGGCCTTGTAGTGCTCGACCGATTGCGAGAGGTTGTGTGCCCGTGATTCAAGGGCGCCAAGAAACTCGTGGGCCTCGCTCCTGACAAGCCCGTACTGGGGATTTTCCTTGACCATGGCGAGGACGCTCTCGAGCAGCGCCCTGGCCTCGTCCACGCGTCCTGCCTTTTCCAGCGCGATGGCCCGGCCTCTCATGAGCGTGGAGAGTGAGGACATACTTGCCTTCGCTTCGGTTGCTCGGTCCAGTGCGATGCGGTAGGTCTCCGCCGCGTCCTGCCAGTGCGCCTGACCTTCCTGGCAACGCGCAAGGGTTGAGTAAGCGATGATGACCTGGATCGGTTGCTCCTTGGGCGGGAGAGACTCGACCACCACACGAGAAACCGTCTCTGCCTCCGCAAACCTCTGCATGTCGATCAGGATGGTGGCCAGTTCACGGTGCAGATCCACCGAAAGTGCGCTGTGGGGTCCAAAGTTCTTTCCGACAGGGTCCACAAGTGATTCGAGCAGCGCCTTTGCTTCGTCGAGCTGCTTCCCATTCCGCATAACTCTCGCGAGTGCCAGCCGTGTGCTCAACAGGGTTGGGTGGTTGGGGGGGTAGATGGTCTCCCGGATCGAGAGAGCCTCCTTGATCCGTGGGAGTGCATCAGCCGACAGGTGCTGCATGCGGTCCATGTCCGCAAGCGTCACGAGCACGTCCGCGACTTGCGGCAGCCCCGCCGCGCCCTTCGCGCGTGCCGCCGTTAGTGCCCCGTCCAGCATGGCACGGCAAGGCCCGAGCTCAGCGGGCTTTCGAGACCGCATAAGGAGCGACGCAAGCGTGATGGCGCACGACGTGGCGCTCGGGTCGTTCGCGGCATCCAACGAGCCCTTTGCCTCGGTCAGCAGCGCTTCAGCCTCGGCAAACTTGCCGCCACGGAGCAGCTGGCTCCCCAGCTCTGTCTGACCCTTTGCGATCAACGGATCGCCCGCGGGCAGCAGGGCCTTCCGCAGTTCAACCACGGCGCGGTATTCCTCAAGAGCCCCCGTTGCGTCCTCCTGCAGCCGCTTGACGTTCGCAGAAAGCGACATCGCGAGCGAGGCTTCCACACTGCGCTCGCCGAAACACCGCGTGGCCAACGCCGTCGCGGCATCCGACTGCGCCCTGGCCTGTTCCGCTGCATTGATGCTCACGTACGTGCGCCCCAGTGCAAGCCGGGTGCGGAACGCGACGGCAGGTTCCTCCGCGAGCTGAGAATCGACCTTGAGCGCCGCCTCGTCCAGCAACTCCCGCACGGTCATTTCGCGATTACGCGACACGAGGGGATTCGCCGCGGTGAGCATGCTCGTAAGAAACTGTTCAGAGTTTTGGGCCGTGCGGGCCGCGATGCGTGCCTCCTCTGCCCGCTCTTCCGCCAGCCGCTGGGCAGTCCGTGCCTTGACGAGGCCAATGCTGGTGCCGATGACGCCGGCGAAAAGCAGCAAAAACGCCGCGACCACACCGCCCACGAGCGCCTTGTTCCGCCTCGCAAACTTCCGGAGTTGATACGCGGTGGTCGCCGGGCGTGCCACGATCGGCAGGTCTGCCAAGTGGCGCCGCACGTCCGCCGCCAGGTCCGCTGCGGACTGGTACCTCTGCTCCGGCGCCTTCTCCAACGCCTTGAGCAGGATGGTCTCAATGTCGCCACGCAGCCCAGGAGACACCCGCCCAGGCGCAGTCGGTTCGTCGTTCGAGATCGTCAGCGCTGCTGCGGCGATCGTCTTCCCTTTGACGTCGTGCGGGAGCTTCCCGGTCATCAGCTCATACAGGATCACACCCAGGGCGTACACGTCCGAGCGGGTGTCGATGCGTTCCACATCGCCGCGCACTTGCTCGGGGCTCATGTAGGGCAGCGTGCCCACGAGCTGACCGACGTCCGTCCCCGCGGTCGTCACGCCGATGTCGCCACCCGTGATCCGGGCGACGCCAAAGTCCAGGATCTTGGGCTGCGGTCCACTGGAAGTTGAAGCGGTGTCAGTCCAGGAGCCCGCGGCAACGTCCCCGGCTTCCACGAGTATGTTCGCCGGCTTGAGGTCCCGGTGGATCACGCCCTTCTGGTGCGCGTGCTGGACCGCATCACAGATGAGCACGAACAACTGCAGCCGCTCCCGAACGCCCAGCCCATGTTCGCCAGCGAAGGCGATCAGGGGCCGGCCATGGACCAGCTCCATCGCGTAGTACGGCTGCAGGCGGCCGTCCGCCCCCGATGCCGATCCGGCCTCGTAGATATGCGCGATACCAGGGTGCCGCAGCAGCCCCAGCACCTGAGCTTCCTGTTCAAATCGCTTCAATAGCTGGGCTGAAAGGAACGGGGAACGGATCAACTTGAGAGCGACAGTGCGGCGTGGCCGGTCCTGTTCGGCCTTGAAGACCACGCCCATACCACCTTGACCGATGACCTCCAGCAGTGTGAACTGCCCGAACCTCTCGCCGGAGCGAATGGTCTCAAAGCCGGATTCCGCTATCGCCGCGATGTCCCGGGCGTCCACCGCGGACGCGGGTTGGTCCATGAATGAGCGAGCCTCTTCAGAGGCGAGCAGCAATGCCTCCACCTCACGCTTGAGCGCACCGTCTCCACCGCACGCTTCGTGCAGAGCGCGATCCCGCTCGGGACCGGAAAGATCCAGGACGCGATCAAATATCTCGCGCACCCGGGCCAGAGGAATCATGATTGTTCCTCGCCGTCCGACGCTGGACGACCTGTCATTTCACGGAAGAGCCATGCCCGCGCGAATTCCCAGTCGCGCTTGATGGTCCGCTCTGAAATGTTCAGGACTTCCGCCGCCTGCTCCACACTGAGGCCCCCAAAGAAGCGGAGCGTGACCACGCGTTCCAGGCGAGGGTCTTCCTTCTTCAGTCGTTCCAGCGATTCGTCCAGGGCGAGAAGGTCGACCTCGTTCCCACCGCTCTGAGACGCTCCCGGCTCGAAGTCGTCCACGCTGACATGCTTGTGCTCCCCGCCGTGCTTGATGCGACCGCGACGCCGCGCCCGTTCTATCAGAATCCGTCGCATCGCCTCCGCAGCCGCGGCGAAGAAGTGCGCCCGTCCTTGCCAGCGCACGTCCTCCTCTTTGACGAGCCTCAGGTAGGCCTCATGCACAAGGGCGGTCGCTTGAAGCGTGTGGCCGGCGGGCTCCTGCGCCATCCGCGCGGAGGCCAACCGCCGTAATTCTTCGTACACCAGCGGCAGCAGCTCTTCCGACGCGCGGGGCTTCCCCTCGGCAATCGCCTGCAGCACCCGTGTGACCTCGGTTTGTGCGGATGTATCTGCCAACGCGGGACTCCGAGCGGCGTGCAGTTTACCACGGTCCTGCCGATCCACCAAGCGCAATATGAACCAACGCCTAACGCACAATCCCCTCGGTTCGCGACCTCGGTCGGGGCTATCGGGTAGGATGCCGCCACGAACTCCGCACGCCGCCAACCACGGGAATTAGACCATGGACTACAAGCAGGAACTCGATTCTCTGACCTGGGAGCAGGTGCAGTCCATCAAGAGGCGCACAAAGGCGTCGGTCCGCCCCGGCCCCAAGCCGAGTCCCACAGTGCTGACGGGCGCGGGGGGCGCGGCCAAGCCCGTCATCTTCGCGGAAGGCGATTCCTGGTTCGACTTTCCACCGGGAGTAGACATCATCGACCATCTGGTGCAAGGGCATGGCCATGCAATCACGCGATTCAGCAAGCACGGCGACACGCTGGACAACATGGTCTTCGGCGTTGACGATGGAAGGCCCCAGATCGAGGACTTCCTCCAGGAAGCGACCCAGCGCCAGCCGCGCATCGTCCTCTTTTCCGCGGGCGGCAATGATGTGCTGGGCGAGGAGCTGCTCAGGTACCTGAACCACTCCGCGAGCGGCCTCCCCCTGCTGCGGGACGCGGTCGCCGACTACCTGATCCACACGGCGTTCCACAACGCGTTCGGCACGTTCATCGACCGAGTGCGCGCCGTCTCCCCCGGCGCTCACTTCATCATCCACGGCTACGCGGAACCGTTCCCAACGGGCACGAAGACGCACTGCGGGCCGCTCCCGGTCGCGGGGCCATGGATCAAGCCGCAGCTGGACAAGATGAAGATCGCCGCGCAGGTCGGCACGCCGCTCGTCCACAATCTGGCCGGACGCTTCAACGCGATGCTCTCCATCCTCGCGCAGTCTCGTCCCGACCACGTCACGTACCTCGACCTTCGTCCTCTCGTCACAGCGGGCGATTGGCGTGATGAACTGCACCTCCAGAGCAGCACCTACGCACGCATCGCGGACGTCTTTGCCGCGGAAATCGCAAGGATTCTCGCCCCGGTGACAGGCCCGGCAATCCTCACCGGCGCCGCGCCGCCCATAGCGACGGTCCGCCCGTATTGGGAGGATGCACGCCGGCGCGCGAAGCGGGCCCAGCCGTCGCACCGCAAACGCCGCCCTGCCCGTCCGGCGAGGCGAGGAAAGAAGAAGAAGTGATGCGCTACTCGCCGGGCGGCAGCATCGCCTGCCCGGGAGTGACCTGGTTCTCGACGTCCCGCACCAGCATGTCGCTGTAAGAGCAGTCGATCAGCTCACCCATGGCCATCCCAAAGTGCGCTCGAAGCTTCGTGATGTGGTCGTGGCCGCGTGCGATGTTGTTCTTGCGGCTGACAAGGCTCTCAAACTCGATGAACTTGCCCAGCTTTTCCACCGTGTCGAGGTGGATCCGCACGCTCCCCCACATCCACAACTCGCGGGTCTTGCGGACGATCGCCCACACCGGCAGCGGTTCCCGCCCGAACCGTTCCAGCGCTTGCTCTTCAGAAAAAATGGTGAAGTTGCTGAGTTTCGCCGAAGCCCGGTTGGGGCGTTCGTAAAATATGTACTCCGGCGGCTCCCCCTGCGTCTCGCGCCGTTTGAGCCTGCCCTGCGGGATGCGGTAATACGTGTCCGTCTGCTCGAACGTCATGATGTGCGATGCACCGATGGACCTGCAGACCGCGCGGGCCATGTCCACGTCTCGCAACTCGGCCTTGAGCTCTACGTTGTGCATGAAGGAGGGTGGTTCAGGCGCCCAAAGGACCCACGGACGGAGTGCGACGCGGTCCCCGTTCCATTCCGCAGCATAGTACCCGGTGAGGGACTAGGTGCTCCACAGCCGCGTCGATACCCTTCGTCGATGCCCGTCCGCCCGCAGAACGAGGATAAGGAATCCGCGTGGATAGCGCGGCTCGACGCGTCCATCTCGCGGCCGACTCCTGCACGCACGTCCTTGGTCCCCGGGTTCATCACGTGCCCGCGACCGCACCCTTCCTCGTTGGATCAAGACCTCCTCCTTTCCCAGTGCGACCTGTCACGAGGCCGGTCGGGAGGCCCCGGTGGACAGCACCGCAACAAGGTCGAGACGCTTGTGCATCTCACGCACGAGCCGACAGGTATACAAGCCCATGCCGGTGAACGCCGCAGCGTGACTGAAAACAAGAGAGAGGCTATCTGGCGGCTGCGGCTAGCGCTGGCTGTGCAGGTGCGTTGCGCAGTTCTCAACGGCGACGCCCGCTCAGACCTCTGGAAGTCCCGCTGCCCGACCTCCCGTGGAGGTCCGGGGCGAATTTCAGTGAGCCCCACGCACGACGACTATCCGGCGGTGCTGGCGGAAGCGTTGGATGTGCTGTGGGGCTGCGGGCTTGAGCCCAAGCCCGCCGCGGCGCGGCTCTGCTGCACCGCCAGCCAGCTGGTGAAGCTCTTAAAGGACCACCCGCCCGCGTTCGTCCTGCTCAACACGCACCGCGCAGCGCACGGACTCCGCGCGCTCAAGTAAAAAGGCCCGGCCGCTCACGCGACCGGGCCCTTCGTTCAGAGCAGAAAGATTGCAGTATCAACGACGACGACGGGTGGCGACCAGCCCACCCAAGCCCACAAGACCCAGTGCGCCCGGCGCGGGGACGAACGTACCGTCGATGATCGTGTACGTCGCGTTGGGCGTCGGGGCCGCGAAGGCCACGGGGCCGGTCGCGGTGCTCGTGGAGGTGTCGTACACGAAGAGGCGGTCGGTGAAGTTTGCGCCCACGGTGCCGCCGCTGACGATGCGCCAGCCCTGAAGAGTGTCCAGATTTGTCACCTGCACACCGATGAATAAGCCCGAGAAGTTGGGGGTTGCACCAGCGATGTTGCTGTTCAGGAGGATGGTCGTCAGGGGCGCGTTGACGGTCACAGGCACCGTGGCCGCCGCCGCCTGCGCGCCAAGGTTCACCGAGCCCAGGAGGACTGGGGTGCCGAGCGCGCCGGAAGTGTTCAGGTCGCTCGTCAGCATCGGAGCGGCGTACACATTGACAGTCGTCGCACCAGCGCCCGCAAGGCGGCGAATGCCCACCGTCACGCTGTCGAGCGTGATGGCGTTGTTGCCGCCCACCAGCGTGTTGCTGATGAACACATCGTCAAAGTTGATCACGTTCGCGGTGGGGGTCCAGCGCGAACCGGTCTCGGTCGTGAACGAGTAAGCAACCGTCGCGTTCGCCGCGCCGGCGAGCGTGGCAACCGCCAGCGCTCCAACAACAAAGCTCTTCATGGGACTCTCTCCTGCTTCCAAAATCGCGCAAGGGATGGGCTTCGGTGCGCATGCATGTTCGCACCGGTACCCGCGGGTGCGCGGAACACCGCCGGGAGCACAACAGACTCCCGCTAGCCAGCGGTTCGGAGCAGGTAGGTGTCTTGTCTCTCTCCTCCTACCGACAGGCGTGGAGGATCATACAGGATTTGCCTTGAGCGCTCAACCTTTTTCCCTGCCCCCATACTTAGGGATTCGGGGC
Organism: uncultured Phycisphaerales bacterium; assembly: GCA_937858155.1. Lineage (GTDB taxonomy): Bacteria > Planctomycetota > Phycisphaerae > Phycisphaerales > UBA1924 > BJHL01. Next base: position 322 of record CALLYM010000177.1, on the reverse strand, counting down.
GCAAGTTTGAGTTATCTGACGTGCCTAGTCCCCATGTCGTTGCCGCAGCCGCGGCGAGAGCCGTGCCGTGAGGTGGGCCCGCTCAAACTCATTCACCCAGTCCTGAAGGGTCGCTCCGACCTCATCCCCCGCCACCGGTGCGCCAGGCATGGGGCACGCGCTCGAGCCGGTTCAGGTAGCGGCCGCCGGTGGCTTGAGCGAGGTGCTGCAGCAGGGCGGCGTTGGAATGGGCCTGTCCCGTCACGGCGATGACCGGAACGGTGCCGATCTTCGGCAGCCCGGGGTCGATGGTCCCCAGGCCATCACTGAACAACAGCCACGC
>CALLYM010000176.1 GCA_937858155.1 uncultured Phycisphaerales bacterium | reverse complement strand
TTGACCAAGATGCCGGCGCCCGCACGCTCGGGGAGATCGCAATAGGCACCAACTACGCCATCAAGAAGTTCATGCGGAACACGCTCTTTGACGAGAAGATTGGCGGGACGTTCCATGCCGCGGTGGGCGCTGGCTACCCGATCTCGGGCAACAGCAATCAGAGCGCGCTTCACTGGGACATGGTGTGCGACCTGCGCCCCCGGGCAGCATTGAACGGGCAGGGGATCGGGGGCGGGACGATCGAGGCGGATGGCGAGGTGTTCCACAAAGACGGGAACTTCCTTAGGCCCGAGTGGCGCTTTTAGCAACTGGGGTCCAGCAGCCACGTACAAGGGGTGTTGGCAGAAGTGACACCCATCCCACTGGAACCTTCCCCGGCCCAAGCAAGGCGGGCGTTGATCGGCTGCCCGGCATGTTCGCGTATGGTGGCGAACGGCTCTAGGTTCTGCAACTACTGCGGGCATTCTTTCGCGAGCGGCTTGAGAGCGCCCAACGGAACCAGCCCCCCATGCGCGGAGTGCGGGTACGACCTCACTGGCTTGAACTCCTGCACGTGCCCGGAGTGTGGGTCTTCTGTCGGCAAGGCAATGGGCTTGGTCCGCCCGCCGCACGACGCTGCTGTCAGGGACGCACTCGGGCGGCCCTTGGTTGGCGGGATGGCCGGTTGCTTTGTGCTCATCGTGCTGAGCATGGCCCGTCGATCAGGAGCGGTTGAAGGGCTGGGCCTGGAACTGCTTTGTGCGTTGATCGGTGCAGCGGTATGCACGGCGCTCGTGTGGGCCGTGGAGCGTGTGCTCGATGCAGACGACGCACCTCTATGGCTGACGGCGGCGAGAAGTACTTCCGCATATCTCATCGTCCGCACGATGACGTTTGTCCTCCTCCCGGTCGGGTCGATGCGGTTTGGTATGGTGTCGGCCGGGGCTGCCACATTCGTGGTCGTGCTCGCGGCGTCCGTTGTGTACTGGCTGTGGGACGAGGACAGTGCGCATGACTCGTTCGCGAGAGGTGTCGTGATCGCGCTGCCCGCGGCCGGGCTATTCCCTCTAATGGACCTGTTGTTGTAAGAGGTCCTTGCAAGAAGGGGTCTGGTTCACGACATTCAAGGAGATCGCGGACTACTGGAGGGCTGCAAGTATGCGCGGATTGTTCGCCGTCATTGCAATCAGTGTCACGTGTCAAGTTACTCACGCTCAATCGTGCCCTCCACGGTGGGCCGGTTTGGCGGTCAACGCGACTGTCCGCACATTGGAGGCCGGGCCCGGCGGTACCCTCTACGTCGGCGGAGACTTTACCAGCCCTGTGCCCTACGTCGCCGCCCTGAGCGGATCCGCTCTGACACCTGTTGGCACTGGCCTGGGTGGGAGCGTGTTGGACATCATGAGCCACGACGATGGCTTCGGCCCGCGCCTGTATGTGACAGGTTTCGTGAACGTCCCGGGAACTGGCCAGAGCACCGTGACGTTTGCGCGCCTGAATGGCGGTTTGTTTCAGGCCTTTGGCCTGCAGACCGGCCCCGCGAGTTGGACAGGGCACATGGCGAGTTACAACTTCGGGGGAGGGCCGCGGTTGGTCGTCACTTCGCCCACATTCATGATTGGTTGCGACTACGTCGGTGAATGGAATGGAACGAACTGGACGTGCATGGGGGCCGGCTTGGGGTCTGTCATCCACGACTCCGCGATTTACAACGATGGATCGGGGCCCGCGCTTTACTGCACCGGCTCGCTCGTTATCAACAACACGCCGTTCTCGGACGGGATTGGCATAGCACGCTGGAACGGCTCTGCATGGACGGCTGTGGGTGGCGGGCTTCGGGACGGACCAGGAAATGCGTGCACAGTGTTTGATTCCGGAGAAGGGCCGGAACTCGTCGTGGCGGGTCAGTTCACTCGGGTGGGGCCCATCACCTCCTGGGTCAGCGCACGCCGCATCGCGCGTTGGAATGGCACCCGGTGGGCGGCGCTCGGCGCGGGTGTCGATCGGACGGTGAACGCCGTTGAGCCGTTCGACGATGGCTCGGGCCTCAAGCTGTACGTGGGGGGTGAGTTTCTGGAGGCGGGCGGCATGGCAGTGCAACGCATCGCTCGATGGGACGGTGCAACGTGGTCGTCATGCCCGGCGGGTGGGCCCGTGTCCGGTGTGGTGTATGACTTGTGCGTATACGACCCCGATGGCGAAGGGCCGCTGTCGAGCCGCTTGGGTGTCGGCGGCACATTCAGCGTCGTGGGACAGTTCGCTGCGCAGAACCTTGCCATCCTCGTCGCAGGGCAATCCATCGACTTCAACAATGACGGCCTCTTCCCGGATACCGCGGATATACAAGACTTTCTTTCTGTGTTCAGCGGCGGTTCCTGTCCGACGGGCTTGTGCGGCAGCATTGACTTCAACGGAGACGGAATATTCCCCGACACCGCGGATATCGACTCGCTCCTGAGCGTCTTTGCCGGTGGACCCTGCTTCTAAGGCGCGAGACTCAGGTCGTACACACGCTGTACCTTGGTCAGGGTGAATCCTTTGCGCTCGTAGAACTCGTGCGTGCGGGTCCGAGTCTGGTTGGTACGGACGCGCAACCGTGCATGTCCCCGCTCACGGGCCCACGTTTTCGCGAAGTCCACCATCGTGCTGCCGATCCCTCCAGAACGGGCGGATTCATCCACGACGAGTCCGATGATCTCCACGCACAAGCCGCTCTCGAGCGTCGCCGCCTCCCGTAGTTGCATCCATGCGACTACCCGGCCAGCAAGTTCGTACACGAAAACGGGTTGGGTCGTGTGCCCGGATTCCTGCGTGAGAGCGTCCATTCGAGCGTTGGTGTCGCCGACGGTCGTCGGGTAGCCTAGTTGACCGCAGAGGGCAGCGAGAGAAGGTGCATCGGCGGTGGTGGCTGGGCGGATCACCTTCTGCTCCTCCCGATGCCAACATGATCCAAGACGCCCTTCTCAAACGCGGCCGTTGCTGGTGCAAGTGCCCGGTCCCGGCGTTTGATGATGGCGAGTCTGCGCGAGAGGCGCCCGTCCTTGCAGGCGAGCCCATCGCCTTCCGCGAGAGCGAATCGGCTGACAAATCCCACACCAATCCCGGCGGACACCATCTGCTTGATCGATTCGATGGACCGGAGCTCCATGACATACTTCAATGTCACGCCCGCGTTCGCGGCGGCCGAGTCAATGACATCCCGCACCGCTGAGCCACCTTCAAAGCCAACCACGGGCGAGTCCGCGATGTCCTTCCAGCGGAAAAAGGGCGAAGAGTTCGTCGCGGCAGTGGCAGGTGAAAGAGCGGGAGGGGGATGCAGGGATCGTGCGCCTGGCCTGCCTTCCTCACCCCCTCTTTGAGCTCTAGATGCCTTCAAGAATGCCTGGCCCGGCGGCGCAATGAGGCGTAGCTCGTCTTCCACGAGCGGCACGCGCACAAGGGCGTCGCTCTCGGCAATGGTAATAGGTAGCGTGACGATGCCCAGGTCGAGTTCTCCGCTCAGCACCGCGAGCGCCACCTGTGTGCTCCCGGCTTCTCGGATGTAGTACCGCAGGCCCGGGTGGGCGCGCCGGACCGCGCTCACAACCGGGGGCAGCAGGTACGTAATCGCTGTGGCGCCTCCTCCCACGCGGATAGTTCCTGTTTCCAAGCCGACGATCTCCCGCACCGCGCGTTGCCCGGCTTCGGCGTGGCGGACGGCCTGCTCGGCGTGGTGAAGGAACGCGCGCCCCGCCTCCGTCAACTCAACCCCTTTGCCGTGGCGGTGGAGGAGGGGAGCGCCCAATTCTCGCTCCAGTTTCTTGAGCATTGCGGAGAGCGCGGGCTGCGTGACACCGAGCTGGCGAGCGGCGCGCGTCAGGTGGCCGGTCGCCGCAATGACGCGGAAGTAGCGGAGGGGGGACAGTTCCACGCCGAACAGTATGTGGTGCTATTCGAACACGAAGTTGTTGCAGGTGCGCTTCATGGTCGGCGCCTGGTGGATGTCGGCCCTGAAGTCCTCCACTGGCGTACGCACGCCGCGGAACATGAACCATCCCGCATACCCGAACGACTTCAGGGAGTCGAAGACAGCGCGCACGCGGTCCTCACCCCCGAAGCGGGCCTCGCACTCAAAGAGGAGCCGTGGCTTGTCGCGCCGCAGCACGCCATCACCCCCGCGGAACACCGCGGCTTCGTGCCCCTCCACGTCGCACTTGATCAGAGCCACGCGCGGCAGGCTCGCCCGCTGGGCATAGGCGTCCAGAGTGGTCATGGGAACCTTCACCTCCGTCGCCCCGTCGCCGAGCGACGACCGCACAAGCGAAGCGCCCGGGGAAGGACCCCAGGAGGGGATCCAAAGGGTGACCTCTCCTTCGCGATCGGAGAGCGCCACCTGCTCGACCTGCACCTGCTGAACGCCGGATCGGCGCCAGAGCTGGCCCTGCAGTTCGGCGTACCCCGGCTGGGGTTCGAACGCGATGACGCGGCCGGTAGACCCCACGCGCTGCGCCATCCAGTATGCGTACGCCCCTTTGTGCGAACCGATGTCCAGACAGCAGTCGCCCGGTTTGAGCGCCCGACGGACGAACGCAACCTCCCACCGGTCTTTGAGCAGCCGGTGCCGCCAAGCGCGAACGAGAAGGTGGGCGCGTTCCCTGTCCACCCGGCAGGGTACCCAACCCGACCGCGCATGGCGGTCGTTGCGAGCAGGATGGATATAGTGCGAATCGAACTAACAGCGTAACACGCTCGCAGGAACGCCATACAACCTTCGCGGGGGCCCGGAACTGCCAACTATGACAGATCACAGTAACCACATCCATTCTCGCCGCACTTTTCTTCAAACGACAGCGGCGGCTGGCCTTGCGCTCGCGGCGGTCGCGTCCGGGTGTGCCGCCCAGGGTGCTTCCAGAGCCTCGTCCGGTCAGGACAAGGCCGGAAAGGGCAAGAAGATACTGATCCTGGGTGGCACGGGCTTTTTGGGTCCAGCGTGCTCCGAGTCAGCCCTCGCGCGCGGGCACACCGTCACGCTCTTCAACCGCGGCAAGACGGAGACCCGTCGTAAGGCCGCGGGCCGGCCGAGCAATGTGCCCGATGGCGTCGAGGTGCTCCTCGGGAACCGCGACCCAAACAAGACCAACGAGGACGAAAATGCGGGCCCCCTTGTTACCCCCAGTGCGGATGCAGTGAAGGGGTTGTCTCAGCTTGAGGGTTCGCGCGAGTGGGATGCAGTGATCGATACCTCGTGCTACTGGCCCCGGATGATGCGTGCCAGCGTGGAATTGCTCGCCCCAAGGGTAAAGCAGTACATTGTCATAAGCAGCATCTCGGTCTATGCGGACCAGAACAAGCCATGCCAAGAGGACAACGCCCTTGCAACCATGGACGACCCGACGGTCGAGGACTTCGGGCCTGACTTTCGGAACTACGGCCCTGGCAAAGCCCTGTGCGAGAAGGCCGCGGAGGCGGGGATGCCTGGACGGGTTGCGAACCTGCGCCCTGGGTTCATCGTCGGCCCGCGCGATTCCAGCAAGCGGTTCCTTTTCTGGCCCGTGCGCTGCGCAAGGGGCGGTGAAATGCTCGTTCCTGGCGATGGGGAGGACCTCATCCAAGTGGTCGATGTGCGCGATCTTGCGGACTTTATCGTGAAAAGCATCGAGACCGGCACGATTGGAACCTTCAACATCACGGGTCCTAAGGGCGGCATGAAGATGAGCAACTTCGTCCAGGACATTTGCCGCGGGGTGTCGCCAAAGGACAATCCCACCAAGCCAGTTTGGGTTTCTGGGGAGTTCCTTGAGTCACAGGGAGTGTCTGGGCCCGAGGCGTTCCCGCTCTGGATCCCGCGCGGTGCGGAGCAGTCAGGCATGCACCAAACGAGCATTGATCGTGCACTCGCGGCGGGCCTCACGTTCCGCGACCTCGCGGACACTGCGAAGGCTTGCATGGAATGGTACAGCTCCCTTCCGACGGACCTCCAGCCCAAGGTGCTGCCGACGATGCTCGCCGCCGAACGCGAGAACGAGGTGATTGCGGCGTGGCGGAAGCGGCCATAGACGCAAGAACGGCACAGGACTGGTGCGGAGACATTCGTAGTCCGTCGTCTCTGCGGCCTGAACTGCGCCCGCGGATCAAAGTGGTTCTGCCTCGCGTCACCTGCGCGCAATGACATACGCCACAAAGTCGCCACGAACATCGTCTGGTTCGGCGGGCGCCACATGGGCATTGCCCTCGTGGTCCACTGCGTCTGCAAGACGCGTGTACACGAGGACGTCATGAAATCCTGCTTCATGCATGATGTCGCGTAATTCGTGGATCGACCACAGGCGCCAGTGGTAGGTAAAGGCGCGATCCAAGCGCCGCGTCCGTTTACCCTCCCGCCAGGAGAAGTGGATAGCGTTTTCTACCAGACCGGTCAGTGGATCAGCGGTGTGTTGCTGCCATTCGTATACAAACGAGCGAGGGACGCCCGCAATCTGCCGTTCATCGGTACGTTCCGGGTGCACACGCACCCGCTGGGTGCCGACAGTCCACGCGCCGGGCCCGCCGTAGATATCGCAGAAGCACACCCCATTCGCGGTGAGGCACGCGCAGGCGTTTCGGAGATACCTGAGCAGTGAGCCCCGCTCGTGGAAGTACCCCACGGCGAAGTTAGTGGCCGCGATGATGTCCGCCCGTGCCCGACACTTGGAAGCGTCCGCGGTGCGCACGCGGAGCCTGTCCACGGCCGGGATGTGGCGTGTGACACCGGGGTCCTTGTCCACTACGATCGCGCGATGCTCTTTGTGAGCCGCCAGCCATGCCCTGGCAAGCGCACCCGTGCCTGAGAAGTCCTCGCGGAGCGTGCGCGGAGATCGCCGGCCTGTTCCCGCGTGGACCGCGTGGGCAAACGCGGCGAGGCGCCGGGCGTTGGTGACTGCGAGTTCGTAGAGCAGAAACTTGAGGGGGGCAGGCATGGGTAGCTTCGCGCACAGGGAATGCGCCGGTCGTCAGGCCATGCGGACCCACCGCAGGAGCGTTGCGAAGTTGGGCGGCTTGCCGTACATGAGGACGCCGATGCGGAACACCTTTGCGGCGGCCCAGACAAGCACAATGACGGTAAGAATCCCCACAAAGATGGAGGCGGGGATTTGCCACAACGGCACGGGCTCACTGCCCGAAATCCGCAGCACCATCACAAAGGGGTTGATAAGCGGCACAAATGAACACACCTGCGCGAACGTGGAGTTTGGGTTGCGGAGGATGGGCATCCACAGCAGCATGGGGATTATCAGCACGATCATGATGGGGGCCATAAGCGACTGTGCTTCGTTGAGTTCGGTGACGGCGGCGCCTACCGCGCAGAAAAGCGACGCGATGATGAAGTACGCAATGAGGAAGTAGATCAGCAGATACAGCAGGTTCTGCCATTCCAGGATGTGCGACATGGCGAGGGCCACGAGCACACTGCCTCCGACAGTGGCGTACACCACAAGGATCAGCAGGCCCACCGCGCCCTTTCCTAGCACCTTGCCCATCATGAGTTGAAGAGGCGATGTTGCCGAGAGCAGCACTTCCATAACCCTGCTGGACTTCTCTTCGATCGTGCTGGTCATGAGGTGCTGGCCCGCGGTAAACACGCTGATCCAAAGCAGCAGCATGAACGCCGCGGGGACGAGCATCTTGGCCACTTCGTTGCTGCTGCGGTCTCCCTCTTTGGTGACTGCCTTGGACTCGGACTTGGGCCTTTCAAGAAGAGAACGCACAGTCGTCACATCAAGATTGGCGTTCGCGAGACGTGCGTCAATGATGGCCTTGGACGCCTGGTCGCGAATGTCTTCCTGCACCTCGGGGTCGAGGCGCGGGAAGCAGTACAGCGCTCCCTGTGGCTCGACGCAGCTGACGCCGGGAATCTCGTTGAGCAGGCGTGACGCCAGCTTGCTCTGCTCGTAGAACCGGCCGCCGGGGTGGATGTACTCCTCGATCGACTGGTAGCCGCCGAGCGCCGTCTGAATCGCGTGCTGCGCGGGCACGTTGGCGCACATCCGCATGTTCGACAGCAGCGTGAGCCCCTCAAGAAAGTCCGACGCAAGATGCTGCGGGCCGGAGATCATCAGCCAGCCGGAGCGGTAGCCGCACACGCGATAGGCCTTGGACAGGCCGCTGAAGGTGAGGCACAGCACGTCATCGCCCGCGACCTTCGCCGCGTAGTGGTGGGTGGCGTCGTCGAAGATGATCTTTTCGTAGATCTCGTCGCTCAGCACCACGAGCCCGTGCTCA
>CALLYM010000175.1 GCA_937858155.1 uncultured Phycisphaerales bacterium | reverse complement strand
GAAGGCGCCGAGCCGCCGCCCGATGCGCGCGGAGGCGCCGAGGCCGCCGCCCACCCAGAGGTCGTAGCCGGGCCCGAGGTCGGGGTGCTCGACGCCGACGAGGCCGATGTCGTTGATCTCGTGCTGGGCGCAGGCGTGCCGACAGGAGGAGACCGCGACCTTGAACTTGCGCGGCAGGTTCGAGAAGCGGCGGTTGCCGGTGAAGTGCGCCGAGAGGGCCGTCGCCACCGGCGCCGAGTCGAACAGCTCGTCGGCGGCGACGCCGTGCAGCGGGCAGGTGACGACGTTGCGCCAGACGTCGCCGCAGGCCTGGGCGGAGGTCAGCCCGATCCCGTCCAGCACGTCGAAGATCGCCGGCACGTCCTCGAGCCGCAGCCAGTGCAGCTGCAGCGTCTGGCGCGTGGTGACGTCGCCGGTGCCCATCGAACCGCGATCGTTCTCGCCCTGGCGGGGCTGGTCCTCCAGGCCAAGCAGATGACCGCAGTACGGGCCTGGGCCGACGCCAACCCGGACAGCAAGTGGGCACAGCAGCAGACGCCCCTGGGACAGTTCCTGGGGGTCTGCTTCAGCATGTTTTTTTCACTCGCCTATCCCATCTTCCTTGCCCTGTGGTTCGGCATGGGAAAAGGCCGTGGCAGGATGAACTAGGCGAAAGTCACCCTCAAGCGCCGGGCCCGACTTCCGACGCTTTCCAACCCGCATCCTCGTACTGCTTGGGGTGCAGCATCTTCCAGATGTGCTCCACGAGCTCCTTCAGGTTCGTCCGGCTCGCCGCCGAGACCCCGATGATCTCCTTGCCGTACCGCAGCCCAAGCTCCTTCGCCACCGCCTTCACCGCCCTCTCCCGCGCCTTTTCGTCAGGCAGCAGGTCCAGCTTGCTGACAACCACCAGCTCCGGCTTGTCCGCGAGCAGCTCGCTATACCCCTTGAGTTCCGCGCGGATCGTCGCGTAGTTCTCCGCGGGCGACTGCTGGTTGTCCGCCTCCACGTCCAGCAGGTGTACAAGCACCTTGGTCCGCTCGATGTGCCGCAGGAAGTCGTGCCCGAGCCCCGCGCCCGCGCTCGCGCCCTCGATAAGCCCGGGGATATCCGCGATCACCATCCGCCGCGAGGGGCCGACTTCGCACACGCCGAGCTGTGGGGACAGGGTCGTGAACGGGTAGTTCGCGATCTTGGGCGTCGCCTTTGTGAGCGCCGCGAGCATCGTGCTCTTCCCCGCGTTGGGCAGCCCCACGAGCCCCACCTCCGCGATCAGCTTGAGCTCCAGGCGCACCCGGAACTCCTGCCCCGGCAGCCCATGCTCGGCGTGCTGAGGAGTCTGATTGTCGCTGCGCTTGTAATGCTCGTTGCCCCAGCCTCCGCGCCCGCCCTTTGCGATGACCACGCGCTCGCCCTCTTTCAGGTCGTGCAGCATGTCGCCCGTCTCTTCATTGAAAAGGATTGTCCCCGGCGGCAGCCGCAGGATGAGATCTTCCCCGCGCAGGCCAGAGCACTGCTTGCCCCCGCCGTTGTCCCCGTTTCTTGCTTCCCACCGCGGCTGGTGCTTGAAGTCGTACAGCGTTGACATGCCCCCCTCGGCCTGCAGGATCACGTCACCGCCGTCGCCCCCGTTCCCGCCGTCGGGCCCGCCCTTGGGAACGGCCTTCTCCCGCCGAAACGAAACCGCCCCGTTCCCCCCGTCTCCGGCCTTGATAGTGATGACTGCACGATCGACGAACATGCGGCAGTATACGTCGCGTGGTTGCGCGCGCTAAACACACAGCCCGACCGTCAGAAGCGGCTTTCTTTGACGCGTGCAACCCCGGTGCGCCAACCGAGTCAGTGCTCCGGCTGCACAAGTACACAGAGCACCGGCCTACCCAGGCGGCAAGCCAGTGCTGTTCGAGTTACAAAGCCGTCCTGCCGCGCTTCCTTGACGCTCGCCACTTACTCGGCGCACAGCCCGCCGCCAAACACCCGCAGTAACGCGCCGATGTCCGCGGTATCCGGGAACAAATCATCATTGTTGAAGTCAACATCGGGGTTGGGGCACGCCCCGCCCGAGAAGCACAGAAGGAAGTCTGCAATGTCCTGCGTATCAGGGAAGAGCCCGTCCAGGTTGTAATCGATCGAGTCGCAGGGGCTGAACGTCCACAGCACCGCTTCCTGCCGCTGAGCCGGCACGTTGTACGCCCACCCCAGGACTCGGATCACGTCCCCATCCACATCGACCCCGGCCGCGCGAGATGTTCCATACTCCTCGCTCAGATACTGCGAGAGGTCCGTCCACGATTCGCGCGTGCCGCGCCAGAGCCCGGCGCGCTCGACGGAATCTATGGTGGCGTACCCAACCTGGACACCGGCGTCGACATCAGACGCTTCTGAAAACGTCGCACCGACCGGATTGAGATTGGCATAGGAACCCGCCGTCCCGTTCCACAGCGCGGCGTTATAAGTGGACCCGTCGTCCTCGTACGTGAAGCCCACCTGCTGGACGCCGTCCGAGTGGTACGCCTCTGAGCCCAGGGCGGCGGTTGCGGGGTGCAGATCGACCCACGAGGCGGCGGTCCCCGTCCACAGCGCTGCATGCGGGATGAAGTTCTGGGAGTACGTGAACCCCGTCTGCTGGCCGCCCCGCCCGCCCCACGCGATGGAGAATCGGTGCGTGGTTGGGTGCAGGTCGACCCACGACGCGGCGGTGCCCGTCCAGTAGCCCGCGTGATCGAAACTGCCAAAGCGGGCGAGGCCGACCTGCTGATTGCCGCTGATGGAGTTCGCCTGCGACGACACGGCGCCCGCGGGGTGCAGGTCTACAAGCGAGTTTGCTGTACCTGTCCAGATGGTGGCGTGCGGGCCGCTCCCGCTGTACTGCACCGCTCCCACCTGTCGGACCCCATCGGTGCCAGAGGCAGACGAGGAGAATGCCCCGACTGGATGCAGCACGACGATACTGCCCGCAGCATCCGACCACAGGCGTGCCCGCGGGCGGTGCGTGGCATCGTCATGCACAAATCCAACCTGCATCGCACCCTTCACACCCCCGGCCGTCGATAGACTCGCGCCCTCGGGGTGGAGGTGGGTCACCGTCCAGCCCGCGGAAGCCGCGCACGAGAACGCCGCCACCGCCAAGAAAGAAGCGCTCATTCGGGACGTCTGCATCGAGAATCTCCTTCGTGTGACCCACGAGGCGATGTCCAATGTACCACACACCCGGGTGGAGCACAACTTCGATTTATTCGTGCGAAGAGAGATGTGCTCCTCAAAGAGCCAGCGCACCTTGCCGTTCCGCACCCTCTCCGTCGAGGCCCAGTCGCAAGCCCGAGCGCTGTGACCGCGCGCCGTCCCATTTCCTGCCGCCACGCACGACTCAAAACTTTGTTCACGTTCTGTGCGCTCGTGGCCCAGTGGTTCCGCTTGAAGACGAGGAGCACGCCATGAACATCCGCTTTGTATCGATCCTCGCATCACTCTCTCTCGCCGCGGCCGCGTCCGCCCAGCCGACCATATTCACGTACCAGGGAGAACTCGTGCAAGGGGCGACGCTCGCAAACGGTCCCCACGACATCCGCTTCACGCTGTTTGATGCCCCGTCGGGCGGCACGCAAGTCGGCACGCCCCAGTGCGTGAACGACGTCCCCGTCGTAGACGGCAAGTTCACGGCAACGATCGACTTCGGCCAGCAGTTCGCGACCACGTCGCAGCGGTTCCTGCAGGTAGAAGTGCGGCCCGACACGGGCCTTGCGTGCACCACGACGACCGGGTTCTCGATGCTGTCGCCGCGTCAATCGCTCACTGCCGCGCCTATGGCCAGCCATGCCAAGTCGGCCTTTACCCTCGACGCCGCGGACGGCGCGCCCGCGAACGCCGTGTTCGTGGACAACAACGGCCTCGTAGGCATCGGCACCACATCGCCCACTCACTCGCTGCACGTCGCCAGCCCGGGGCCGACGATCGCCATTCAGGACACGGATTCCACGACGCAGCAGGTCGGATATGTCAGCTACCGCGACAGCACCAACGCGGAGCGTGCATGGGTCGGCTACGGGACCGCGGGGAACCCCGACTTCACGATCCTCAACGCCCGACCCACCGGCAAGATCGTCCTTCAGACCGCTGGCGGCGGGGGTGCAGTCTACCTTCCTTCGGACAGCCTAGGGATCGGCACCGCGTCACCTTTCACATCGCTGCATATCGCCAAGGTCGGCGCATCGATCACACTGCAGGACACGGGTGCCAATGCCAATCAAGCCGGATATGTCAGTTTCCGCAACGGCAGCGGCACCGAGACTGGCTGGATGGGGTACGGCACGCCCGGCAGCCCGCACATGACCATGATCAACGCCCGCGCCGGGGGCGACATCTTCATCACGCCCGCCGCCGGCCGTGCCGTGAAGGTCCCGGTGCTCGAGATCACCGGGGCCGACCTTGCCGAAAAGTTCCCGGCGAGCGAGAAGCTCGAGCCGGGGATGGTCGTCGTGATCGATCGTGGCAACCCGGGCAAGCTCCGCATGGCCCGGGCCGCGTACGACCGCTGCGTCGCTGGCGTCGTGAGCGGGGCGAACAACTTCTCTGTTGGTGCGGTGCTCGGCAACCTGCCCGGGCAGGCCGATGCGCCGGCGATCGCTCTCTCGGGCCGTGTCTATGTCTCCTGCGATACCACGGGCGGCGCCATCGAGCCCGGTGATCTGCTCACTACCTCCGATACGCCCGGCCACGCCATGAAGGCCTCCGACAGCAGCCTCTCGCACGGGGCTGTCATCGGCAAGGCGATGGAGCCTCTCGCTTCCGGCAAGCGCGGCCTGGTGCTGGTACTCGTGAACCTGCAGTAATGGAGAAACAGCCATGCTCCGCGCTCCGCAGTGCACAGTCCTTGCCTTGATGGCGGCGTTGACAACCACCTCCGCACGCGCCCAGCTCTTCGAGGCGCACTACCTCTTCCGCGGTGGCTACCCGATCGCTCAGACTGGCTGGAGCTCCCGGGTCGAGGGTGTCGCTCATGACAACGAGTACTGGTACTTCACGAAGTCGCGGCTGCCCGCAACTGTCTCATGGCACGCGATCTTGAAGGTCCCGGTCGGGACCGACCTGCTCAGCGTCACCGTGAACAGTCCCGGCGTCACCGCGTACCTCGTCAACAACGTCCATCCATTGGCGGACTACACCAACTTTGGAGACCCGGACGTCTACAACTTCAATGGCGTTGACTACCTCGTGGTTCCGGTGTCGCGGTACGACGAGTGCTTCTTCCCGGCCACGTCGATCGCGTTCTTCCGCTGCGACACCCTCGCATTTCTCGGCTCGGTCGCGCTTCCCGGGCCGTGCGGCGATGCGCCGTGGGTCGCGGTGAGTGAATCCGGAGAACTCTTCACATCGCGGACGAACGTCGGGCTCTCCGATCCGGCGGAGCGGGGCCTGCATGTTTACCACGTTGATTGGGCCGCGCTCAGCAATCCCAACCCAGTGACCATCACGTACGACCGGACAATCCCCCTCTACGACGAGAACAACCAGCCGCTGGTGCCTGGGCACATGCAGGGCGGTGAATTCGCGCCCGGCGATCGACTGCTCTATCTGAGCACCGGATTCTTTAATGACGACAACAGCACAGCGGATCGCGAGGGCATCCACGTCATCGATACGACGACGTACCGGCGCGTGCGGCATTCCACGCGCGGGGTCTCGGGGCAACTGTTCGACTTTTACTACAACCCCGGGGGCAGCACGGAAGAATCACCGCAGGGGCTGACGCTCTGGGACCTCGATGACGGCCGGGCGCCCGGCATCAAGGGTCAACTCCATGTGCTGGTCGCAGAGAACTTCTTTGAGAATATCGACTTCAAGCACTACACGCGAGCCCTCACCGTCGATCGAAACTGGACCGGCTGCCATTCGGGCACACCAACCTGTCCGTTCCAGACGATTCCCGCAGCGCTGAACGCCGCCTGGGTCGGCGCCGAGGTACGCATCCGGGCCGGGTCATACCCCAGCCCGATGAATATTTCGCAGCGGGTCCGCCTGAGTTCCGAAAATGGGATTGCACGCCTCGGCGGTTGATCGCGGACAACACGGGCCGCGCCGGTGCGGCTTACTCCGCGCCCGCACCGCCCGCTCCCTGCGCACCGAACGAAGCTTCTTCAGCCTCGGCCGCGCGTTCCCGCCTCCCTTCTGAGCGTCGTGCACTCACAATCGCCGCCACCCAACCAACTCTTACCAAAGCTCCCTCTGCACAGAGCGCGCTCCACACCAAGGTCGCGCACAGCGACTCAACGCTCACACCCACAACCCAAAGGGTCAAACTCCTCCCTCTCCAGTCCAACCAACAACCCACCGCCCAGGCCCGAAGCTCCAGCACGTCCATTCCGGTGTGGTTGGCCATCCAGAAAGCGCTGATGTCGTCCCTTTGCAGTCGGGCAGTAATCCTGAGCGTTCAGGCAACACGCGCGGGGGTTGGTGCGATTGCCGTGCGCACGACGCCACCAAATACTGGATACGCGTGCCCTCGCAGCTGCATACTGCAATACGATGCCCCCTCGTCATGCCTTCCACAACGTCCATCCTGTTTGTCTGCCTCGGGAACATCTGCCGCTCGCCGCTTGCGAAGGGAGTGTTGGCCCACCAGGCGTCGGTGAAGGGGGTGGGTGATCGATTCCGGATCGACTCCTGCGGCACCGGGCACTGGCACGTGGGCGGGCCTGCCGACCCGCGGACGATGTTGGTCGCCGCCCGCAACGGCGTGCAATTTGAGCACACCGCCCGGCAGGTTGATCCGGCGGTTGACTTTCAGGCATTTGACCTGATCCTGCCCATGGACAGTCAGAACAAGCGCGACCTGCTGCGGCTGGGGGCACCTGCGGAACGGGTGCGTTTATTCCGCTCGTATGACCCGGCGCTGGCGGGCGCTCCTGAGCACGGGCTTGGCGTCCCCGACCCGTACTCGGGCGATGAGCGGGCGTTTCAGCAGGTGTTCGACATGCTGTGGGCCGCCAGCGAGGGCTTCCTCGCGCAGGTGTGACGGGTTAGACGCCGATGTACCGGGCGTACATGGAGCGGGCGACTTCGGGCTTTGTCGTGCCGTGGACGATCGCGCGGCCGTCCGTGAAAACGCTCATCGACACGCCCGAGACTTCACTCGGCGTGAACTTCAGCATGAACCTCGTGGCGTGGACCTGGCCGATGCGTTCAAGCCGTTGACGAAGGGCGGGCAGGTCCACGGCCGCGGTGGTCGCGGGCCTGACCTGCACGGCGTCTTGTCCGCAGAGGCTGACGGCGTCGGCCTTCCTCGCGCCGAGAAACTCGAACTGCCGGCGTCCGCAGCACGGGCACTCCGGATCCTTCTTGCCCCACTGGAGCACGCGGTAGTGGCCCGTCCACACATCGAACTCGGTGAGGGCTGGCTGGATGCGGTCTCCGCGTCCGGTCAGCAGTTTGAGTGTGTCTGTGGCCTGGCCCGCCGCGACGGTCGCCACGGCGCTCCCGAGCACACCGGCGGTATCGCACGTGGGCGAAGCGCCAGGCTGCCCTGGTGACCCGAAGACGCACCGCATGCACGGGCCTCCCGCGTATGGCACAAACGTCGCGTGCATGCCGCGGGTCGCGATGACGCCGCCGTACACCAGGGGGAGCCGGTGCTTGACGGCGACGTCGTTGAGCAGAAAGCGGGTCTCGAGGTTGTCGGTGGCGTCCAGGAGCAGTGTCGGTCGGGCGGGGGTGTTGTCGCCCGCGAGGCCGAGCAGCCGCTCGATGTTTTCACCGTGGCAGTCCGAGGCGATGGGCCGGCAGGTAACCTCGGAGTTGATTTCCGCGATGCGTGCGGACGCAGCCTCAGCCTTTGGCATGCCGAGCTGCGCATCGCGCTCGGTGTAGAGCGTCTGTCTCTGGAGGTTTGTCCACTCGACGAGATCGCGGTCGATGAGGGTCAGCTGTCCGACGCCCGCGCGGGCGAGCAGGTCGGCCGCGGCGCAGCCGAGGGCGCCCAAGCCAACGATGGCTACGTGCCCGTCGCGGATGCCGCGCTGACCTTCTGCGCCGATGGCGGGCAGCACCTCCTGCCTCGCGTAACGTGAAACCTGCTTTGGCGCACCCTGACTCACGCCAAGTTGTAGGCGTTGCGTGGGGTGACCGCAGGAACGTTCCCGCGGCTATACCCCTGCACTTGCCGGGGGTTGGGTCGCGGATTCAGCTTCGTCCACCTGCACCGCCTCGATTGTGTGGGCAAGGTCGGTGACGCCCATGGAGGAGCCCATTGGGGCGAGCCGCGACAGCAGGCGGTTGCGCATCGCGACGTACTCGACGGGCGTCAGGCCGATGTCCTGCATCCGTGCGAGCAGGCGGTGGAGGTTGAGCAGGTGCTGGCGCGCCGGTGCGCCGCACGCGTCCTCACGAGTGAAGGCGGCGAACAGGTGGGGGTCTATCACACCCGTGCCCTTGTTGAGCTGGTAGCACTGCGCGGCCTGCTGGATATCCGCGGCCATTGCCGCGGTCCTGGCCGGGGCCTCGCCGCCGTTGCCGAAGATGGAGTCGTGCAGCCAGACGAGGCGCTGCACGCTGTCGATGTCGAACCTCGTCGCGGCGCTCTCGAGCACGTCGGCACCATAGCCGGGCTCGGCGGGCACGTCGCTGTAGATGTATCGCGAGAGGCCCATCGCGCCCTCGCTGGTGACGCCGCGGCCGGCGATCGCAACGCTGCGGAGCAATTCCACGTCGTAGACGGTGGGGATGATGCTGTCCTTGAACCTCGGGTCGCGCGGGCGTGCGTCCACCAGCGACTGGCCTGGGGGCTCGGGCGGCTCGATCTTGTCGGGCACGCGCTGGTCCAGCACGCGGTTGAGTTCGTCCACGAGGGCGTCGAGGCTGGTCTCGGCCGGGTCCATCTCGCGCTGCTCGTACGGGGCGAGGGACTCGCTGAAGGTGTTGGTCGCGCTGCCAAACCGCGGCGGCGGGAGCGAGTCGCTGTTGCCCGGCACGATCGTGCCGTTCATAAAGATGCCGCCCCCGGCGACGTAGTCCACGCCGCGGTCGTCGATGAGCGAGCCGTTGTCGGAATAAAGGTCTGACGCGGGGCGGCGGAGGAGCGTGATGGTGGGCGCGGTGATCCGCATGTCGCCGACGGTGGTGACGTCGCCGAGCGTCGCGGAATTGGAGGCGTCCAGGTCAAGGCTTCCCAGCACCGTGAACTTTTCGCCGGTGCAGACCGCGAAGTCCTGCACGTGGATCGCGAGGTCGTGCTCGCCGACGATGGTGGCGCGCCGGGGGATGCCGAGCACGCGGTCGTGCTCTGACTCGAACGGCATGACCTCGTCGCCGAGGGCGTCGGTGCAGATCATGAGGGAATCGAGCGGCTGGAGGGAGCCAACATCACCACCGAACGACACGAGCCCGCCGGGCGTGCGGACGAGGAGGTCGAACGGACCGTCCACACCGCCGCCGAAGCGGATGGTGCCGCCTTCCAGGCTGACCAGCGAAGCGTCTTGCACGAGGGTGAGCGGGCCGTTGTAGCGTTGATCGCCCACAGTGCGGACATCGATGAGGCCCAGCCCGCCGCCGCCGATGGTGGTCGGGCCGTTAATGATGAGGTATGCCAGGGGCTGCTCGTTGCCGACGTTGGCGTCAAACAGCGTTTCGGCGTTGATGGTGAGGCCGCCTGACCCGTACTCGGTGGCGTCGACGGAGCTCTTGAAGAACACCTGCGTACCCGTGAGGGTGTCGAGGCTCTGCACGAGCACCGGGCCGGTGTAGGTCTGGGTGTGCACGGTGTTGACGTTGGCGTTCAGCGTTGTGAACCCGAGCACGGTGAGACGGCAGAGGTCAAGGTCAGCGTTGATGATGCTGCGGCCTGTTGCGAGCCCGTCGAATGCGCTGCTGCTGGCGAGCCAGAGGTCCGAGTGGGCGACGGGGGAGCCGTCGTTGATGACGACATCACCCGCGAAGGACTGCACGTCGTACTTGGTATCGCACGAGAGGCCGGCACCGAACTGCTCATAGCGCGGCAGGTCCTCGCTCGTGAGCGTGGGGTTCTGGCCGATGAGGAAGTTGAGGGGGCTGGTGCCCTCGGTGCCGAGTGACCCGCGGATCTGCGGGGAGTTTGTCAGGACGTCTACCCGGGCGTCGCCCGGGGTGCCGGGCCCGCCCGCGACAAGGTTGATGGTGTGGGCGCCGATGACCACGCCGGGCTGGGTGAACGTCACGTCGCCGCCGTTGCCGTTCAGTCCGCTATTGAACAGGAGCAAACCAACGTCTGACACGACGCTCGCGCCGATGGCCACGTCCTCGCCTGCGCGGAAGATGCCGTCGTAGGACACGAAGATGGGGTCGTCGATGACGACGTCGTCGTAGGCGTTGACGTTGAGATTCGCGTATGCGAGCTGCGAACCGTCGGGCGTGTCGAACGTCACTGAGCCGTTGAAACTCTTCAGGCTGACAAACGTGGTTTCTGGAGACAGGATGCGGTTGTGCACTCCGTCCACCAGCATGTTCTCACCCTGGTTGATGTGAACCTCGTGCATCCCTGGCACCGCGACCGTGCCGAACTGCACCACGCCGCTCGTGCCCTGCAGGACCACATTGCCGTCGAGTGCGCGGATGTGGGCGCCGCTCAGCGTCTGGTCGAGAATGCTGTGGCCCGCGACCATGGTGACGTTTATAGCCTCGACCGTGATAGTGTCGATCGACGCGGGCGGTGGGCAATCGCACGGCGGGGGCGGAGGAGGTGGGGGACAGACCGGGGGTGGCTCGCAGACTGGCGGTGGATCGCAAGGGGGTGGCGGGTCGCACGGAGGCGGGCTGCAGGGTGGTGGATCGCACGCGGGCGGCGGAATGCTGCAATCGTCGCGGACATGCCCCCACCCGCGCGGCTTGCCGTCGTGCTTGCCTTCGTGCTTGGAGTCGTATCCAACTTCGGTGCGTCCGTGCCCGCGGCCGCGTGAAGGGCGTTCGTTCTCGCATGCCTCGCCGACGTGCCCGCGTCCGCGCGGTCTGCCGTCGTGCTTGCCGTCATGGCACGCCTGGAAGTTGCAGCCTAGGATCGTCCAACCCTCGCCGGGGTCGTTGATCGAGTAGTCCGAGTTGTCGGCAAACTGGCACGACAGGATGCGCACCACCGTCGCGTAGCTGGAACCGGTCTCGGCCTGCCCGTAGATGGCCCCGGTAAGCGACAGGAACTTGCACCCGATGAAGGCGGACCCGCTGGATTTGTCCAGCGTGATGCCGCGGGCGCTGTACAGGTTCTGCCCTTCCGAAGAGAAGGTGCAGCGCAGGAAGGTCAACCCCTGCGTGTCGAAGTTCGCCG
>CALLYM010000174.1 GCA_937858155.1 uncultured Phycisphaerales bacterium | reverse complement strand
CCTCCTCCGGGCCCGATGCGGGCCCGGAATATGAGTTCCGCGACCCGGCTCTTGCAGTTCTGAAGGACGGCCTTGAACATATGGCTGCCCTCTCGCTTGTACTCGATGCGCGGGTCGTTCTGGCTGAAGGCTCGGAAGTTGATGGTGTCGCGCAATTGGTCCATCGCGTAGAGGTGGTCCTTCCAGAGCCCGTCGAGGACATCGAGGAGGATGGTGCGTTCAAAGTGCAGGAGCTCGGGGCGGCGGATGTTCTCGATGCGGGCCCGAATGGCATCGCTCCGCTCCTGCCCGTGCAGGTAACGCATGTGGGCCGGCAGGGGCGACTCATATGTCTTCTGGAAGAACCCGTCCAGCTGATCGTCGCTTGTTGTCGCGAGCGCCTGCTGAATCTCCGCACCCAGTCGGTTCTCTGCATACGTGCGTTCGCTGGCCTTGAGCAGGTCCTGCTGGGCGGTCTGGAGGGTGGACGTCCTGAATAGATCAACCGTCCAGTGCATGCCGAACCGGTGGTTTGCCCAATCGAGGAACCGCTTCGCGGCGTCCTGCGGGCTCTGCATCCGCAAGTTCTGGAACATCGCGACGCCGAACTCCACCGGGTACTCCACCTCGCGCTTGCGGTACCACGCCTCCACACGCTCCATGAGCATGTTGGTCACGGGGTTGCTGCCGTCCTCGGTCTCGCGCTTCTTCGCAGCAAGGATGTCGTCGGTCTTGACGTCCTGCAGCAGCATGTTGCTGGACCAATGGGCCAGCTCACCCGCGCCGTAGTCCTTCGCGACGAACGCCGAAAGGCCGGAAAGGTCGGTCTGCTCAACGACCTCCTCGGCCCGATGGACAAGGACCTCGCGCACGAACTTGCGCTCTTCGTCGCTGCCGTGCTGGAGACGCGCCGGGTCCAGATCGACGCCGAAACGACTCTTGGCCCACTTGACGAGGCCCGTTGGGTCGAAGTCGACGTTGACCTCGCTGCCTGCCATGGGCATGTACTCGCCCAGCGTAATGTCGATGGACTGGCGTGATTCGTACTTTGCCTCCTCGCGGATGGTCTTCTCCATCTCAAGGAGCTCCTTGCCCTTGAGGCGCGTCGGGTCGATGGAACAGTCCAGCTTGGCCTTCGCGTATTCCGCAGCGCACTCGGCGGGGTAGTTGTCGTCGAGGTACTTGGTGACGGCGTCGTCCACCGTGTCCCGGATGAAGTCAAAGACCAGGCCACGGACATCGCGCCCTTCCAGGACCCGCTGGCGGAGGCCGTAGAAGGTCTGGCGCTGGTGCTCCATGACCTCGTCGTACTCCAGGACGTTCTTCCTGACCTGGAAGTTGCGTTCTTCGACCTTGCGCTGCGCGCCCTCGATGCGCTTGGAGAGCATCGGGTGCTCGATGGCGTCGCCCTCCTTCATGCCCATGCGGGAGAGGATCTTCATCGTCGTCTCGCCGGCGAAGAGCTTCATGAGCTCGTCGTCGAGCGCGACATAGAAGCGGCTGCTGCCCTTGTCGCCCTGACGCCCCGACCTTCCGCGGAGCTGGTTATCGATGCGGCGTGCCTCGTGGCGCTCGGTGCCGATGACGTGCAGGCCGCCCATGTCCTCCACGCTGTCAAACCAGCGGATGCGGTGGAGGAGGAAGCGTCCGGCGGTATCGAGGGCTGCGCGGATGTCGTCGGCGCTCGCCTTGTCGATCTGGCCCTTGTCCATGAAGGTGAACTTGTCGGCCCAGTGACGGAGGAGACGCAGCTCAAGGTCCGCGACAGGTGCCTCCTCGGCCTCCCGCTTGGGGATGCCCAGCTCGCGAGGGGCGATCTTGCGGAAGACGTGCTCGCGCAGCTCCTCCTCGCTGCTGTTCACCGTGACCTTTGCCGGGGCGATACCGCGGCGGAGCCAATGGTCCAGGAGCTTCTCGCGGGACACCGCGCCGAGCTTGATGTCGGTGCCGCGCCCCGCCATGTTGGTCGCGATCATCACGGCGCCCATCTGCCCTGCGCTCTCCACGATGAGCGATTCGCGCTCGTGCTGCTTGGCGTTCAGCACCTCGTGCTGGACGCCCTGGCGATCGGTGAGCAGCTTGCTCAGCTTTTCGCTCTTCTCGACGCTGGTGGTGCCGACGAGGATCGGCCGCCCGGTGTCGTTGAACGCCTTGATCTCGTCGACGATCGCGTTCCACTTGTCCTTCTGGGAGAGGTACACCACGTCGTCGAAGTCGTCGCGTCGGACCGCCTTGTTCGTGGGGATGGCGACCACATCCAGCTTGTAGATGTCGTGGAACTCCTGCGCCTCGGTGTCCGCTGTGCCCGTCATGCCGGCCAGGCGCTTGTACATCTTGAAAAAGTTCTGGATGGTGATGGTCGCGACGGTCTGCGTCTCGGCCTGGATCGGGACCTTCTCCTTGCACTCCATCGCCTGGTGCAGGCCGTCGGACCACTGACGCCCGATCATCGGGCGGCCCGTGTTGGTGTCGACGATGACAATGCTGGGCACCGTGCGCCCGCTGTAGCGGTCGGGCACGTTCATGACGACATAGTCCTTATCGCGCTCGTAGATGGCGTGGGCGCGGAGGGACTGCTCGAGCAGGTGGGGAATGTGGATGTTCTCATCGACGTAGAAGGAGCCCACGCCCGCGACGCGCTGGGCCTCGCTCACGCCCTCGTGCGTCAGGTGGCAGGACTTGCGCTCGAGCTTCACCTCGTAATACTGCGTGAACTGGTCGCGTTCGGCCTTGAGCTTGGGGAGCTCGGTCTGCGCCTCCTTCATCTGGGCTTCAAGGTCCGAAGCCCTGCTCTTGTCGCGCAGCTGGCGCATGTCGCCCTCAAGACCCTTCAGACGCATCTCGCACTTGGTGACGCGCTCGTCGGCCTCGTTCCAGGCACGCTGCTTGTCGACGAGGTGGCGGGCGAGGCGGTCGGCCGCCTCGTACTCGGGCGTCTCCTCGTGCGCCTGCCCGCTGATGATGAGCGGCGTCCTCGCCTCGTCGATGAGGATGCTGTCCACCTCGTCCACGATCGCGAACTGGCGCTTCTTCTGCACCTGCTCCTCGACCCGCTTCTTCATGTTGTCACGGAGGTAGTCAAACCCGAACTCGCTTGTCGTGCCGTACACCACGTCGCACGAGTACATCAGGCGCTTCACATCCTCCTCCTGCATGTGCTGGGGGTGGATGGCGCCGACGTTCATGCCCAGCGCGTGGAAGTAGGGGAAGGTCCAGTCCCGGTCACGCTGCACCAGGTAGTCGTTCACCGTCACCACGTGCACCTTCATGCGTTCCACCGCTGCGCGGTAGCACGCCAACGGCGCGACAATCGTCTTGCCTTCACCCGTCTTCATCTCGCTGATCTTGCCCTGGCACAGGACCATGCCGCCGATCAGCTGCACATCGAAGGGCCGGGCGCGGAAGGGCGGGCGACTCTCGGTATAGATCGCCCGCACCGCGTCGTAGAACGCCGGCGGGATCTCCACCCGCTGCCATCCCATGACGAGGTCCGCACAGCCGGTCCACTCGCCCGACTCGTCGGGGATGGTGCCCGCCGGGGGCGGCGAAGTCTGGGCCTTCTTCGTGTCGTAAGTGGACGGCATGACCGTCGGCAGCGCCTCGGCCTGGGCCTTGATCTGCTCGTACAGAGCCTGCATGTCGCCGGGCAGTTTGGTCGCGTCAAATTGCGGCGCAAACCGGGGGTTGAACACGTTGCGGATACCCACCGCACGGTCCATCGCTTCCCGCGCCACCGCGAACGCCTCCACCATGACATCGTCGGCGCTGGAGCCGGCGTCCACGCGCTTGCGGAACTCCACAACCTTACCGCGGATCTCCGCGTCGGAGAGCTTCCTCACCTGGTCTTCCAGCGAGTTGATCTCGTCGGTGCGCTGGGTGTACTTCTTCACGAAGCGGTCGTTGCGGGAGCCGATGATCTTGTTGATCATCCAGCCAATAACGGGGATATCACGGTCTGCCATGGAAAGCCTCGGATGGGATTGGCACGCGGGGGCACAGCGCGGGATGCGCGGGGCCTCGGCGGAGAGTCGTTGCGTGAATGGGGACTACGGCGCGGGAGCGCTGGAGGTGCCGGTGCAGAGTCTCGGATGGAAACCCGCCCGGAAAATGGCGTGGTCTCAACCAATGACCGGGGGGGGCAGGTCCATCTCAGCATGCAGGCTTACACCGACCGGACCAGACACCAAACCGGCCTGGCAGCGCCCCAGTTGATCACCTGCAATCCGGCGCCGGAATGACACCCCGCCGGCCAGTGCAGGCACCCGGCGGTCGGCCTGCACGGACCTTCGGACAATGTGAGCCTGGGCAAGGGTGGGCAACTGCTCAACGACCCGGTTTCCGCAGCCGTGGCCATCCCCACCACCAGGCAGGGCAACCCCGATTTGGTAAGCCATAGCGACCACCAGCAGCAGCGTCAAGCCGCCAAAGGTGGCACGCGAAACCGGACGGTCATGGGGGTTACCAGCAGGCACGTGGGCCATGGTATGCCGTGAGAAGCGGTTCACATCCTGTCACTCAAACCCCGGGTCTCGCTGGACCAGATATTGTGCCCGCCCGCCTGTGGCGGGCCGATACCACTGCCTCCTACAACATAGGTCCCGATGCCCGACCCTTCACGCCAGCCCGACGGGACGCATGACGCGTCCCCACGACCCGGACGCCCCCCTGCGCTCTCTCACGGAAAGGACTCCGACATGCCCGCCCTCCGCGCTTCCCTGCCCGTCACTCGCGAGTCCATCACCCACAAGTTCTCGATCGGGAACCATGAGGGGTACCTCACCATCGGTCTGTACGCCGACGGGCGTCCGGGTGAGATTTTCATCAAGATGAGCAAGGAAGGCTCGACGATGAACGGCATGTGCCAGGCGTTCTGCCGGGCATTCAGCCTCGCGATCCAGCACGGGTTGTCGATCGAAGAGTGCGTGGCCCGGTTCAAGGGGATGCGGTTTGAACCCATGGGGTACACGAACAACCCGGAGATCCCGGAAGCGCAGAGCGTGGTGGACTACGTGGCGAAGTTTCTGGAACTGCACTTTGCCGCGGTCAGGCGCTAAGGCCCCCCTCCGCCGAGAGAGGCGCCGGCAGAGGTCGTTCGCCGCTCGCTGCTCTGGCTCGTCGCTCATTGGTGACATCGCGCTATGGTCCGCCATGCGGGCTCGCTCCATCCTTGCCGTCATGACCGCGACCGCCCTTTTTACCGGCTGCGCTCACACGAAAGCTGAAAGGGACGCCGGCGCAGGCAGGACTGAAAAGCAAGCGCCCGCCTTCCGGGCATCGGACCTTGATGCCCTCGTCGGGCCCGTGTGGCGCGGCTCGCTGGAGTACATGGACTACACGACGGGCAAGCCCACCACTATCCGTTCCACGCTGCGCGTGACCAGACTCCCGGCTGATGCTGAAACCGCCCCTGCCTGGAGCATGGCTATCGGATACGACGACGAACCTCATGCTGATGGGGCATCCACTCTGCGTCTTCTCAAAGACGGCACCGCGATTCGGAACGACGACACCGTCGAACGTGTCATCGGCCGGCTCATGGACAAAGGTGTGATCGAAGTGACGACCGAACACCGGGGCGCGGATAACGATCGTCCAGCGACCATCCGGCGCGAATACCGGTTCATGGGAAGCGGGTTTGCCATCAAGAAACTCGTGAAGTATGAAGACGCCGCGGACTTCTTCCAGCGGCACGAGTATCAATGGAAGCGCGACGAGAGCTCGCCCGCTCTCCCTACGCCGAGAAGTACCCGCTAATGAAACGAAGCACGGTGATTCCCGTGCCTCGTTTCCTGTTGAATGTGATTGACCACTGGACCGTGTTTACTTGGTGTCATCAGGCACTGTGGTCACGGTGTCCTGTGACGAAGCGGGCGTCTGCGCGGGCTGGGTCGTGATTTGCGTGTCGGCGCTCGAGCGGAGCGGGTCCACGCGCACGGGCGTGATGAGGTTCAGTTGCAGCGACTGGTCGAGGTTGCGGTCGCCGATGACGCCCACGATCATGCCGAGGTACTTGTCGAGGTCGGTATCGCCCTTCTTGATGTAGCCGAGGGTCTTCGGTGCGCTGCCGCCCACGCTAACGACGCGGTACATGCCGGGGAGGCGCTGGCCGTCGTAGACGGTGCTGGGCTGGAGGACGCCGACGATGGTGTACACGCGGTTGGCGGCCCACTCTTCCAGCTGTTTGTTGAGCTCGGTTTGACGTGCGTCCACGGTCGCACGCTGCGCTTCCAGCCGGCGGAGGCTGTCGCGGTAATCATGGCGGAGCTTCAGGGCCTCCAGGCGCTGCTTGAGGGCAGACTTGGTGCGGTCGCTCTGCTCGTCCGTGATCGCCCGCTCGTACTCGCCGATGAGTTCGTCGACTTCCGACGACAGGATCGGCTCCTTCCAGACCTTCTGGAAGGTGCGCTCCAGGGACTCCGCGCGGGTTTCGGTCTTGACAGGCGTCTGCGTGACGGCTGCGGGCTGTGTGCCCACAGCAGGCGTGGACGTCGGCGCACTCGCGGTGGTATCACGCTTGATCGTCACGGGCGTTGCGCCACCCACCGGCTTCACGATCTGATCGGTGGGCACATCGATCGCCGTGGGCTGCGAGCCCGCCGCGGACGCAACCGGAGCTGCCATGGCCGGGAGTGCCGCGAGCACATTGCCCTTGGCCTTCCACGCCTCGACCTCCGTGTCGCTGGCCTTTCGGAGAGAGGAAGCGCTGACGTAGCCGCGTGCCTCGTTGGGCGCCACGACCTTGTACGCGATGGCGGTGTCGCCTTCCTTCACTGTTTCGACGAGACCAAGCGTCGTGCCCGCGGGCAACGGCTGGTCAAGGAGGCCCTTCCACGAGCCACCCCAGCCCTTCATCTGGCTGGCGGCGAAGAGTTCGTCCGGGCGTGAGAGCGTGACGGTCTCTCCCAACACTGTCGCGGCGGTGGCGGGCACGAAGGCGTGCAACCCGCTGGGGTAGAGCACGCGGTTCCAGCCGCTTGCATCGCCATCGACGATGACGATGGAGTTGCCCGGGATTGTCGCGACGCTGTACGCGTTGCTGGTCGCGGCCGATCGGAGCGTGGCCCCTTCACCGCTCACTAACGCATAGAAGGGCTGCACCGGCGCGACCTGTGCGTGCGCGGCTGCGCAGGCGACGATCGCAATGGTGGTGGGGATGAACTGCCCAACGAAGGAACGTGCGAACATGGCTGCCTCCCGCCGTGGAGAACTGGCGATCCGTCGAGTTGCGGGGTGCTCTTTGAATGGTGAACCACAGCGGCGCACCGGGCAAAGCACCCGTGCCGGCGTCCCTGCCGGGGCCCCTACGGGGCGTCTCTCCAAGACAGGCAGGATGTGCGCAGGCCGCGCAAGTCTAGTCGATGCGGTCTGCGCGGGTGGACCCGCCTTTCTTGCAGACCGTGGGAAAAGTGCGGCGGGTGCAGAACCTGTCGGCGTGCATGGAGGGTCTGGCTTATCAGGCTTTGACCCGTCCCCTTTGGGCCGCTACGTTCTGTCCCCCGCAGAGATCGGGTTGTGCGCAGGCCCTTCCTTTTCCCGAACGCACGCGTACGGGAGCGGAACCCCCCGCAGGCCTGCACGAATGGTGTGGCACGTGCGCGAGGCCCCGCCGCCACCACGAACCACCCCGCCCGCCTCACCGCGCCGTTCATGACGCACCAGCCGACCAATCCGAGACAGAACACCGGTCGCGGCGTTGGGCTTTTGCCCGCGCTGGCGTTGGTCGCCGGCGGCGCGGGATGCCTCTCCGGGTGCGCATCGCACTCGCCGCTCGCGCAGGATTCGGAGCGCCAGCTCCGTCAGAGCGTGGTGGAGGCGGCATCGCGGGAGTTGGCGGACGCACAGACGCAGCCCAAGCCCGTGGTGACTGCACGGTCCGAAGGGATCGAAAGCCTGAACCTCCGAGAGGACATCCAGCACGAACTGGAGCAGATGGCGGGCCCTTCGTCGTACCACGCCGCGCCTGAATTCGGGCCAGACCTTCTGGGGACCCCGGCCCGCACTGTCACGGTGAGCCTCGAGCGCGCCGTGCGGTCATCCCTGGAAAACAACAACTCGGTCCAGTTCGGGCGCATCAGCCCAGCAATCCAGGAGCAGCAGCTCATCGCCGCGGAAGCGGCCTTTGACTGGACCCTCTTCTCCAGCCTTACCTGGGACAATTCCGACACGGCCCGCGTGAGCATCGGCGGCCAGCCCAGCGTGGACCAGAACCAGAGCCTGTCGAGCACGCTGGGCGTCCGGCGCAGCCTCATCGGCGGCGGGCGGTTCACGATGCAGCAGGACCTGTCGTACACCGACCAGGCAACGCCCGGGCAGACCTTCAGCCCGAACCCGGCCAACGACCTGCGGTGGACGTTCCAGTGGGACCAGCCGCTGCTGCGGAACGCGGGCAGCGAAGTGAGCAGGGCGCAGATTCGCGTGACACGGAACGCCGAACGCAACGCCATCCAGACGCTGCGGCGCGACATGATCAAGACCGCCAACGATACCGAGCAGACCTACTGGCGGCTGGTCAAGGCCTATTCCGACCTGCGCATCACCCAGCGCCTGTACGAGCGGGGGAAGAAAACGCGCGACCAGGTGCAGCAGCGGGCGATCATCGACGCGAACAACGCGCAGATCGCCGATGCGACTGCACGCGTGGAGGCCCGGCGCGCGGACATCCTGCGGGCGCAGGCCAACCTGCAGCTGCTGAGCAACCAGCTGAAGACGCTGATGAACGACCCTTCGATCCCGGTGGGGTCTGAGGCCATCCTCGTGCCCGCGGACCAGCCCGCGGACGAGCCGGTGCAGTTCAGCCTGCTGGAGTGCCTGCGCACTAGCGTGCAGCACCGCCCGGAGGTCGTGAACGCGATGCTCGCCATCGACGACGCTTCCATCCGCCAGATAGTGGCGGACAACCAGCGGCTGCCGGACCTCACGATGCGCCTCCAGACCAAACTGTCCGCGATCGACAATGAGCCGCTCAAGGCCTACGGCGACCTGGGGGAGAGGTTCATTGACTACCTCGCTGGCTTGAACCTGGAGATGCCCATCGGCAACCGTGCGGCCGAGGCGGGCTTCCGCCAGCGCCGCCTGGAGCGGATGCAGAGCGTGATCGCCTACCGGAACACCGTGCAGCAGGTGGTGAGCGACACGAAGACAGCCCTCTACAAGATCGCGTTCAACTACCCGCTCATCGAGCAGACCCGCGCCAGCCGCTACGCCGCGGCGAACGTGCTGCGCGTCGCGGATATCGAGAAGGAACAGGGCCTGGGCTTCACGCCCGAGCGCCTCAACATCGAGCTCAACAACCAGGAGAGCCTCTCCCGCGCCGAGCAGAGCGAGATCGAGGCCATTACCGATTACAACATCGCCATCGCCGACCTTTTCGCGTCGATGGGCACCACGCTGGAACGCAACAACGTGGAGTTCGTCGTTCCGGGGGAATAACAGCCTCCATGCGTTTGCCTACTCGTCGCTGAGCTTCGCCCGCTTGCGCTGCGGGCGGACGGTCCGGGACTTGGCGCCTGCGGCCTTCGGCGGCGCGGCGCTCTTGGGCGGCGGGGGCGCGTCGAAGTAATCGTCCGCGTCGTCGCTCATGTCGCTGACGTCCACCTCCTCCATGGGGAGCGAGAACTCGTCGCTCAGCCACTGGTCGCCCTCGGGAAGGTCGGCGGCCTTGCCGTCCAGACGCCGGCCCGTGAGCCTTTGCTTCACACCCTTGCGCCCGCGGCTGACGCGCAGTGTGTTTCCCTCGCCGCCCTCGCTGGCCTCGACAAGATCGTCCTCCCGCTGGCGGCGGGCCCGTACCACTATGCGGATGGGCACCTCGCTGAACTCGAGCTCTTCACGGAACCTGTTGCCCAGGAACCGCAGGTAGTTGGGCGTGAACATCTCGGGGTGGTTGACCACCATCGTGATCGTGGGCGGCTGCACACCGGTCTGCGCCACGTAGTACACCTTCGCGAACCGGCCGCGGATGTCGGCGGGGCCCCGCTGCTCGATGATTGCCCGCACCATGCGGTTGAGCTTGCCGGTGGTGACGCGGCTGGCTGCCTGCTCGTGCAGGTCAAACGCCAGACGCAGTGTCGCGCGGACATTCAGGCCTCGCTCGCCGCTCATGACGGCGATGGGCGCGTACCACAGCCCCTGGAGCTCCTTGCGTACATACTCCTCGTACATGTCGGTGGTGACGAGCCTGCCCTTGGGGTCGCGCTGGCCCTCGACCAGGTCCCACTTGTTGACGACGACGATGGTGGGCTTGTACGCCTTCTGGGCGAGCATGGCCAGCTGCTCGTCGACCTGGCTGATTTTTTCCGTGGCGTCCAGCATCACGAGCACGACGTCCGCGCGGTCGATGCTCCGCTGCACGCGGTCGAACGCGTAGTGCTCGATCATGTTCTGGAAGCTGCGCTTGCGGCGAAGGCCCGCGGTGTCGATGGCAACCACGGTCTTGCCGTCGACTTCCAGGCGCACGTCCACCGCGTCGCGCGTGGTGCCGGGGATTTCGCTGGCGATGACGCGCTCCTCGCCCGCGAGCGTGTTGATCAGCGTGCTCTTGCCCGCATTGCGCTTGCCGATGATCGCGATGAGCAAGTCGGCGCTGGCGCGGTGGGCCTCATCCCCCGTGGCGAGCGGCACAAGTTCGTACAGGTTGTCGCTGAACTCACGACGCATGTAGTTGTTCTTCGCAGAGACCATGAGCGGCTGGCCGAAGCCCAGCCCCGCGATCTCCGCCGCGTGCGCCTCCCACTTGGGGCCGTCCACTTTGTTGGCCACGACCCGGATGGGCGGCAGCTTGACCCGTGTGCGCTTCCCGGCCGTCTTCGCTCCCTTCTCCGTCTTCTCGCCCTTCTTGGAGCCGTGCTTGAAGCCGCCCTCACGCAGCAGCCGTGCGATCTGCTGATCGTGGGGCGTAACGCCGGCCTGCGCGTCCACGATGAACAGGATCAGGTCCGCGCCCTCCACCGCGTTCTGGATCTGCGCCTCGATGCTCGTCGTCAGCCGACCCAAGTCGTTCCCGACCTCGTCGTAGCGTCCCCCCTCAGTCACGTACACGCCGAAGCCGCCGGTATCCACAAACTCCACGGGTTTCGCGGGCTGCACCTCGTCCCCCTTGACCTTGATGGGGGGCGGCAATTCCACGATCGCCGTGACACGGTCACGCGTCACGCCCGGCGTCGGATCGACAATCGACACCTTCGCGCCCGCGAGCATGTTCATGAGGCTGCTTTTGCCCACGTTTGGGCGGCCGACGATCGCGACACGAGGAATGGGCATGCACGCAGGGTAGGGGGCGAAGCAAAATCACGGGGGAACACGAGGTGACGCGGTGGACGAAGGGCGGGG
Organism: uncultured Phycisphaerales bacterium; assembly: GCA_937858155.1. Taxonomy (GTDB): domain Bacteria; phylum Planctomycetota; class Phycisphaerae; order Phycisphaerales; family UBA1924; genus BJHL01. The sequence continues at coordinate 15,816 of CALLYM010000174.1, read as the reverse complement.
GACGGGCGCCCCCACTTCGCTTGACCCGACCCGCGTCAACACAAAAAAACAAGCCCGGGCTTGCGCCCGGGCCTTGGAGGCTGCACTGTGACCTTCGTTCACTTGATGTTGTCGTCGGGCACCATGGTCTGGTTGGTCTTGGGCAGGAGGTTGTTGTTGTTGTTCGTCGGCTGGGCGCTGGCGGTCGTAGAGCTGAGCTTCGCGAGGTAGATTTCCACGCGGCGGTTCTGCGGCGTGTTACCGTTGCCGTTGTTGGGAACCGCGGGGTGCCACTCGCCCCAGCCAGCGGCGAGGAGGCGCTGGGGGGTGACGCCCGACGCCTCAAGCTCGTTGGTGACCGCGATGGCGCGGTGGGCGGAGAGGCCGCGGTTGGTCTTGTGCTCCTTCACGGTCGTGGGGTTGGCGATGCGCTGGCTGTCGGTGTGGCCCTCGACAACTACGTCGTACTGGGCCGCGCTGCCGCTGTTCAGGACGGTCGCGAGCTCACGCAGGGCCGTCTGTGCCTGGCTCTTGACGGCGGCGGAACCCGAGTCGAAGGTGAGGTCGCTGGCGATGCGGAGCATGCCGCGCTGCGCGTCGAACGCGATAAGGTTGCTGTACTTCTGCGCAAGGTCGTTGAGGTCGTTGGTGGTCTGCTGGTCGAGCGGGCCGAACTGCAGGCCGGCGATGCGCTCCTGCATGCCCTGGTAGTCCTTCATGGCGCGATCCAGCTGCGAGCGCAGCTCCGCGTTCTCGCGCTGCAGGCTCGCGAGGGTGCCCTCGCCCTTGCCGACGCTGCCGCGCATCTGGTCGAGGGCGAGCTGCGCTTCGTTACGCTCGCGCTCGAGCTCCTTGTTGCGGGCCTCGCAGGACGCGTACGCGTCACGCACGCGGTCGTACTGGCTCTGGTTGAGGCAGCCCGTGAGCCCGGTGAGGGTGGTCCCGCCGACGACGACCGCGAGCAGGCCCTGAGACACAACACGACCGATCCGAGTCTTCATGATGCACTCCCTTGCGACCAACGTCATCCGTGCCGCGCGTCCAACCCTGAACACGACCCGTCACTTCCCTGCGGTGGTCCACTTCACTGTATAGGCAAGCCGGCCTACGACGCCACTTTTGCGCGGGGTAAGTGACAGGTTTTTCGCGTCAGGGCACTTCCTGCTCCTCACGCTCTCCACCCCGCCTCCCCGATACTTGTCCCATGCCCTCCCCTACCACCTTCCGGCTCCGCATCGACGCCGACGCAGCCATCGACGGCACGGGCCGGATCCAGGCCCCTGCCTCCATGCTGGTGGAGGTCGCACAGACCGCGGAAGTTCTTGGAGGAACCCCGGCCGGCAAGGTCACGCTCCTTTCCATCGACCACCCCCAGCGGATGGCGAACGACCCGCGAGCAAACGGCGCGTACGTGGCGGACTGCCGCGGGGCTGTGCTCATCCCCGGGCTGGTCAATGCCCACGCGCACCTGGACCTGACCCATGTGGGGGCGCTGTCCTACGACCCGAAGTCGGGTTTCACATCCTTTATCCGGAACGTGCTGTCCCACCGCCTGTCTGACCCGAAACTGATTCAGCAGAGCGTTATGCAAGGGATCGAATTGTCGATGCGGGGGGGCATTGTCGCGGTGGGTGACGTGTCTGGCGTGGCGAACTCCAAACCCTGCCTGGCGGCATACGAGGCCCTGCTCGCTTCACCGCTTTCCGGCACCAGTTTCCTGGAGTTCTTCGCGATCGGCAACGCGCCCTTCCCCGAACTGCCCGTTCCCACGGGCTCGAACGCGCCCGGGAGCAGGGTGCGCCTTGGCCTGTCGCCGCACGCGCCGTACACGGTGTCGCTGACGGCATATCAGCAGGCAGAACGCATCGCAGCCCAGCACAACCTGCCACTCTGCACCCATGCCGCCGAAACCGTGGAAGAGCGAGACTTCATTGGGAGCGCGACGGGCCCATTCAGGGACTTCCTGGAAAAGGCGGGGTGGTGGAATGCCACGGTCGCCGGCACAGGGGGCGTGGGAAATGGACTGTCGCCCATCAAGCACCTGATACCCAGGCTCCTGGCGGCACCGTACCTGCTGGCACACGTCAACCAGCTTTCGAGCGAGGAACTGAGGCAACTGCAGCAGACGCGGACAAGCGTGGCCTACTGCCCCCGGGCCAGTGACTACTTCCATGCTCAAGCTGCGTTCGGGCCCCATCGCTACCGGGACATGCAGGTCGCCAACCTGTGCGTCGCGTTGGGCACCGATTCTGTCATCAACCTTCCCGCCTGGACAACCCAATCCAAAGGCAGGCTTTCCACTTTGGACGATGCCCGGTACTTGTACCAACGGGATGAGGCCGACCCAAGGCTTCTCCTGGCGATGTGCACCATCAACGGAGCACGGGCATTAGGTCTTCGTGCGGAAGCATTCCGATTCCCATCCACCGGCGACTGGGGCACGGGCGGCGGGCAGGAAATCGCGGGCGTCGTCGCGGTGCCCGCCCCGGGAACAGGTGACCCATTCGCCCGTGTGATGGCCTGCGACACCGCCCCGGACCTGCTCGTGCTGGGCAGTCCGGGCTTCGCCTAACTGCTCCACTCCGGCATCCGCGTGGCGGATGGTGCTGTATCGTCGTGCATGCCGCGCGCACCCCGTTCCTTCTTCTCTACAACTTCCGAGGCACTCGCGCCCAAGCTCTTAGGGTGCACACTCGTCCGCATGCAGAACGGAGCGCGTCTGTCCGGCATGATTGTCGAGGTCGAGGCCTACGCCGGAGTCAAGGACACGGCCTCGCACGCGTTCGGCGGGCGTCGCGGCCCCAAAAACGAGGCGATGTACGCCCAGCCGGGCACGGCCTATGTCTACTTCACCTACGGCATGCACTTCTGCATGAACATCGTCTGCGGCGAAGTCGGCCAGCCTCTCGCGGTGCTGTTGCGGGCCTTGGAGCCGCTGGACGGCGTGGAAGTAATGCGCGCCGCCCGGGCCGCCGGACAAAGGAAGCCGCTGCGAGACACTGACCTGTGCTCCGGTCCCGGCAAGCTCTGCAAGGCCCTGGGGATAAACCGCGACCTGAATGGCGTGGACATGGTGAAGAACGCCGAGCTTTGGCTCGAGCTCCCCCGCGCGAGGGTGCCGCGTTCTGCAATGGCGCGAACGCCGCGCATCGGCATTGGCACCGGACACGGGTGGGCTGAAAAGCCTCTCCGGTGGCTCATTCCGGGGTCCAAACACCTAAGTGTCCCAGTGCCCCGTGCGTGAGTGCCCCACCGTTAGCTTGACGTACGGTGGGCCGCTCTTCGTCGCCCGGCATCGAAATTCCCTACCCTTCAGGAATTCGAGCGTCGCATGAAAGACGACGAACCCGTCGGTTTGATTTTGGCGTAAAGGGTGTGGAATCTGGCACAGGATGTGCGATGTTGTCGGGGCACAAGCCGCATCGTGGAGGACAAGCATCGTGGGTCAGCAGATCGACTGGAAGACCATCCGCGCAAAGGCAGGCCCCTTCCCGCCCAAGGCGTACGAGTTCGTGCGCCAGGGATTGGCGTTCACGGCCAGCGCGGTTCATGGCGAGCGTCCCACAGTCGAGGAGGGGGATGAACAGTCCCGCCACGTCTCCGGTCAGCAGCTGTGCCTGGGGCTCAAGGACTTCGCTATCCGCCAGTTTGGCCTGCTCGCTAAGCCCGTGCTGCACTCCTGGCATATCCGGTCAACAGGCGACTTTGGACGGATCGTCTTCGCGATGATTGAGGCGGAGATGATGCGGAAGACCGACGAGGACACGCCCGAGGACTTTGAGCACGTGTTCGACTTTGAAGAGGTTTTCGCCGACCTGGATGACCCCCGATAGGCACGCGCCGAATCGCAGATCGACGCCATCCTATCGTGTGGCATGGAGACCCCGGGGGGCACCCCATCGAAGACGCCAACACCCGCACCACGCCCGGCGTGGCACTCGCTGCACCTCTGGCAGATTCAGCCGCTCCGTGATGCGATCCTTTTCGCTGCGATTCTGGGCTTGCTGTACGTCGGATACATGCTCAGCACGGTGACAGTGCCGCTGCTGCTCGCCCTGCTCCTCGCATACCTGTTCGAGCCGCTGGTGCGCACGGTCACCCAGCGTTTCAATGTGACGCGGAACTTCGTCGCGGTCCTCATCATCGTCTGCGCGGGGCTCGCGGTGGTTGTACCCGCCGGGCTGGGCCTGGCCTTCGGCGTCCTCCAGGGCACCCGCCTTGCCGAAGAACAGCTCACGAACGTCCAGGCCCTCATGAAGAGCATCGACAAGGCGGAAGACCCTGCACTCCGCGAGGCGTTGCCCAGCGAACGATGGAAGAGCTTGCGGGATTGGCTGGTCGAACAGCAAACGCGAGCCAAGATCAATGAAGCCGTTGACGCGGCCCGACGGGCGGCGTTGGACCCAAGCGGCGGACGGGATGCCCAGCTCGGTCCTGACCTCACGCCGCCGAAGCCCGCTCCCGGACTTGGTACACCTCCGGCACCGGCGGAGGCCAAGGGCGGCGTCATCGAGCAGTCCATGTCCGGTGCCATCGCGGAGCTCACGACGCGGGCGGTGGCGCTGCTCCGGGCGAACACCGCCGAAATCGGCAAGGGCGCGTACCAGCTCAGCGCGAACCTGCTGAGCAGCGCGTGGGGCGTCGTCACCACGCTGTTCCGCCTGGGCACTATGGCGTTCTTCACCGGCTTTTTTTTCTTCTTCTTCTGCCGTGGCTGGGGCAGCGTCACGAAGTTCTCGCAGAGTCTGGTGCCCGAAGACCGCAGGAAGCGGGTGTTCCATCTGCTCTCAAAGATGGACCGGGTCGTTGCGGGCTTTGTCCGCGGACGCCTGACCATCTGCGCGATCCAGATGGTGCTCTTCACCATCGGCACATGGATCATCGGGTGCCCTGCTCCGCTCATCGTGGGCCCGCTCGTGGGGCTGCTCACGCTCGTGCCCTACGCCGCCGGGCTGGTGGGAATGCCGATTGTGATGCTCCTGATGGCCCTGAACCCCGACGCGCCCGAGGGCTTCCGCAGCACGTGGTGGTGGATCGTCGGCGCACCCCTTGTGCTGCAGATCATCAGCCAGGTGCTGGACGACTACATCCTAAGCCCCGCCATCCAGGGCAAGAACACCGACCTCTCCATGCCCATCATCCTGTTCGCGAGCATCTCGGGCGGCATCCTCGCGGGCTTCTACGGGCTGCTGGTCGCCATCCCCGTGGCCGCGTGCGCGAAGATCGTGTTTGAGGAAGTTATCATGCCCAAGGTCAAGGCCTGGGCCAAGGGCGAGGCCCAGGACCCGCTGCCGATCGGGCGCGGCTGACGAACGCGCGGAGCTGTCGCTGCAGGCACGTGGTATTCTCCATCATGCGACTTGCAGAGCTCATGCCCGTGTGCTTCCTGGCGTGCATGCCGCTGGTGTTGGGTGCGTGTACGACGCCACGCGTGAGTGGCCCCCTGCAGCCACCTGGCGTGGAATCGGGCGTGCGCATGGACCGCGTATTCGACGAGTCCCGGCCGCTGAGGGTGTGGCGCGGCGAGCTGGTGGTGGGAAATGTCCATCGCGATATCGATCTATGGCGCGAGGTGACCGGCTCCACCGATAGGGGCACCCACCGAGCCCACGCCTTCGTGAAAGAACGCCAGACGCCGGACGGGGACACCAGAGTCGTCCACGAGGTGGAATTCGACTTTGACCAGGACCACAACGTGTTTATGACGCGCGTGACCGAACCGCGCCGGAACCTCGACGTGCACTTCGAACCCCCATTGCTGGTGGCAAGGGGGTTCATGCGTGCGGGCGAGAATCTCGACTCTCGCACCGAGGCTCGCGTCATGGACACGCGCCGGCCCGACGAGATCAAGTACGCCGGCACGGCGCGGCAGCGCGTGCAGTTGCGCAGCACCGAAGAGGGGCTGGAACTGCGGTCAGAGCTGCTCATCGACCTGGGATTGCCCACGCTGCGCGTGCGGTCGAGGCTGGTGCTGGACTGCACGCGGCCCGATATGCCGTTCGCGAAGAAGGAAGTGACGGACGCGCTGGTGAAGGTGGGGATCGCGCCGGTGCTGCGCGAGAAGAGGGACCTCGCGTGGGTCGGCGATGACCTGAAGTAAGCGGGCCGAACGATTAACGACCGGCCAGCCACTGCACCTTCTTCATCGCCTCCTCCGGCGTGGGAGGGTGCTCCAGGTCGATGGGCAGGAACGTGCCGCGGTCGTGGTCGCTGGCAAGGATGATGGCGTTGGGCGGCACGAACTTCACGCCGTCCTCTGCCTTCTCATGGCCCAGGATGAAGAGGTAGGCACCCCAGCGTTCCACCAGGTCTTCCAGCCCCTCCGCGTCATACCCGCGTCCCCAGGTCATCAGGTGCAGTGCACCGATGCGAGGGGTGTAATCGTCGTCCGTCAGCTCGCGACGCAGGACGGTGGTGTCAAACCGCCCCATGCTCGCGGCGGGGGGAAGAGAGTGTGCGCACAGGATGCTGCCACGCCGGGTATGGCACTCCAGCGCGATGGGCATCGACCGGATGAACGCGCGGATCGCCTCGTTCACGCGGCCCGCGTCGTCGCCAAAGGCAAACTCCACGCCGAGATTGAACGCGTCAACGCTCTTGACGCCGTCCTTGAGGATGGCCGAGTTGTTGTACTGCGCCAGCTCATGGTTGCCCAGCAGGGCGTGGACGTGCATGGGGTACCGGGCCTTGAGGTCCGCGACGCGCGCCAGCGCCCGGTACGACATGTCCATGCCGTTCATCAACCGGTCGGAGTGGATGATCTCGTGGAGTGTGAGATGCGACAGGGGGCCCACCGGCTCCCCCCCTTCTAAACCGGGCTCGTTCATCGTCATGCCCGCGGCGGCGACGAGTTTCTGGAAGTTGATCGGGTTGTCGTGCAGGTCACCGGTCGCGACTAGGCGGCCCGGCGCGTCGATCGCGTCGATCCCCCGGACCCGGCACGGCGCGGACAGGTTGGCGCGCGTGCCGGCCTCCAGCGCCGCGATGACGCCGTGGGGGGACGAGAGGTTGAGCTGGGGAGCGGGCACGCGAACGCGAGGGGTAACAACCGGCAGGAACGCCTTCGACCAAGGAGCGGACAGTGTACATCACCGCTCCCCGCCCATGTTCCCGGTACTGTTGTCCGGTTTAGGTCTGCCCGGGCATGATCGACGTACTGTCGTTGCGGTCCAGACGCTCAACCTGCGAGGACCCGGGGTCGATGAGCAGGCCCGAGTCGCCGGTGCCGGCCCGCAGCGCGGTCCCCTGTGCCTTGGCGCGCAGCATGCCCAAGATGAGCTCGAGCTTCTCCGCGACAAGCTGCATGGAATCCGGACGGTCTTCGGGGTCCGCCTCGCAGCAGTGCATGACGAGCTCGTTGAGCTTGGGCGGGCAATGCGGGTCGATCTCGCTCACCGGCTTCGGGCGCGGCAGGAGGCTGGCGTCCACCTTCCCGGCGAGGGAATTCTCACCTTGGTTGAGCGCGGTGGGGATATTGCGCTTGGTGAGCGTCCAGTACATCATCGCGCCGAGGTTGTAGATGTCCGTCTTGGGCGTGATGGGCTTGCGCTCCACCTGCTCGGGCGCGATGTAGTCCGGCGTCCCCTGAATGCGGGGCTTCACAACCCCCACCTTGCAGGACTGTCCCAGGTCGATGATCTTGACGTTGGGGGGGAACCCCAACTTCTGGAGCACCATCACGTTGTTGGGCTTCATGTCCGCGTGGACATAGCCCTGAAGGTGCATCGCGTGCAGGCCCTCGGCGGTCTGCTGGAAGATGTCCACGGCATCCGTGTAGGTCTGAGGCCGCTTCCGCTCCATGCTGATGCCATCCACCAGCTCCATGAACAGCAGCACGTCGGTCAGCAGCGTGAAGAGCTTTGCCCGCTGCTTTACGATCTTGAAGATCTCACGGATGTGCGGGTGCTTGACTGAGGAACCCACCTCGTATTCAGCGACCGCCTGCTCCAGGAACCGGTCATCCTTTTCCGTCGCGCGGTGGACGTGCTTGAGCGCGTAAATCTGCTTGGTCTTGGGGTCCTGCACAAGGTAAATAGTGGACGCGGCACCCTGCCCGAGCTCCTGGAGGACCCGGTAGCCTTCCACTGTGTCGTTCGCTTTGTAGAAGGCGATCGGGCCTGCCATCTCGGTGCTCACTCCCCGCTACCAATTCGTGCTGGCTTCCTACCAAGTACCGCCCACCGCACAACCGGCTGCGGCCGAACGTTCGCCCCGCTTTCCGCACGGGGTGCGTCCCTGATCCCTCCGAATGCCAAGGTGAGACTGCCGAAGCACGTTCCCGGCCTAAGGTCGGGATCGAAGGGGGAGGAAGATACGTCGCCTCCGGCCAGGAAGCGACATCGCAATCCAACAATTCGGATTACGTTAGGAAGTCCCTCGCCCTATCGGCCCATGAGGGCCTGCCGCAACGCCGCCTCCTGAAACATCCGTCCAGGGCTGCTCGTCGGCGCGATCTGACTGTGCAGATAGACGCGGTCCGCCGGAATACCGAGGCGCTCGCACAGCATGCGCACCGTCTCGTGCAGCCTCTTGCACTGGGCGGGCGAAAACCGCTGCCGGTTGCCGTCCCCGACCAGGCAGATGCCGATCGCGTTGCGGTTGAACCAGTCCGCATTGTCGCCCGCGGCATGGGCCCCCGCCGTCTGATCCATCCAACGCTGCGATACAAAGAGCTCGCCGTCGCTCATGCCGTTGCCATTCCCGATGACGAACTGGTACCCCAGCCCGCGCAGGCCCTGGCGGCGGGCGGCCTCGTCCATCTGGGCGGGCGTGGCGGCGAGCTGGCCGCTGTCGTGGATCACGATCGCCTGCCAGCGTCCTGGCTGTACCGGCGTCGCCGTGCGGAGAATCGAATCAATCCCGGATGGCCCCACGCTGGTCGTGGCGAGCAAGGGGGTGATCCCCGTCGTGGGGTCGGTCGATACACCCGCGCCCAGTCGCCCCGCATCGGCGAGGTACAGGCCGCCTCCAACAAAGACCATCGCGCCCAGGAATGCTCCCCACACGATGCCGGACCGCTTGGACACGCGCCGACGCGTGGACGGACGGGGTGCGCGGCCGGTGACACGGGCGCGGGTGGAAGAATTGCGGGTGATTGCCATCGGCTCCGTCCGTGCGGCTGGCCCATCGAGCGGCAGCCGTTCCTTCGTGACCATCCTGGTCGCTGTGAATTGCTCCGGTCAGCACGGGGAACGCGCGACGCCTCGGAGTGGCACAAGCATCGGCGAGGGCCGGGCGCAGCGTGCAATTTGCAAGACGAGAAATGTACACCGCGCGCCGCTGGGGGCGCGCGGAAGCAACATGTTGCTCAGAACCGCCCGACTCACTCCGAGCCCAAGAGACGCCCGCGGATGTTGGGACGCCGAGCGCCGAACTCGTCGTAGATGTAATCGGGCGCTCGGCGGTCGCGGATCGCCGCGGACTTGTCGTACTGGCTACGGGGTTCTCCGACACCCCAGAGCGGCCGCTGGCAGCCCGCGCACACGCAAACCAAACCTACGACCCATAGAGCGTGAACGGGGATGCTGCGCCGAGATGTTGAAGAGACAGTTCTCATGAGCGGTGTGACGCACCTCAACGTAGGCGGCTATCGCCCCGTCTTCACACTGTCAGGAACGTGTACGGGTACAGAAAAACACCTGGCCCGCTGACAATCAACGGGCCAGGTGCGATGCGTAATGCCTAACAGGCGCCGCCGCTGAACACCCTGAGCAGCGCGTCAATGTCGCTGGTGTCGGGGAACAGCCCGTCGTTGTTGAAGTCGATGTCACCGCAGGCGGGGGTTGGGCAGGGGGCGCCAGAGAACACCGCCAGGAAGTCGGTAATGTCCTGGGTATCCGGGAAGAGGGTATCACGGTTGAAGTCGATGCTGTCGCACGCGGGAACGCCGAGGACAGAGAGGCCCACGCGGTAGGAATCCAACCCGCCGCTCGTCTCAAAACGGGTGGTTGTGACGTACGTCACGCTCTCGATGCTGACCAGCGCGGGCGTGCATTCCGCGCTTGTGTTGCCCGAAGCGATCTGGAAGGGTTGCGCGTCCAGCACGGCGCCACTCTCGCTGACGCGGATCGCGTAGACATCGGAGCGCACGTCGTAGAACTGCTGCTGGTTGCGTTGATCGTCCCAGGCGACGATAAACGCCGCCCCATCCCACGTCACCGTTGGGCGGAGTTGGCGCCCCGGAGCTTCTGCGATGGTGAAGGCGTTGCCGTAGGTGCCGTCAGGGTTCATGATGCGCCCCAGGACGTAGTTGTTGGCGTTGGCGAGGCTGTTCATGCGCCAGACGAGGAGATACTTGGTGCCCGAGTACGCGACGTCCAGGTCGCCCGAGCCACCGCTGTAGGGCGTGGGATTAAACCCGGTCGGGATCGCTCCAGCAGCCGGGACTCTGACGAGCACCGCGTCGCCCTGGCTGGAGTCGTGGGTCCATTGGGAGTGGTCACAGACGAGCCACTGGGTGCCGTCGGTGCGCGTGCGGGTGAGCCCGCTGTGGTACCCGGCTGACACCGCAACACCGTTGGGGGGGTCGATGGGGTTGAGGTCCGCGTCGTAGCGTTTCACCCAGAGATCGATGAACTGCGGGTATGCGCCAAACCGTGTCGCGGCGATGCACACGCTGCCATTCAAGGCTTCGACGGACGGGGCCATCCCGGGCATGACCGTGAACGGCGCCTCGGCGAAGGAGCCGTCAGGGTTGAGGCGCCGGGCCATGATGTTGTAGTAGTTGGGCGTGCCGCCGATCTCCGACCACACGACGACATAATGCGTGCCGTTCCACGCGATGCCGCAGGTGCCCATTCCCGGCGCCCGCGAAACCTCGACGGGTTCGGACGAGGTGGGGTTGCCCGAGGCGTCCAGGAGTTGCACCAGCACGCGGTCGTTGTTCGCTACTTCGCTGATAAACACCGCCGCGGCGGCCCCACCCGGGCCCTCCGCGAGTTCGCTGCTGCGCTGGTTCGGCGTGCTGGTTGTGACGCAGGTCTCCGGCCCGCCGCTGTTCGACGGGCTGACCGGCATGACATACCCATTCTGGTCGCTCCCAAGGGCAGCGCGGTAGTCTGTCCATGAGAACATCACTCCCCCGCCCGGGCGTGGCGCAAGGTGGGAGTCGTACAAACTATCAACACTCCCCGACACAACGATGGGCAGCGCCACGCCGCCCGGCGGATCAAGGCGCACATCGTTCGCGTCCACGCGTACCAAGCTCGCTGTGTTGGACACCGTCCGCGACAGCCACCAGTTCGTGCCATCATGGGTGATGTCGAGTTCGCCCGAGAAGTTTGGGAAGAGCAGCGTGCCGGCGGGGTTCAGGAGCGTGCCCGTGTTGGACATGCGTGAACCAACAAGATCGGTGAAGTTAGCGATCCACGTGACGTACAACTCGTTGCCGTTGGTCGCGACGCCGTCGCCCCAGATGCCCACGGTCGCAGGCGGGAGGTTGAAGGAGGGCGCGAGGGGCTGGAGGTTCGCGGAGATGCGCCGAGCCTTGAGGGTGCCACCATCGTTCCAGTCAGGGCCGATCACCATGTACTCGCCGTTGTGCCCGAACACCTGGAGGGGCCCGTATACCCAGTCATTGAGCATCACGGGGTTGGGATCCAGAAGTTGCCCCGCTGCACTCACACGCTGACCCGCGAGGTACGTGCCGTAGCCGTCGTTGTGGTAGATGCAGCGCGCGATGAGCCAGTTGCCCCCCACGCCCGAGACCGTGATGCCGACGGTGTCGGGGTCAAACTGGGTGGGGGGGAGGGAGAGCGGCACCGCGTCGAGAACCTGTCCCTGCGAGGAGACCCGCGCGAATCGCACGCGTGTCTGGTAGTACGTTACCGGGGGTGTCGTCGGGTCCTGCGACTCGAACATCACGAGCCAGTTCTCTCCGTTCCACGCGACTTTCGGCCGGCGCTGGTACCCCATGCCCCCAGCGATCAAGAACGGAGCGGGGTCGACGGGATTCCCGTTAACATCGACGCGGATGCCGAATACATCTGCCTCACTCTGCTGGGACTGGCTGCCGTTGCTCTGCGAGCGGTAGTCAGTCCATGCCATGAGGAACGTGGTTTCGCCCTTCGCGATGACGAGGTCGGCCTGTGGGTTCACCGCGGGGCCGATGGTGAGGTCCCCCGGGAACAGGCCGCGTTCCGCGACGGGGAGGTCTGCACGAGCGGAGGTGGTGAGTGCGGTGGCGACAATCGCCGCACCAGCGGCGCGAATGGAAACGGATGTCATGACTTCTCCTTGTCGGCATGACCCACACAGGCTGCCGGGCGGTGGTCCGCACCCTCAGATGCGGCGGGAGAGTCATTCGCCAGTCATATTTGTGGATATTGTTGTCTTGTTTAGGCATGGACAGGCTGTGCCAGGCCCGGGTGGTACCATGCGCGCACCTTTGGAGGCTCTCCATGCACATGCGGCGTTTCTTGACGGTCGCGTCCACTTCGATTCTCGCGACGGTTGGTTGCTCGGTTGAAAAGACGCCCAAGCCAGCCTCTCAGACACCGCAGGCAACACAGCAGGCAGCAAAGGATGTTGCCGTCGCCGCGAAGCAGGCAGGTTCGCTTGCCGCGGGCGTGCCCGCGACGCGCGTGGAGGTCGTCACCGACGAATACCACAGCGTCAAAGTCAACGACCCCTACCGCTGGCTGGAAAACTGGGACGACCCCGCGGTGAAGGCGTGGTCCGACGCGCAGAATGCGTACACCCGGAGCGTGCTCGACAAACTGCCGCGCGTGGATGCAATCCGCGCCCGCGCCACCCAACTCCTCTCCGCCCAAGTCCCGTCGTACGGCTCGTTTGAGTGCCGCGGCTCATCCCTCTTCGCCCTGAAGCGCCAGCCGCCTAACCAGCAGCCGCTGCTCGTCATGATGTCATGGCCCGACATGAAGGCTGTTCCCGAGCGCGTCGTCCTCGACGTGAACACCACCGACCCCACCCACTCCACCACCGTCGACTGGTACGTGCCAAGCCCCGACGGGCGGTACGTTGCCGTGTCGCTGAGCAGCGGCGGCAGCGAAATGGGAGACGTGCACGTGCTGGACGTCCGCAGCGGCGCACAGGTCGGGCAGGTTGTTCCTCGCGTGCAGGGTGGCACCGCGGGCGGGTCGCTCGCGTGGACGGGCAGCGGTGAAGGGTTCTACTACACCCGCTACCCCAAAGCGGGCGAGCGCCCTGAGGAAGACCTCAACTTCTTCGTGCAGGTCTACTACCACTCGCTCAACGCCGACCCCGTGACCGACCGGTACGAAATCGGAAAGGACTTCCCCCGCATCGCCGAGATCGTCCTGGAGACCGGCACCGGAGGACGCGGCGCGGAATGGGTGCTCGCGAGCGTCCAGAACGGCGACGGCGGCGAGTTCATGCACTTCCTCAAGACACCGCCCGACGAGAGCGGGACCGGCGGATGGGTGCAGATGACAAAGTTCGAGGACCGCGTCGTTCAGGCGGCCATCGGCAACGATGGGTTTATCTACTGGCTCAGCCGAAAGAGCGCCCTCCGAGGGGCCCTGCTGCGCACGGCCCTTGTCCCCTCGCGGCTGAAGACCACTGAACTCCTCATCCCCGAGGGTCAAGACACCATTGTCAATGACTTCTTCGATCCCAGTGTCATGCGCGTGACCCCCAACGCCATCTACCTCACCTATCAGACCGGTGGGCCCAGCGAGCTGAGGGTCTTCGGCAAGGACGGCAAACCCGCGCAGGGGCCTGAACTCTTGCCCGTCTCCACCGTGACCGGCACCACCGTCCTCGCCGGGGACACCGTGCTGTTCGCCAACTCGTCCTACATCCAGCCCACAACGTGGCGCGTGTTCACGCCCGCCCAGGCGGTGCACGACGGCAAGCTCTTGAACCCCGCCAAGACTGACGACACGCCCTTCTCGACCCGCTATGACTTCATCGACACCTCCAAGTACGAGGTGCGTCGTGAGTTTGCGACAAGCAAGGACGGAACCAAGGTCCCCCTCAACATCGTCTGCAGGAAAGGCCTCGCTCTCTCGGGTGACCACCCCACGCTTCTCACCGGGTACGGTGGCTACGGCGTCAACATCACTCCCGGGTTCGCGCTCAGAGACTTCCTGCTCTTGGAACAGGGCTTTGTCCTCGCGGAGGCCAACCTCCGGGGCGGCGGCGAGTATGGCGAGGCCTGGCACACCGCCGGCAACCTGACAAAGAAGCAGAACGTGTTCGATGACTTCATCGCCTGTGGCGAGCACCTCGTCGCACGCAAGTACACCAGCAAGCAGAGGTTCGCGATCGAGGGCGGCAGCAACGGCGGTCTCCTCATGGGCGCCGCACTCACCCAGCGACCGGACCTCTACCGGTGCGTGGTCAGCCACGTCGGCATCTACGATATGCTGCGGGTGGAGCTCTCCCCCAACGGCGCGTTCAACATCACCGAGTTCGGCACCGTCAAGAACGCCGACCACTTCAAGGCCCTGTACGCCTACTCCCCCTACCACAATGTCGCCAGCAACACCAAGTACCCGCCCGTGCTGTTCCTCACCGGCGCCAACGACCCCCGGGTGGACCCCATGCAGTCCCGCAAGATGACCGCGCTGCTCCAGTCCTTCGGCAACTCCGCACTTCTGCGCACCAGCGCGAACACGGGCCACGGCGCAGGCACGCCGCTCAACGCACGCATCGAGCAAACTGTGGATGTGACGGCGTGGCTGTGCGACAAGCTCGGCGTTTCCTACAAGTAAGTCAACTCCGGAGCACAAACACCACCGGCACATCCGCCCCACAGCGGATGGAGCCCGTTGCCGCGCGGGCCGGGAGGACTTCCAGCCTCGGGCCGCGCTGATCGCCGCACGGTCCAGCAGGTCAAAGCCCGAACTCCTGGCAACCGACGCATCCGAAACCCGCCCGTCCGCTTCGACCATCACGGGCACCACCACCGTCCCCTGTTCCCGACGTCGCCGGCACTCCTCCGGGTATGCGGGAGGTGAATTCCCTTCCAGCGGCGCAGGGCCTTGGAAGGCTTGAGTGCCGCGCCCACCACCGATCGCCGTGGCGCGCTCCAGGCCACCTGGCCCTCCGGGAGCATTCACGCGCGGCGGCATGGGGGTGGCCTGGAAGTGACGCCGACGCGGCACGCGATCACACTTGACGTGCACTCGCTCTCACGTGGTTCTCATCCGTTCTTTGCGCTGATGCCCACACTCCATCCTCCGTGCTCGCCCGTCGCTCGGGACGGCTTCGGGCACACGGTGGGCGGCAGGAGCGCCAAGGGAACGCTCTGCCGTTCATTTATTCCGATGCGTGACCGGCGGGCGACTTCATCGCCCCAGGCTTCGTCGCGTGGACGTGAACATTGAAATCTCACGCCGCTTGTAGCGGCACTGCAGGACGGGCTCGCCGGGTCAGCGAGTCCCGTCCGCGCATTACACGCCGGCGTAACAGGCGGCTACCACAGGCACTGCGAGCCAAGCGAGACCTTTCAAGAGGAAAAACCAGAACGCGTAAACGGTCGCACGCCGCCCCCAACTCGCGCAAGCGATCGACTTCGCATGTTCCTGCGGACTCACGCGATCTGAACACTTGCCACCTGCACGCAGCACCATATACCACGCTCCTGGGCCGACAGGCCTGCACGCTCCCCCGCCCCACCACCGATACGACTCGGCCGCACCAGGCATCCGTCGTCTGACGATGGCGCGTATCACGCTTTGCAGCCCCCCACACGCCCACGCCCCCCCGCCGCCGCCGGGGCACTAACTGGCGTGGTGCCCGTACACTCGCTCCATGCAACCACGCCCTGGCCGGAACAACCTGCTCGCCGGCCTCTTCGTGCTGCTGAGCGTCGTGCTCGCCGTCGCCGTGTCGTTCATGCTCGCCAAGCGG
>CALLYM010000173.1 GCA_937858155.1 uncultured Phycisphaerales bacterium | reverse complement strand
CCTCCATGACGCCCGCGGCGACGGCCTCGCGGACGGCGGCGATCTCGATCAGCTCCAGCCCGTGCGTCGGGACGCACAGGATCTCGCAGGGGACGCCCGGGCGGTGGCTGGCCCGGCTGGCGCGCTGCACCAGGCGGCCCACGCCCTTGGGGCTGCCGATCTGCACCACGCGCTCGACGGGCGCGAAGTCCACGCCCAGGTCCAGGGAGCTGGTCGCGACCACCATGCGGATCTCGCCCGACTTGATGCCCGCCTCGATCCGCTCGCGGTCGTCGCGGTCCACCGAGCCGTGGTGCAGGGCCAGGATCGGCTCCCACTCCGGCCGAATAAACGTCAGGGCCCGGTGCCACAGCTCCGCCTGCGAACGCGTATTGGTGAAAATCAGCGTGCTGATCGCGGGGTCGAGCGCGTCCGCGACCAGGGGCAGCATCTTGAGCCCCAGGTGCCCCGCCCAGGGCAGGTCCAGCCCGTCGTCGGGGAGGATCGAGCGGATGATCACCTGCCGCGAGATGGGCGCGGTGACCAGCACCGGCTCGTCCGAGGCCCCGACCAAGGCCCGGGCCGCCTCGTCGGCGTTGGCGATGGTCGCGGAGAGCCCCCAGGTCCGCATGCCGGGGGAGAAGCGGCGGAGGCGGGCCAGGGCCAGCTCCGTCTGCGTGCCCCGCTTGCTCGAGAGCAGCTCGTGCCACTCGTCCACGATGGTGCAGGTGACGCCGGCGAACAGCTCGCGGGCGTTGTCCTGGGTCAGCAGGATGGTGAGGCTCTCGGGCGTCGTGACCAGGACCTCGGGCAGCGCCTTCTTCTGCCTCGCCCGCAGCGACGAGGAGGTGTCGCCCGTCCGGGCCTCGACCCGGATCGGCAGGCCCAGCTCCTCCGCCGGCTGCTGAAGGGCCAGGGTGATGTCGCGGCTCACGGCCCGGAGCGGGGAGACGTACAGGATCCGCAGGCCACGGGGTGCGAGCGGGTCCGCCTGGGCGTCCAGCTCGTCGCACAGGGCGGCGAAGGGGCCGAGGTAGGCGGCGTAGGTCTTGCCGGAGCCGGTGGGGACCTGCACCAGACCCGAGCGGCCGAGGGCGAAGAGCTCCCAGGCCCGCCGCTGGAAGGGCCAGGGCGTCCAGCCGTGGCGGGCGAACCATCCCTCAACCAGGGTGGATCCGGGCACCTTGGGCGGGGGGGCGGGAATGGGGCGGCGCCGCGGCACGAGCAACGGTAGCGGCGTGAATCCGGCGGCGAACGGAGGGCGAACCCCCGGGGTCCCGGCGATGCCGGGCCTGGACGGAGGATCGATGCGGACGCTCGTCTGGTTTCGCAGCGACCTGAGGCTGCACGACAACTCGGCCCTGCACGACGCGAGCACCCGCGGCGGCGACGGCGTCGTGGGGCTGTTCGTCGTGAGCCCGGACCAGTGGAAGGGGCACGACTACGCCCCTGGCCGCGTCCAGCTGATCCTGCGGAGCCTGGCCGAGCTGTCCGAGTCGCTGTCGGCCCTGAACATCCCGCTGGTGATCGAGACGGCGACGCGGGCGGGGGACGTGCCGGGCCTGGTCGCGAAGGCGGCGGGCCTCGTCACGGGCACGGCGGGCCTCGTCCTTCAGGCGGTCGGCTTCGACCTTTGCTTCGCGGCGGAGGCGGTCGGCCTCCTCTCTCGCGCGCCGTGCATCTTCAAGCGCGGCTTTGATCTCGTCGTGTGTGTCAGCCATCGCGGTTTGCCAGTGAGCGGAGCTGTTCGGCGGCGTCGGCGGCGCTCAGGCGGCCTGCCGAGAGGTCATCGAGGATGCGCTGCCGGCGTTCCGCGTCCCGTGGGTCTTCGCCGGCTTCGAAGCCCATCGCCACGAGGACGTCGTTGAGACGGCCGACGACGGTGGGGTAGGAAATGCCGAGTTCTTCTTCGACGTCCTTGATTTTGCCGCGAGCCCTCAGGAACGTCTCGACAAATGCGAGTTGGTCCCGGCTCAAGCGGGCGAGCGGGCCGCCATCAAAGCGGCCTTCGACGGCCACGCCGCAGTTCGGGCATTCCAGCCGCCGGACGACCATCGCGCTATCGCAGCTGGGGCAGGCGCCGACAAAGCGAGCCATCGAATTCTCCTCCACGGTCCTTAGCGGACCGACTTCGCGCCGGGAATGCGGTAATCGACGGTGTCGCTCGCGGAGCCGCGCGCCCACCCTTCGATGGTGGCGGCAGCGCGGCGGATGCCGGCGGCCATCGAGGCGATCATACCGGTGACGGCGGAACCGTTCCCGAAGCGGACGTTGCGAGCGGACTCGCGCCGCGACTCGACGAAGTGCTCGCTGTAGTTGGCGAGGAAGTGGGTGTTGAGGTCCATGGTTTGGGTGTTCTCCTTGCCCCGGAGGGCGGTCTTGCATCTCTGCTGTAGTCATATTCGACCATGGAGCCATGAAAGTCAATAGCAAACTTAAGAAAATTAATGTCGACTTTGATTTACGCCATTCACCGACGATCAAGCTCAATCTCCGGTAGGCTTCACCCGCATGAGCGAACCGTTCTCCCTCGCGCGTTACGCCGGTTTCACCCTTGCGTGGGCCGATGGCTGGCCAGGACTCGTTGTCGGGGCCGGCACGGATTCGGGACTGGCCGAGCGGATCCCGCTTACGCTTGCGGAACACCGCGCGTGGCTGAACGAGCACGCGGCTATCCGCGCGGAACTGGTCGAGGTCGCGGGCGAGAAGTTCGCGATCGAGGGGAAAGCGGCCGACAAGACCGGCAACTGGGAGGACCTGACGGGCAAGGTCAAGAACGTCGCGCGCCTCGCAGGGCTGCAGGTGACGGACGTTGTCACGAGGGAGAACAAGGCCGGCAAGGGCCCCGCACGGTTCGAGCGGACGGTGAAGGGATCGGTCGACCCCGCGGCGAAGTACGTCGTTTCGTCCATCGAGACCAAGCGCACCACTACGCGCCCGCCACCGCCCTTCATCACGAGTTCCATGCAGGCCGCAGCGGCGTCGCGGTTCGGCTTTGCGGCCCAGCGCACCATGCGTGCCGCACAGAACCTGTACGAGGGTATCGACATCCCGGGCGAAGGCCCGGTGGGGTTGATCACGTATATGCGTACCGATTCGACGCACATCAGCGGCGAGGCGCTCAGCATGGCGCGGGAGTACATCGAGCGGACGTTCGGCGGGAAGTACATGCCCGACAAGCCGAACTTCTTCTCCTCATCGAACAAGGCGGCGCAGGAAGCGCACGAGGCGATCCGCCCGACAAACGTGGACATGACGCCCGCGCGGGTGCGCCGTGCGCTGACGGAAGACCAGTTCAAGTTGTACACGCTCATCTGGGAACGGTTTGTCGCGTGCCAGATGGTGCCCGCCCAGTGGGACAGCACCGCCGTGCTGCTGACGGGCGGGACCAACCCTAAGACGCCCTGCACATTCCGCGCCACGGGTCGTGTGCTGGTGTTCGACGGGTTTATGAAGGTGACGGGCGTGTACCAGTCCGCGGACGAGCAGAACCTGCCCCGCCTCACCGAGCAGCAGCCGATCGCACCGTTCGCGATCCATGCCGACCAGAAGTTCACGAGCCCCCCGGCACGCTACAGCGAGGCGAGCCTCATCAAGATGCTCGAGAAGGAGGGCATTGGGCGCCCCAGCACGTACGCGTCGATCATCTCGGTCATCCAGGACCGCGCGTATGTCGAGAAGGAGAAGGGGCAGTTCTTCGCCACAGACCTCGGGCAGGTTGTGACCGACAAGCTCATCGAGGCGTTCCCGGACATTCTCGAAGTCGGTTACACGCGCGAGATGGAACTGCAGCTCGACAAGGTGGAGGAGGAGCACCTCGACTGGATCGACATGCTCCGCAAGTTCTACAAGGCCTTCAAGAAAGACCTGGACACCGCGGAGACCAACCTCGTCCATGCGAAGGCGGAGACGGTCCCGGCGCCGGCGGAATACACCTGCCCCACGTGCGAGAAGGAAGGGCGCGGCAGGGTCGGCCTTGTCTACCGCTTTGGGAAGAACGGGCGGTTCCTCTCCTGCTCCAAGTACCCCGAGTGCAACTACGCGTGCCCTGTTGATCGAGACGGCGTTCCCCGACCCGCCGCCGAGACAGTGGACGTGGCGTGCCCCAAGTGCGGCGCCCCAATGACCAAGCGGGTGGGGAAGTTCGGGCCATTCCTGGGCTGCAGCAAGTACGGAGACAAGGCCGCGCCCTGCGACGGCATCCTGAACCTCGACCGCAAGAGCAAGGTCGTGGCCCCCAGCCCACCCGCGTATGTGACCGACTTGCCCTGCCCTATCTGCGAAGCACCGCTGAACTTGCGCAACGGCCTCAAGGGCCCTTGGCTGGGCTGCTCACGCTTCCCCAAGTGCCGCGGGCGCGGCAAGTGGGCGGAGCTGGACGAAAAGAAGCGCACGGAACTTGAGAAGGCGCTCGAGGCGCACTCCAAGGCCCATCCCGCGCCGATTATCCGCACGCTCGACGGCAAACCCCTGACCGACACCACCGGCAAGCCCCTCGCGACCGCCAAGCCTGTGCGGACCGCGGCCGAGCTGGCGGCTGCGGATGAAGAATCCCTGGCCGAACCCGCCGAAGTAGCGGACGAGGGATAACGAAGGGCATCGGCATCGGGTAGACTGGTCGCATGCACGAGACCATTGGAAAGCCGGCCCCGCCTTTCAAGATGTTCGTTGTTGGAACGCTCGTGCTGTACCTTGCGCTGGTGTTCTTCACGGTTCTCGCGGGACTTACGCAGGGTTTGGTCGCAGGCGCGAACGGCAACTCAGAGCACCCTTTCGACAACATTTCTCCGATCGCGGTCATATGTGCGCTCCTCGCTCTGGTTTGTGCCGTGGGCATGGCGGTGGTTTATGGGATCAACTTGTACCGGATGTGGGGCACAGTTCAGGACGGCAAGGCCAGCCTCACTCCGGGGACGGCTGTCGTGATATCGCTCGTTCCTGGCGTCATGCTTGTTGGCTGCTTCTTCGCTTTCCACGGGCTTTCAAAGGAGATGAACCGCGTGGGTGGTTCACGCGGTGGCCCAGCCGTGTCCGAGGGCTGGGCGCTCACCGCGTGCATTCTTATGGTGGTCGGAGCGGTGCTCGGCTGCATCCCTTTCGTGGGCGGGTGCATCGGCGGACCTCTGCAGATCGTGGCCATCGTGTTCTGGGTGATGTCCATGTTTCAGATGGCACGGACCGCGGAATGGCTCGTGCAGAACCCCGCGGTGTGATTCATCTTGTTGTCAACGCCAACGCGAGACGTCCCTCTTGATATCCGAATCGATGATTGCCGTGACGACCCGCGACCTTCGCACATTGCGTCTCCCGTGGTCGGCCCTTGCCCTCAACAAAGCCCATGAGTTCTGGATCAAGGGGACGGGGAGGCGCATCAAGGGGCAGGGCATGATCGGCGCCGATGCCCGCACGGTTGCGGACGGATTCGACGCGCTCCGCGGCGACGACTTCCATGAGTACAACCTGCCCCAGGCCTGGGTGGAACGGCGTCAGATACCTCTGGCCATCCGGGGGCGGATTCCTGCCCACGGCGCGACCGTGCTGGACCTGGGCTGCGGGCCTGGCACATCCACCGAGGTCCTCGCGTACTTCGCGGACCCGTCCTGGACGATCATCGGCTACGACCTTATCGATCATTCGATCGCCGTCGCTCGAGCCCGCGCCGAACGGAGCGAGTTCCGCAACCGCACGGGCGCTGTGATCCGTCCGGTGTTTGAGTGCCAGAGCATTGCTAGGCCGCTGCTTCGAGCGGGCCTTCCGATAGCCAGCGCGAGCGTGGACTTTGCAGTATCCGGCGGTGTGGTAGGCCTGTACCTCCAGCCCACCGACGCTGCGCAGTTGCTCGACGACCTTTCACGCATCGTGAGGCCGGGTGGTTACATCGCGCTGGATGCAGGGCCCTCCGTGCCGGTGGCCACGCTGCGGGCTTTGGGCCATAACCGGGGCTTTGTATTCCACTCGCTCGCCAAGAGCTTCTGGATTGAACCCAGGCCGAAGCTGGTGTTCCAACGGCTGGGTTCTTCCACGTAACAGACTCTCAAGCGAAAGACCACGCCACCCCTATCGGACCACATTCGCGCTTGACGTCAGGGCAATTTTGGTGTCCACTATGTGCTCGTGGGCTTTCGCAGGGTTTCTGAATGAGTGATCAGCAGCATGCTCGGGGGTTCTGGCGGGGAGTGTTTGCGGTCGTGGTCTGGGGCCTCGCCGCCGCGGTGACCGCGCGCCACCAGCACGCGCCCCGACCTGATCGCATCGGGGAAACCGGGACCACGTACCCCCGGGTGTATTGCTTTGATCCTGACTCGCCACCACCCGAGGCAGAGCGAGCGCTGTTGGACCTTCAGATGCGCGGTGGGGGCGCGGAGTACAACCAGGAGTCACGCTGGAGCGGCACTATCGGAACGCCGCGCACTCTGTACTGGTCCCTTGTCCCAGATGGCACCATGCTCCCCGGGCGTGATGGACAGGCCGCTGCGCCCAGCAACCTGTTCGCCCAGATGGACGCCAAGTTCGGCGGCAACCGTGCTCTGTGGATATCGCAATTCCAGGCAGCGGTCGACCGCTGGTCGTACCTCACCGGCGTCAACTATGTCCGGATCACGAGCGGCGGGAACGACTGGGACGACGGCGCAGCGTTCCCAGATTCCATTTTCAACGGCACCAGCCGCGGCGACGTGCGCATCGGCGGGCGCGCGTTGGACGGCGGCGGCGGTGTCCTGGCCTTCAACTACTACCCCACGGTCGGCGACATGGTCATCGACACCCAGGAGAATTGGGGATCGTCGTCCGCTTCTTACAGGTTTCTCCGCAATGTTGTGATGCACGAGCTTGGGCACGGGCTGGGTATGCAGCATGTGTGTCCCTCAAACTCCACCAAGCTCATGGAGCCCTTCTACTCGGGCGCGTACGACGGGCCGCAGCACGACGACATCCGTGGCGTGCAGTCCTTCTATGGAGACGTCTACGAGCCGAACGGCACGCTGGCAACGACAACCCTCCTCCCCGCCCTCACGCCCGGCGCAACCATCAATCCCAGCGCCATCACTGTGGGAGCATCGGTCACGAATGGGCGTCTTACCGGCATCGACAACGACGGCGACATTGATTGGTTCCGCTTCCCGATTGCTCAGCCGCTCGTCGCGAACGTGGTGCTGACGCCCGTCGGACTTTCTTACGACTCGAGCGTCCAGACCCCCGGAGGCGGGGCGTGCGAGTCTGGCTCAATCATCGACTCCTTCGGCGCGGCCAATCTTGCACTGGAGGTCCGCATCGGAAGTGGTGGGGTCATCGTCTTCGCGCAGAATGCCGGCGGACCGGGCGCGAACGAGTCGATCAACAGCGTGCTCCTTTCTCCCGCGAGCGACATGTATATCAAGGTGTACGAGACCGACGCGCCGACGATGTCGCAGGCGTACAACCTCGCCATCTCCGCCATATCCGTCCCGAGCATGGCCGCGACCGACGCCACGCAGCCGGGGCTCGTGCGGGTGACATGGTCGTCACTGCCCGGTGCGGCGGCGTTTGCCGTGTACCGCAGCACGAGCAGCGCGAGGACGGGGGCGCTGCAGGTGGGCACAGCCAGCGGCGCCGCAACGCAGTTTGACGACGCCTCGGCCGATCCCGGCACGCCCTATTGGTACTGGGTCGACGCGCAGCAGGGCGGAGGCGGACTCCGGGCGTTTGCCGGCCCCGACGCGGGTTCCGCGGCGCCGCCCGTCTGCGACGACATCGACTTCAACAACGACGGCCTCTTCCCGGACACCGCAGACTTTGACGACCTGCTCAGCGTCTTCTCGGGTGGGGAGTGTTCGCTGCCGGCGTGCGGAGATATCGACTTCAACAACGATGGGCTATTCCCCGATACCGCCGACATCGATTCTTACCTCTCGGTCTTCAGCGGGGGGCCGTGCCTGTAGGTCGGACGATTCTGAACGGTCCGGCAGTGAAGCGGAGGCGTGTTGCGGACGTATTGAGAGGAGTTCCCATGCACCGCGCGACACACTCCACGATCCTCGCAACGGCAGCGTGCCTGGCGCTCGCGCACCACACGCTCGCCACATGGTCCATCGTCGTGGTCAACAAACAAACGGGTGAGGTCGGGGTCGCCTGCGCAACCTGCCTGGAGGGCTTTGACCTTCTCCAGGGCACGCCCGTCATGGTCGTGGGGCGTGGCGGCGCGAGCGCTCAGTCGTCTGTGGATGTCGGCGGCTACAACCGCACCATCCTGCGGAACCAGATACTCCAGAACGTGAACCCGTCCACCATCCTTGTGAATGTCCGAGCGGGAGACTCCAACGCCAACGGGCGTCAATACGGCGTTGCCACGACGCGTGCCGCAGTGGCGAGCGCGACGTACACCGGTCCTCTCGCGGCCCAGTGGGCGGGTGGTGTGACCGGCCAATTCTCCACTCCCCAAGGAGACTTTGCATACGCCGTGCAGGGCAACATTCTGACGGGAGCGAATGTGGTGAACGACGCGCGGGACGCCCTCATCAACACGCCGGGCGCGCTCCCCGAGCGGCTCATGGCCGCCATGGAAGCAGCGCGATCGGGCGGGGGGGATGGGCGATGTTCCTGCTCGCCGGGCGCTCCTACGTCGTGCGGCTCACCACCCCCGGCGCCTTTCAAGTCGGCCCATGTGGGGTACATGATCATCGGGCGGGCGGGGGACCTTGATGCCGGGCTTGCGGCGTATCGCGCGGGCATGAGCCCCCTGGGCGTTGCGGTGGGGGACCTTAATCTGGACGGCTCGATGGACGTGGTCTCGGCCAACAACGGGTCAAGCAACGTCTCCATTTTTCGCAACTCGATCACCTCGCCCGACCGGTTTCTAAGGCTCAATACCCCGACCACCAGCGTCTTTTCCGGCGGGCCGCGCGGCATCGTCCTGCGGGATGTCACGGGCGACAACCGCCCCGACGCGTTTGTGACCGCATTTTCGGGGAACCAGGTTGTCGTCAAGCCGGCAACGACAGCGGGCTCCTTCGGCGCTGCCGAACAGGCGACAGTCGGGAACGGCCCTATCAACCTCATCCTGGCGGATATCGTGGGCACCGCGATGCCCGAGATCATCACTGCCAACTTCCTCGGTGGGAGCGTGTCCGTCGTGCCGATCAACTCAGCCTTGCCGACCGGCATCACCTTGGGCGCACCCACGACTGTCGCCACGGGTGGCCAGCCCATTGCTCTCGCTGCGGCGGATATTGATGGTGACGCGGATTTGGATATTGTCGTGGCCGACTTCGGCAACGCACGCCTTGTGCCTCTTATCAACTCCGCGGGTGTGCTCCTCCCCGCAGCGAACATCCCCCTCGCCTCGGGTGCAGGTGACGTTGTGGCCGCGGACTTTGATTCAGACGGCGATACCGACCTTGCCGCGGCGTGCCAGACCGATGGCAGTATCTTCCTGATCCACAACAACTCCGGCGTGCTGACGCCCACGCGTGTGCCGATGACCTTTCCACCCACGAAGCTGCGCGTGGGCGATCTCAACAACGACGGCGCGGCTGACCTCGCCGTCCTGGGCAGCAACGCCTTCGCGACGTACCTTTCGCAGGGCGGAGTACTCAGCAACCTCGTGGAATATCCCGGTCCGCCCGACACGCAATCGCACGTGTGGTCGGCCCTGGACCTTGCGGACATGGACCGCGACGGCGACCTCGACATGGTCGTGACGCAGAACGTCTCACCCGGCGGGGTGGCCATGATGGAAAACCTGGGCGGGACGGCGGGCCGCACAGTCGGCACTTTCCGTGCCGGGGTGGGGCAGGCGTTGGGTGACTACTACCTGAACCTCAACGTGCCCAATGCCCAGACCGGCGACCCTGATCCGGTCGCGACGCTCCATGAGCAGTTTAACGCGTGGCGGGCTTCCCTTGTGGGCGTGCCCGATGCGCTGCAGAGCGCGGCGGCTATTGACCGAGCGATCATCGAGCCCGCGTGCCCGGGGACGCTCACCGTGACACTGCGGGATTGGCAGGGCACGCTGGTCACACCGCCGCTGAATGTGGCCGCCGCGCACGAGGGACCGGGCACCGCTCTGCTCACGTTCGGTTCCGCGACTCAGTCGGCTCCGGGCGTGTACACCCTCCCTCTTTCTGTACAGAACCTTCCCGCGAGCGGCGAGGAATCGGTGCAGGTCACCGTGACGGGCTTCGGGCTCGCGCGACCCATTGTCCTCATGCCCACCACGCGTGTCCGTGCGCTGCGCACGTCGCTGACCGATATCGACTTCAACAACGACACGCTCTTTCCGGACACGGCGGACATCGAGTCATTCCTGTGCGTGTTTGCTGGCGGCACTTGCGGGTGCGACCCGGTGCTGCACTGCGATTCGATCGACTTCAATCAGGACAACATCTTCCCTGACGCCCTCGACCTCACAGACTTTCTTGAGGTCTTTGCTGGGCGTGGGTGCGGAGGGTAATGATCATCCCGCTTATCGCACGCACCCACCCCCGCTGAACACGATCAGGAACGCGTCGATGTCCAGCGTGTCTGGGAAGAGGCCGTCATTGTTGAAGTCAACGTCTGCACACGTGCCCGTGCTGCACACCCCGCCGCTGAACACGCTCAGGAAGTCGTCGATGTCGAGCGTGTCGGGAAAGAGCCCGTCGCCGTTGAAGTCCGTGGGGTCGCAGTTGAAGCCGCCGCCGGTGTAGAACCGCAGGGTCTGCGGCGTGTTGTTCCCGGAGAGCCCACGCACGTGGAACCGCCGGCCGGGGCCTGGAATGGGCAGGTTTCCGCCCTGCCCTGTCAGCACGTCCGAGGGCCACGCGGCGGACGCGGCGTAGTACGTGCCCGGTGGCAGCGCGCCCGTCTGCCCCATCCACAGCGCGTTGGAAGCGTTATTCGCGCCGCGGACTTGTCCATTCGCGGGCGAACGCTGCGGGTTGCTCGCGCCAAAGGACATGAGCGGCAGCATCGCCACGCCGGGGATCTGATCATCGCTCACCGCGATAAGGTCCCCTGTCTCGTTGAACAGGTACAGCAGGTTGTCGGCCTGCGTGCTGGCACCGGCGTCGATGTCCAAGTAGGTCGTGTCCAGGCCCAGGTCGGTCGCGCCCGGTGATGGAATCGTGAACCGGCTCCAGAGCACGGCGCTGCTTGTATCCCCATTGGGATCAGGGAGCGAAGGCCCGGCTGTGCCCTGCAGCGTGTCTTCCGCTGGGAATGTCCACGCCGGCCCGAGCGTGAAGTCCGCGTGATTGATGGCGGGTGTTACAACCGGCGGCAGGTTTCCGCCCCCGTTGGCATTCGTGCGGATGTTCAGCGTGACCGGCTCCGCCCCGTGGACCGCTGCCGTGACCCCGAACGCGGACCCGAACTGTGATCCAGAGCCCGCGATCGCGAGGTAGTATGTTCCCGCGGGCAGTTCACCGTCGCGGCCGTCGTACTGCGCACCGTTTCCAACCCCGGCGGAACGTCCGACGCCAAAGGTCAGCTGGCTATTGGTTCCACTGCCACTGCCGTCGTCGGTCGCAAGGAGAGCGCCGTCATCACGGTAGAGCCCCAGCGCCATTGCCTGCTGGGAGCCTTCCGTGTCCATGCTGAGGTAGCGAAGATCAGAGTCAGTGGCCGGGGCGCTCAGGCAAAGTCGGTACCACTTCACATAGTCGTCGGCAACCAGCGCGATCGCCCTCGTCGTAAGACCGTCGGGCACCGGGCAAATCGATTCGGGTGGTGGGATATCTCCGCAGTCAATGCCTTGACACTCACCCCACAATTCCAGGGTCAGAATGCGTGCAAGCGTCGGGTCTGTCGATGTACGCCTCCTGTCGTTGGCGTTGCCGGGTGCGCTGCCCACCAGGTAGTTCGCACCTCCTGAAAATTCACCCCCAAACACGGATGTTGGGTTCTGGTCGCGTCCGTAGTCGGGCTCGGTGTGCCCCACGCACGCGTCACCCACCCGCCCGAGCCACACACCATACGACACACCTGTCTGCCCCGTGGGCTGCTGCAACGCGGTGTTGCCGTCGTAGATGCGGGCCCCCGTGGATGGATCGATGGCGCGGATCGCAACCCAGATGTTCACCCGAGTACCCGCGTCCACAACCGGGTTCAGCAGGGCGTTGTACGGCCATGTGTACCCTGAGCCGAAGTTGGTCTGGATGCTCCGCGTAGCGAAGGGTGTTGCCGCGGAGAGCATGGGGGCAGCCGTGAACGAGCCGGCATCCCAGAACTCAAAGACCTGCGTGATGAAGAACTGGGGCACCGTTGTGCTCGGGAAGATGGGCGTGCCGGTCCATCCCGCCGTCTGGAACATGGCTCCGACTTGGGTAATCTCCCTCGAACTCAGGCTCGTGCTGCCGTAGGGGCCGGGGCTGAAGGAGACGTCTTCCATGACGTACGAGCTGCCGTTGCCGATGGCAAAGGCACTGGATGGGCAATCATTGAAACCTGACCCGTACACCGTGATGAGCGCACGATCACTGAACGGTGGGCCCACGTGCTGCGCCGGTCCGATCGGCAGTGGATCAATCTCCGATGCCTGAGCATGCAAGTGAGCGGCAGCGCCCGCCGCCAATGCGAGGGCAAGAGCCTGACTGGTGAGTGAGTGCGCCACGCTTTGCTCCACTTTCTCGCGTTTGGCCTAGTCACATGTGCCGCCGCCGAATACCCGTAAAAGTGCCTGGATGTCCTCCGTGTCAGGGAAGATCGTGTCATTATTGAAGTCGATGTCGCCGCACTGCGGGTCATTCGAGCACGCGCCGCCCGAGAACACGCTCAAAAGGTCGGCAATATCCAGCACGTCCGGGAAGATACCGTCCTGATTGAAGTCAATGGGGTCGCACGGAACACCGGACCCCGTATAAAACTCCGCGGTGAAACCAATATTCATGCCGGAAAGCCCGCGTACGTGCCAGCGGCGATTCACCCCGAGGGACGGCGGCGAGCCATTGGGTCCGGTGAGTACGTCCGCCGGGTATGCCGCGTTCGCGAGGTAATAGGTTCCGGCGGATAACTGGCCATTCTGACCATGCCAGTTGCCTGATCGGGCGGGCAGCGATGCCCCGAAGGACATCAGGGGCAGGAGGTTGGTGGCGCTCAGGTCGTCGCTGAACGCCACAAGTGCGCCCTGAGAATCGAAGAGGTACGCAAGGTTGTCGGCCTGATCGCTGTCACCAAAGTCGATGTCGAGGTAGTGCCGGGCATTCGCGCCAGGCACGTCGATCGCGAACTTCGTCCACAGCACCGCGGCGCTGGAATCATCGAGTGGTTCAGGGTTTGCGGTTCCTGTCGTTCCCTGGAAAGTATCGGCAGCCGGGAAGGACCACGCCGGACCTTGTGTGGTGAAGTCGTAGTGATTGATGACGGGGGGCACGGCGGGGGGCAGGTTGTCGCCTGCGTTCACGTTCGTGCGGAAGTATGCGACGTTGATGTGCGGTCCTGGGTCTGTCGCGCCTGGTACGACATAAAACCCGGTGCTGAAAGATGAGCCACCGGGGGCAACAGCAAGGAAGAAAACACCGGCGGGGAGTTGCCCATCACGGCCATCATACTGCGCGCCGTCGGAGACGCCCGCCGCCCGCCCGACGCCGAAGGTGAGCTGGGCGTTCAGTGCACTGCCGCTGTTGTCGTCGGTGGCAAGAAGGTTGCCCTGCTCGTCGTACAGTGCGAGCGCGAGGTCCGTGGCAGAGCCCTCGGTGTCGATGTTGAGGTAGCGAGCCCCATCGTCGGTGACCGGGTGGTTCATCGCGAAGCGCACCCACCGTACGGCCGGCAACCCTGGCAACACGGCGAAAGGAAGTCCGGTCGCGTCATCTTCGAGGGCCGGAATGTCAAATGTGGGAGCGGGCGCCGGATTGATGACCGCACCCCGGAGTCCCAATGAAAGGCAACGCGGACCAATCGCGCCATTGAATGGACCCGCCGCTGTGCGACGACGGTCGTTGCTGTTGCCAGCGCTCGTGCCCACTAGATAGGTGCTGCCGCCGCAAAAATCACCCGGGCTCCCCACCGGTCCAACCGGATTCTGATCACGGGCGTAGTCCTCAGTCGTATCGCCAATACACGGATGACCCGCTCTGCCCAGCCAGGTGCCATAGTTGGCTGCCGTCTGCTGAATCCATGTTCCGCCGCCACCGCCCGGCTGGACAAGCCCCGGAGCGCCATCTGCTAAGCGCTTGCCCGTGCCCGGATCGATCGCCTTCACCGCCACCCACACATTGACGCGGGTACCGAGGCTGACCGGCGATGTAAACACCGGGCTGGTGTAATTCCATGCGTAGCCCGAGCTGAAGTTGGTTTCTACGGCTCTCGTCGCGATGGGCGTGGTGTTGCCCAGCATGGGGCAGGTGGGGAAGTTGCCAGGTTCATAAAACTCGTAGATGTGAGTGATGTAGAACTGAGGGGTGGTGAACGGGCCAGGCATGTATCCCGTCCACCCCGCTGTCTGGAACATCCCGTCCACCTGCACTACGTCCCGTGGGCCCATGTACGTCGCGCCCCATGGCCCCGGTTCGAAAGAGATGTCCTCCATCACATACGAGGACCCGTTGCCGATGGCGAACGGACTGCTCGCGCACGCGTCGTAGATCGCGTTGTACACCGGCACGATGGACTCCGGCCCGCGATCGTGCCCATGATCACCTTGGGAGCGATCGGAAGTGTCGGCACCTCTGACGATTGGGCACACACGGACGCGGCGCAACCGCTCAGCGCAATGAGCGCACACAAGGTGCTTTGTTCCATCGGGTACCTCCGCATGCTGGGACTGCAGGGAAGATCGTGAACACACTCGGCCGCGTGAATGCTGGCCCAGAGCACCCCTGTACGCTCTCACACCAATCCCGGCTGCACGAATGTGGGTAAGCGACCGAAAACATGCGATCGACATGCGAACGGCCTGCAAACAAAAAGGGCGGACCTGAGAAGGCCCGCCCGTGGGAACAAACCAGGTTGTCTTACCTTCTCAGCACGATCCGCCGCTGAAGACCGCAAGGAACGCGTCGATGTCTGCGGTGTCGGGGAAGAGCCCGTCGCCGTTGAAGTCGATCGTGTCGCAGTTGGGGTCGTTGGAGCAGGGCCCGCCGCTGAAGACACTCAGCAGGTCGTCGATGTCGGCGGTGTCGGGGAAGAGCGTGTCGTTGTTGAAGTCAAGGTCGCCGCCGCCGACGGCCACGCTCACGGAAGCGCACGTGGATGTGCCGCACGAGCTGGACCAGCGGGCGAAGTAGGTAGTGCTGACGCTGGGCGAGTCGATGACGAGCGGAGAGCCGGTGCCTTCCAGCGTGCCGCCGCAGGAGCCTGAGTACCACGACAGCGTCGTCCCCGAGCCGCCGGTGGCGGTGAGGGTGATCTGCCCCGCGTCGGTGGAGCAGAACGTGTCGCGGTCAACGTTTGCGCCCGTCGGAGCGGTGGGCCCGGGCGTCACGGTGACGGTCGTAGTGCCGCAGCCTGCGCTCACGGCGTTGTCGCTGGTGCGCCGCGCCCGTACGAAGTACTGGGTCGTCACGGTGGGGCTGACAACCAGCGGGTTGCCCGTGCCCACGAACGTGCCGCCGCAGGAAACGGTGTACCAGTCGGCGACGGTGCCCGCCGAGATGAGCGTGGAAAGGCTGCTTGTATTGCCCGAGCAGATGGTGCTTGGTGTGGACCCGGTGTTGAAGGGGTTGGGCGGGATGGTCGCGCCGGCGATGCTGAAGTTGGCGTTGGACACGTCGAAGTAGGTGTTGCCGACCGCCTCAACCTTGATGCGCGCCGTGCTGGTCGTGATATTGGGCAGCGTGACGACCTCGGACCCGTCGTTGGGCGTGCTGGCGAGCAGCACCGTCCAGTTCGTGCCGGCGTCGGTGGTCAGGGCGATGCTCACGTTCGCGGTGCTGATGGGCGCCGCGGTCGTGTTGGCCACGTTCCATGTCACCGTGGTCGTCGCACCACCCGTCAGCGATACCGCGGTGTTGGGGGCGGTGACGGTGAACGGCCCGGCAGACGCGACGACTGTCACGGTGGTGTCGCTCGTGGTGTTCGTCGTGCCGCCGTTGCCCGCGACGTTATCGCGGGCGGAGAGGCGGAAGTTGAGGTTGCGGTTGGCGGCAGGGTTTGGGTAGTACTCGCCGATGTCCGTTGAGCCGTCGAACACGTCATCGAGGGCTGGGAAGTACCGCGTCGGGACGGTCTTGGGGACAAGCGGGCGGAAGATCGAGCCGCTTGCAGCGGTGGGCAGCGACGCCAAGGGGAGCGAGCCCGCATCCCGCTCTTCCCAAGAGAAGGTCAGCGGGTCGCCGTTGGCGTCCGCGCCCGAGCCCGTCAGGTAGAACGCGGTCTGCTCCGGGATCGATCGGTTGGATGTTCCGACCACGGTGGGGGGCTCGTTTGAGGTTGCCGTGTTGGAAGAGCAGGCCCCCACGCCGGCGATGAATGACTTGATGGTGTCGATGCTGCTGTGGAGGAAGTAGGGGTCGCTGTGGGCTTGGAGATCGTCTGCGCCGCAGATGCCCGCGTACGCCATGATGGTGGAACCCGAGCCCGGCTCATAGGAGCCGTTCGCACCGCCGCAGTACGCAAAGGTGTGCGGGGCATTGAACTGGTGCCCCATCTCGTGGGCCACGTAGTCGATGGTGAATGCATCGCCGACCGGGGAGGAGCTTCCGGTGACGCCCTTGGCTTTGTTGCCCGCGGAGCAGACGCATCCAAGCTGCGCAATGCCGCCGCCGCCCGTGGAGAACACATGCCCGATGTCGTAATTCGCGCTGCCGGGGCTGGCGTTGCACACCGTCTGATTCTCGTTGAGCATCGTCGAACCGCTGTTGTTGGTGAAGGGGTCGGTCCCACCGTTGGTGTAGGTGTTGAAGTCCACCAGCAAAAGACGGATGCCCAGCTCACTCTCGTACACCCCCGTGACGCGGTTGATGGCGGTCGTCATCGCGGCCTCCGCGAGCGGCGCGGTGCCGCCGAAGAAGGCCGCGTACTCGCCAGTGCAGGACAGGGCCAGGCGGTACTGCCTGCGCGTGATCGGCACGCGGTCCTGGAACACCGAGTCGGGCGTGGGGATGGGTTCACCGGTGGTGGAGCACTGGAAGTGGGCGTCGCTGACGTAGTCGCGGCGGAAGTACGACGCATAGTGCGACGTGTCACCGAACGTGTATGGATCGATGTACCACGATCCGAAGGGCGTCAGCACCTGGGCACGGAAGCCAAAGTCGGTCCAGTCGCAGCGGAGTGTTGCGTACGGGTCATCCATGCCCTGGCCGAGGAAGGTCTTGATGTTCGGGTGCTGGGCCTGGAGCTCGGCGTTCATGATCGGCGCTTCCACAACCTTGAAGCGCTCGAACGTGCCGTCGGGCTTGGGCAACCAAAGGACGAGCGGATTGGCCGC
Organism: uncultured Phycisphaerales bacterium; assembly: GCA_937858155.1. GTDB lineage: Bacteria > Planctomycetota > Phycisphaerae > Phycisphaerales > UBA1924 > BJHL01. The sequence continues at coordinate 9,758 of CALLYM010000173.1, read as the reverse complement.
CGCGGGTGTGCCCTCGAGCGGCGCCGCCCACAGTGTCTGGCGCATGACACCCTCCGCGAGGGCAACGCGCTGGAACGCGAGCGGGCGGATGAACGCCCGGCCCTGCGTCACGCTCGCTGGGAACGATTGCAACCGACCCCAGACTTGTTCTGGTTCCGAAGCCACGCCCACGACCGGCGTTGCCACCTGGCCGAAAGCCGACAGGGACGCCGCCGACAGGACAAGGCCGGCAGCCAGGCCCCGACACCATGAGTTCCGCATGAGATTCTCCAATGGGACGACCATAGATAACGCCCGATCTGGGGCGAGTGTTGCATTGTCTCCAGAAACATCGGGAATTCAAGGGCGATTTTCAGTACATTCGGCGGCCGCCCGGACAATCTGCGGCCAGACCCGTTATGGGAGGCAAAAAACGATGCCACGGGCCTGGGGCACCCGTGGTATCGGTCTTGATATGGGATAGGGTGCTTCTCGGCGCGTCTCAGAGGCACCCTCCGCCGCTGAAAACGTTCAGGAATGATTCAATATCGAGTGTGTCGGGAAAGAGGCCGTCGTTGTTGAAGTCAACGTCACCGCAGGCCGGGCTGTTTGAGCACGGTCCGCCGCTGAAAACACTGAGGAAGTCCTCGATGTCGAGCGTGTCCGGGAAAAGGTCGTCCGCGTTGAAGTCGATGGCATCGCAGCGGTCCAACGCCCGTCCGGGCGCGCTGGAGAGGCTGCCGCAAGGGGTGTCGATGAACACCTCGTAGGCGCCGAAGTCTTCCGCTGTTGCCGCGTCGATGCGCAGTGTGAGCGTGTGCGCACCACTGACGATGCCACCGCCCAATCCAGCACCCGACGGGCCATCCACCACCTCGAAGCCGTTGTTGTGGAACCACTGCGAGGTCATGGTGGATGTGTCGTACCCCTTCGCGACCTTGCATTCGATCGTCAGCGTCCCCTCGGGCGTCAGTCTCGCAACGCCGGGATCGACCGCGATCCACGGAGCGTTGGTCTCGTTCCAGCGCGCAAGTGCTGCCGACGTGCTGCCTCCCACAGAACCAAAGTCTCCACCAAAGAGGACCTCGTTTATGAACGTGGTGCAGGCATGGATTGCGGGAGTGCCCGGTCCGACGCCACCGGGCAGTGCCGTCCATGCACCACCTTCCCACTTTGCAACCTGGTCCGCCGGTTGGCCGCCTGCGCTCGAGAATGCTCCGGCGGCATACACCGCATCGGACGTCGCGGTGATCGCCGTGACGGGCGCGTTCACGCCCGCCGCCAACGCACCCCAGGCAGCACCGTCCCACACTGCGATGTGATCCGAAGGCTGGCCCCCCGCGTGCATGAAGTCGCCACCGACGTACAGGAAGTCGCGTTCGCGGGCCAGGGCGTGCACCGGGGCGTCAACGCCCTGCCCAAGCCCCGACCACGACAGCCCGTTCCATCGTGCCAGGTTGGGGCTGGCAACGACGCCCGCGGTGTGGAATGCGCCGCCGACAACGAGGTACCCATCGTGGGAGACCATCGAGAAGACGTCACCGTCAATGCCCGCGCCGAGCGGACGCCATCCGTCACCGCCGAAGCTGGCCACGTGCATCAGCGTCGTGGTGCCGCTCGCCGTGAAAGCGCCCCCCGCCCACAACTGGCCATTGTGCCACGCGAGGGCATTGACCGCACCGTTGAGGCCCCCCTCCAGGTTGTGCCATTCCATACCGTCCCAGTAGGCAATGTTGTTGACCGGTACTCCGCCCGCCATGGTGAATGTTCCGGCCGCGACGAACCCGAAGCCGAACGGAAGGAGTGCCCGGACTTCGCCGTTCACGCCCCCGCCGATGGGGTACCAGCCGTCGCCGTTCCAGAACGCGATGTTGTGAACAGTGCCGCTGCCAGCGGTCGTGAACGATCCACCGACAACGAGCACATTGTGGCGTTGGCCCTCGCCGTCGGGGTCGTACGACGCGAAGGCGCGAATCGCGCCGTTGGGCGCAAGGGACGGCGACTGATCCTCGCTGTAGACCCAGGTGGCGGGGCACTGAGCGAGGGCGGCCGATGCGAGTGTGAGGGGGAGAAAAAGGACGATGTTCCGACGGTTCATGGTGTGCTCCTTGGATGTGTGCCCAGTTCATCCGGCAACGGCGCTCACCGCGTATCACGCACCGGACCATGCCAATACAATCCGACGCATGGGTGAACAACGAGCTGATCTCACGGTGCTACTCCAAGCGGCTTCTAGCGGGGATGACGCTGCTGCAGGCCGTGTGCTGCCAATGATTTACGAAGAGCTCCGCCAGATGGCGGGGGGGCGTATGGCGGGCCTGCCCCCGGGGCAGACGCTGCAGGCGACCGCTCTTGTGCACGAGGCGTACGTCAAACTCGTCCGGAACGATGCCCCGTGGGAGAGCCGCGCACACTTCTTTGGCGCCGCGGCTCGGGCGATGCGGGACATCCTCGTGGACCGCGCCCGCGCACGGGGCAGGCTGAAACGCGGCGGTGACCGTGCGCGTGTCGGCTTCGACGAAGACCTCGCCGTCGCCGGCGCCCAGGACGACGACACGGTTGATCTAGTGAGGCTCGACGCTGCACTTGCGCGACTCGCAGAACATGACCCGCGCGCGGCCGATGTCGTGATGCTCCGCTTCTTCGCGGGTCTGGATATCGAGCAGGCGGCCAAGGCAATGTCAATCTCCGTCCCGACCGCCAACCGTGACTGGCGGTACGCGCGTGCATTCCTTGCTAGCGACCTTGGGGGTGCCGAAAAGGGAGGCGAGGAACCGTGATCCTGACCTGCGACCGATGACGGACGTAGAGCGCGATCAGCACACTGGAGGTCGGTGCGCGGGCACGTTCCGGGTGACACGGGTTGGATTCACGCCATGAGCATCAACTACGCCAAAGCCCGCACCATCTTCGACGCGGCTATGGACATTGCCCCGTCGGACCGTGGGGCGTTCATCGCCGAGCAGTGCGTGGGTGATGCACCGCTCTTTGCCCATGTGCAACGCCTCGTCGCCGCGGAAGCGACCGCCGTGGGGTTCCTGGAACAGCCGGCGATCATCCAGGCTGCGCAGCAGGACGCCAAGAGCTACGTCGGCCGGCGGATCGGGCGTTACACGCTGAACAAGCTCCTCGGCCAGGGCGGCATGGGGCGTGTCTACGAGGCCCAGCAGGAACAGCCCCGGCGCACCGTCGCCATCAAGATCATCGGGTCGCTTTCCTCCACCGAGGCCAAGAGGCGGTTCCGTTACGAGAGCGAAGTTCTGGCACGGCTGCGTCACCCGGGCATTGCTCAGATCTTCGAGGCTTCCTCGCACCAGGACGACCTGACCGGCGACCAGGTGCCGTTCTTCGTGATGGAGCACATCCAGGGCGCCGCGCCCATCACGCAATACGCGGAAGCCGCGAAGTGCTCGGCGAAGGACCGCGTGCGGCTCATCCTCGAGGCCGCGGACGCCGTGCAGCACGCCCACCGCCGCGGCGTCATCCACAGGGACATCAAACCAGGAAACCTTCTCGTGGATCAGGGTGGGCACGTCAAGGTCATTGACTTCGGTATCGCGCGTGTCGAGGACCCTTCCGTGACAGCGTTTGTCACGCAGACCGGTCAGCTGGTCGGCACACTCTCCTACATGAGCCCAGAGCAGTGCTCCGGCGACCCTCGGGACGTCGATGTTCGCAGCGATGTGTATTCGATGGGCGTGGTGCTCTATGAACTGCTCGATGGCCGACTCCCCTACGACGTCAGCACGCCCTCCACGCTCGACGCCGCACGCATCATCCGCGAGGAGCCTCCCCGCCGCTTCGACCGCGCAAGCCTGCACCATGGCGGCGACTTGGAGGCGGTGGTCTTCAAGGCGCTCGCCAAGAACAGGGAAGATCGATACCAGAGCATGCAGGACTTCGTGGACGATCTGCGGCGTTGGCAGGACGACGCGCCCGTCTCCGCCCGGCCCCCCAGCGTGTGGCGCCAGCTCTGTCACACATGGCGACGCCACCGCGTGCCTGTTTCCGCGGGCATGCTCCTGGCCGCCATGCTTATCGCGGGCACCGTCATCTTCGCCTGGTTGTACGGGCGGGCGGAGCGGGAAAGGAGCATCGCCGCGGCGGAGGCAGCGAAGTCCGCGGCGGCGCTCCAGTTTGTCGAAGAGATGTTTGATTCGATCGATCCTGACAAGGCGGTGGGCCACGAGGTGACCGTCCGCCAGGTTCTGGACGTGGCGAATGCCCGGTTCCAGCGCGTGCCACCGGCGGACCCGCAGGTGAACATGACGCTGCGCAATGTCCTGGGCACCGCGTACTACAAGCTGGGCGATTACAAGGCGTCCGAGGGGCTGTTCCAGTACATGGGCTCGGTACCCGGTAACGTGCCCGATACCAAGCGTCGATTGCTCATCCTTCAGGTGAAGCACGCGTCGGCGTTGCTGTCCCAGTCCCGAGTCACCGAAGCCGAGACGGTGCTGCGCACCGCGTACGACGAGCAGCGGCGGGTGTTCGGCGACCACGACCGGGACACGCTCGTGAGCATGAGCATCCTTGCCCGCATCCTGCAGGAAGAATCCAAGAGTCAGGAAGCGGAACCCCTGCTCCGGGAGGTTGTGCGCCTTCAGACACAATTCCTGGGCGCAACCGACCGCGACACGCTCGAGTCCCGCTGCAACCTCGCCGACTTCCTCCACCAGCAGGGCAGTCTTCAGGAATCGCTGGAGTTCATCGAAGCTGTGGCGAAAGATGCGCAGGCCGCGCTGGGTGAGGAAGACACCATGACGCTGCAGGCCCTGTCCATTCAGGGGTCCATCCTGTCGGAATCCGGGAAGGACGCCGATGCCGAGCGCGTGCTCGCGAGAGTGGTTGAAGTCCGTCGCCGGGTGCTTGGGCCGATGCACGACAGCACGATGGTGTCCGAAAACGCCCTCGCCATGACGCTCTCCGACAACGGCAAGAGGGACGAGGCGATTACGATGCTCCGGTCGCTCGTCGAACGCATGACACAGCGCGAGGGGCCGGACAGCCACTACACCCTCAGCTACACCAACAACCTCGCGCAGGAACTCCGGCGTGCCGGGCGGTTCGACGAGGCCGAGCCGCTGTACCGCCGTGCACTCGAGGCCTCTCTCAAGAACGCAGGACCGGATGATCGCGGCACTCTGACGTTCTACAACAACCTCGGCATGCTCCAGATGGAAAAGGGCGACCCCGTTGCGGCGCTCCCCAATCTCAAGGCCTGCCTCGAAGGCCTGGAAAAGACGCTGCCCGATGACCACTGGATGCTTGGTGCGTCCATGGGGTACAACGCCGAGTGCCTGCTCGCCATGGGCAATGTGGACGAGGGTGTCCCGCTGATGCAAGAGTCGTACACGCGCCTGGTCAAAGCAATGGGGGCGGACAACCCGCGTACACAGCGTCCCGCCAAGGCGCTTGCCGATCACTACGAGAAGACGGGCGACTTAGTCAAGGCGGCAGACTGGTGGCAGAAGGCGGGCGGCAAGAAGTAGAATCCGACGCTCCCTTCCTAAATCGGGCGTAGCACCCAAAGGAAGTAGCCGGGTTCACTGGGGACCATGGGCAGACCGTCCTGGTCTGTGGTGGCAACGATCCGCCACCCCGCTCGCGAGATCAGCGACCGCCACTGGGCAAGGTTGTACGAACGAAGCGTGTAGACAGAGTCAATGTGGCGCTCCTGTGCGGGGCGACCATGACCGGCCGTCACTGTCATGTGGCTGATGACCCGCTCCGCTCGCAGGGCCTTGCGTGTGGTGCGTGCACCCGCCTGGGGCGCAGGAAGGTACTGGACGGTCTGCGTCACACGAGTCCGCACGCCGCGGACGACACGTGAGCCGTGCCACACATCCTCACTCTCGGTCTCCAGGCCATATGCGCACAGGCCAAGGCCCACGATGTAGACTCCAGCCGGCAGGAGAGCTCGCCTTACCGAGCGCAGGTGGGCAAGCATCGCGCTGTCGGATTCCAGGTGCCGGATGGAGTTGATGAGGTTGAACGCCCCGTGCGCGCGCCATGCCTTGGGCAGCGTGAATTCCTCCATCCGCCCCACGAACGCGCGGACGCGTTCGGTATGCCCACCCTGGACGGTCTGCTGCTTTGCGTACCGGATCATCCCGCGTGATAGATCAAAGCCCGTCGCGCGGTGCCCGTGTTTCGCGAGAGCCAGAAGGTACCGCCCACTGCCGCACGCCGGTTCCAGGAGTGTGAGCCGCGTCCCGCGCGTCACCTTTGGCCCCCACGCCCGCACGAGTCGTGTCACCACGCGTGCATCGTGCGACGTGCCCTCCGCGTGGAGGATGTCGTACAGGAGGGCGTCTGCGTAGAAGTTCTGTCGTGCCACGCCCCCAGCATAAGGCCGCACACCGGCGATGATCCGCCGATGCTCTCGGCCACTACGCTTCTCCATGCGCACTCAGGACGCCATCGCGGAGTTCATTCTTCTCAGCAAGCCCGGCACCGCGCGTTACCTTGTCGGCTTTGAGGATGCCAACCACACCCGCCAGGCGCCGCACCTGCCGAACCATGTCGCGTGGAATCTCGGGCACCTTGCGCTCACCATGCACCGCGCGTGTGAGAAGGTGGACGGCGCCGGTCCGCCGGAGTCTGACTTCATCCTGGGGAGTGCTCGGGCCGACGCGGCCCGATTCGGTGCCGAGTCTGTGGCTTTCGGCAGCACGCCCTCCGCGGATTCGCACGCGTACCCGCCCCTCGCACGGTGCGTAGAGATCTATCACGGAGCCATCGACCGCACCGCCGCCGTCGCACGCGCGCTGCCTGACTCCCGGCTCACGGAAGTGGTCACGTGGGGCCCCATGCAGTCGCCGCTCTTCCTTCTGCTGATGCGCATGGGCTTCCACAACGGCATGCACGTGGGCCAGATCGCGGACCTGCGGCGGGCGCTGGGATTCAAGTCGATCTTCGCCTGAATACTTGGTTTCAGCCTACGCCCGGCATGTGCTTGTCGATCCAATCATCCTGACGGAGAACGTTCGCCCGGTTGCGGCGGTCCCGGCTCTCGTTCCGCATCTGGGCAAGGCGGAAGAGACGCAGGACGCCCGGCGTGCCGCTCACCTCGCCCCCGCGGGTGCGCTCGCGGAGCAGCCGGGCCGGCCACTTGGCGTGCACGCGGACAAGCTCGTCCTCCAGGCTCACGAAAATCTGCGCACTGCCCGGGTCGCCTTGACGCCCCGCGCGTCCGATGAACTGCCGGTCGATGCGCTTCGCTCCGTGCATCTCCGTGAGCAGGACGTGCAGACCGCCCACCGCCCGCTCGGGGCTGTCGAGGCCGTCATCAGCGGCATCGGCGAGGGAAAAGACTCCGGCGGGCGAGGCGAGCCAGAGCTGCTCAAACTCATCGCCGAGCTGTTCCGCCTCCGCGGTGGTGAGCGGGCGATTGCCGATGAGATGAAGATCTCCGCGAAACACCCGCCAAAGCTCCGGCCAGCGAGAGAAGAGGCTGTTGAGGCCATTCAAGGTATGCAGCGGCGTGGTGTGCGAAAAACGGTCCTGCCTTCCCGCCTGCGGCAGCAGCACCTGACGGCGCGTGATGGCGCTCTCATGACGCAGCAGCTTCGTGCGCAGCATGACGAAAACGGCGAGCGGCAGCGTGATAAGCATCAGCAGCAGCGCAAACAGGCGTGTCGTCCATGCGGAGGGCGCACCGCCATGATACTGGCGCTTCAAACTCGCGAGCAGGAAGTCATCGGTGATCTCCACAAACGAGGCGAGACGCCAGTTTTCGAGTCCATCACCCCAGGCAAAGGAATGTGAGACCTCGGTCATTGCGCCGACGTAGGTGCCGGGGCCGATCCAACTGCCGCGCACGGTGGCCTCGCGGTCGATGAAGGCCGCGTTTTCGATGATGGAGCCGCCCATGATGTGAGCGTTTTCGCCGATGATGACTCGCGGGCCGATCCATGCAGGACCTTCGATCACGGCGGTCGGTGCGATGCGTGCCCGCGTGCTGACAAACACATCCGAAGCGAGGCGGCGCATGGTGAGGCGTGACTCCGGCTCGACGTGATTGAACTTCCGCCGCATCACGTCGTAGAGGCCTTCGGTGCTTTCCCACAACGGCAGACGGCTGTCAGGCAAGGTTTCGAGGGCCACGACCTTCGTTTCGGCATCGGTGGAGAAGAGTGTGCTTGCCGCTTCCAGTGTCGGTTCTTTGGGAACGGGGATGATGTTGGCCTTCAGGCCCCAGCGACCACCATCGGACACCGCACGGCGGATTTTATCCGGACGATCCGCCACGAGCAGCGTGACCTCTTTGACGCCATCCGCGGCGAGTTTTTCGAGCCACAAGTCCAGCAGGTCACGCCCCATGACGGGCAAGAGTGCCAGCGGGCGCATGCGACGGGCGAATCCGGCGCATTCACGATGATCGGGAAGAACGACGACGGCTTTCATAGTTCACATGCCTTTCCCCAGCACGATGGCGGGGATGGTTTTCAAAAGAATCCACAGGTCGCGGAGGAAGGACTGGCTCTCGATGTAGCGCACGTCGAGGCGCACTTGCTCGTCGAAGTCGATCGAGTTGCGGTCGCCGATCTCCCACAGGCCGCCCTCACGCTCGCCCCCCTGCCACAAGCAGGTGATGCCGGGACGTGCATGCAGGCGGCGGCGGTCACGCGGCGTGTAGAGCGCCACTTCACGCGGCAGCGGCGGACGCGGGCCGACGATGGACATGTCACCACGGATCACGTTGATGAACTGCGGCAGCTCGTCGAGCGAGGTCTTGCGGATGAAGCGGCCGATGGGTGTGACGCGGGGATCGTCCTTCATCTTGAAGGTCACGCCTTGAGCCTTCTCGTTCTTCGCCAGCAGGCTCGCGAGCTTTGCCTCGGCATCGACGCACATGGAGCGGAACTTCAGCATCTCAAACGGACGGCCCAGCATGCCGACACGCTTCTGTTTGAAGAAGACAGGTCCGCCATCACGACGGATGAGCAGCGCCACGATGATGAAAACAGGAGCGGCAAGCAGCAGGCACACGAGGCTGATGACGATGTCGAAAAGACGTTTCACGGCGTAGGTGCCGTTGACGACGGAAAGCCATGTCCAGCGCTTCAAATGCATCGCCAGACGCATGCGCAAACGGCCAACCCGGCTCTGCGCCTGGAGGAGGCGTTCGGCTTGTTGTTCGGCGAGATGCGGTGCGTGTGTCATGTTCGTATGTTGCGGATGGATCGTGGGTTGTAACTCCCCGCAGGTGAGGGGAAGTGATCAGGCGGTGGCGAACGCGGAGGCCGTGTTGAGGCCGGAAAGGCTCTTCGAGAGCTTCGGCGCGGCATGCTGGGCCACTTCGCTGAACATCTGCTCAAGGTCGCTGATGTAGCCGTCGAAGTCGTAACGCTCCGAAACGAGCTTGAGGCCGTTTTCGCCCATCTCACGGGCCTTGGCCTTGTTTTGCAGCAGTTCATCCAAACGCTGTGCATAAGCCTCACGGTCCATCCAGGGCACGAGATGGCCGTTGTGACCGTCGTTGAGCCAGTCCTTGATGCCACCAGCGTCAAACGCGACGACGGGCAGGGCATAACGCATGACCTCGAGGCCGATGGTGGCGATGGGTTCCGGCCACACGCTGCTCAAGGCCACGACGCTGCATTCGCGGTAGTAGGCTTTGAGCTCTTCTTGAGGGATGAAGCCTTTGAAATGCACGCGATCAGCGAGGCCGAGGTCGCGGCTCAATTGCTCGCAGTAGGCTTTGTGATTGCCGTCGCCGAGGATGATGCACTCGAAGTGGCTCTTCACCATGGCGAGTGACTCCAGCAGCACAT
>CALLYM010000172.1 GCA_937858155.1 uncultured Phycisphaerales bacterium | reverse complement strand
TACTACACCAACATGAACAAGTTCCGCACACACTTCCCGGGCTGGCAGCAGCGGTACTCCCTCCAGGCGATCATCGCTGAGATGGTGAAGGGGGGCTCTCGACTTGCTGCCACCGCTGCGTGAATTCACCGCTTGTCACGCGTGATCTGTGCGTACGCGTTGTGGTTGTGGATGCTCTCGAAGTTTTCGCTCGATATCTCGTAATAGGTGATCTTTCGGTTCCCGTCCAGCGCCACCGCCAGGTCACGGATGATGTCTTCCACAAACTTTGGGTTCTCGTACGCCCGTTCCGTCACCCACTTTTCGTCCGGGCGTTTGAGCGTCGCGTAGACCGGGCACGACGCCGCTCGCTCCAGAACCTCGACGAGTTCCTCGATCCAGAGTTCGCCTTTGAACCGCACCTTGGCCTCGATCCGGCACCGCTGGTTGTGCGCGCCGTACTCGCTGATCTCCTTGCTGCAAGGGCACAGGCTAGCGGCCGGCGCGGAGACCTTCATCAGAAAGTCCTCCGTGCCATTCGCCATGCATTCGAAGGTGACGCGGTAGTCCATCAGGCCTGGCGTGCCGGTGACGGGAGCTTCCTTCTTGATGAAGTACGTGAACGACGCTTCCAGGTGGGCGGTTTCAGCTTCAAGACGTTCGCAGATCGCCCGCGTAATCGACGGGATTCTCCGTGGCGTGACCGGCTCGCTGGTCTGCGCGTTCAGCACTTCAAGGAATCTCGACATGTGTGTGCCCTTCTTGGTGTGGGGCAGCGACACATACATGTTGATGGTGGCAACCGTGGTCTGCTCACCCCCGCCGCGCGTACGCAGCCGCAGCGGATACACCACATCCTTCACGCCCACCCGGTCGATCGCAACGTTGCGGACATCGCGCGACGACTGCACGTCCGGCATGGACGCCTTGTCCGTGGGCTTCGATCGCTTGAGGGTGGATGCCTTTGGTCGGGCCATCGGTAGTCCTGGAGGAATGTTCAACAGGCTTCCATTGGATGCCGCTGGGACACCCACATTACACACAGACTAGGAACTTCGTCCGCGCTTGCGGCTACACCATTCGCACGTCCATCATTGCGCCGGACCAGCCCAGCCCGATCGGGGCGCCCAGCATCGCCCCCGCCGCCCAATCCATCGGCATCACCTTCGCCAATGGCAGCACTGTGTTGGCGTACGTGTGGGCTGCGAGGGCCGGGTCGCCCCTTGCCACCAGCGGAGCTATAACTGCAGGAAGCAGGAGCCCCAGCACGACAGCGACCGGTGTCGATGTGGCGTTCATGCTCTGCACGCCAAACTGGGCTGCGACGCCCGCCGCTATGGCGCCCACAAACGCCGCGAACACTGCCTGTCCTTTCAATGGGGTGGCCGCGATGACATAGGCGACCGCGGCCCCCGCCACCGCGCTGAGCAGCACAGAGGCAATCGCCGCCTTTGGAGCATCCTTGGCTTCACGCGCCGTCGCGAAGTGACTAAGAAAACTCTGGCGTTCCTTCCCCGGATTGCCATGCGGCCGGTGGGCCTTGGATGCGTGCCAGCACACCCAGGCAACCAATGCCGACAACGCCAGTGCGATCGCCGCCTCAGCGGCAAGCGAGGTCATTTCACCCGCGGTGTGGCTCCGGCGCAGAACTTGGTCCAGTGTCCCCGTGCGCCATGCGCCCCACGCAAGCACGAAGCCGGCGCACGAAAAACCGATCGATACGGCAAAGAACCTCGCCCCGATCCAGCCCACCACCAACGCTCCGACAAACACGAGTAACCCGGCGATCAAACTGTGCGGAGTGGAACCACCTACCAGCATGGAAACCGCAGGACCGCCGTCGGCGTCGCGGGTGGCCGCCATCGAGGCGGAGCACAAGGGCCCGACAACAAGAAGGCTGACGATAAGGAGAGTCCAGCGGAGCGCGGCTTGAAGCGTCATGTGTCTGATCGTGGGAGGGCTGGGGGGCAAAGGCAAGCGGCCTCCCGGTTTGCTACGCTGGAGCAATGACCCAAGCCGCTGATCCAGGGCCTGCCCCCCGCCATGGGCACTCTGCGCCCACGTCTGGAGCATCACCCCTCTGCCCGAGCCGTCTCTGGGGCGAATTGACGGGCGCTCTGATTTGGCCGGGACTGTTGAAAGTCGGCCCGCTTGCTCTCCGCCCTGCGCGGATGGGCTTCGCGTTTCTGCTACTGATGTCCCTCGCAATTCTGGTGGCGGTCGCCGACGCGTGGATCCTCCGGGGCAATTCAGCCCCCGTTCGAGGGCTGGGGGAAGTCATCCGTGATCAGCTGAGCGTCGTCGCCGGGCGTGTGAACGCCGGGCACTTGGGCGCGGGGTTGCTCGCGCTCATCACGCTCCCGGCCCGGATGTTCCAGGAACACCCAGGCCTCACAATGCTCCTCGCGGTTCCGGCCGCTGTGTCGGGCGCGGTCTTCGGGGGAGCAATCTCACGCACTGCCTCCACTGAGTTTGCCCGCCGTGAGCGCACCCCTTGGATCGAAGCGATCGTGCTCTCCGCTCGGAAAGGCTGGACGCAGGCGCTGGCCACTGTGCTCCCGCTGGTGCTCATTTCAGTTGCCGCCGCCGGCGTGGCCGTCGTGGGAAAGGTCATGCTGGGATTCGCCACGACCAGCCCGCTTGGCGGTGTGCTCTTCGGAGCGCAGGTCCTTGCGTGCACGTCCATCACGCTCGCGTTGTGCGTGTTTCTACTCGCGCTACCCATGCTCACCCCCGCCGTGCTTGCGGAAGGAACAGACTCCATCGATTCCATCCAACGGTCTGCCGCGTATGTGGTTGCGCAGCCCGTGCGGTACCTCGCGTATGCGATCATCCTGGTGGCACAGATCCTCCTGTTCACTGCCATCCTTGCCGCGCTTATCCGGGCCGCGTTCGTCCTCACCGGCGCTCTTTCCGCGATGTTCCTCCCTGACCCGTACGCCGCCCTCGTTCGGCAATCTTCCGCGTTCGGCACGCTGCCGACGCTGGGGCTTGACGCCGGCGAGTACCCGCGGTGGCAAGCTCGTTCTGGCGAACTGATTGTGTTCTGGCGTCGCGTCCTGGTCTTTGCGGTGCCGGCTTCGTACGCCGTTTCGTCGTTCTACACCGCCGGCGCAGCGCTTTATCTTGCCATGCGTCGTTTGTGCGATGGTCAGGACCCCGCCGAACTCTGGAACCCCGGCGATGATGAAAGCACGTCACCGCGGGCGTTCACCTCGGAAGGTGGGGACGATCTGTGAGTACGGTCGGCGGCCACATACACGGCGCCAGCAACGCGGAACGAGCCATCAGACTGGCGGG
>CALLYM010000171.1 GCA_937858155.1 uncultured Phycisphaerales bacterium | reverse complement strand
TCACTTCCAACGACCAGCGCGCCCTGGTATTCGGTGACAGCATCGACGCGGCCGATCGTGGTCCCCACAGGTTGCCAAGTTAGGCCGTTCCACTTTGCCAGGTTCTGCGCCGCCACGCCACCAATCGACTGGAATTGCCCACCAGCAACCAAACCGCCAGCGATGGGAGTAAGTGACGTCGCGTAGCCTCCACCGATCAATCCGATGGAGATCCAGTTCGTGCCCGTCCATCGCAACACATGTCGCTGGGAAGCTTGTCCAGGCGGGTAAACTTCACCACCAGCGTACAAGTTGTCCTGGAATACTCCAAACGAATAGAGTCGATCGGTGATTCCGTCTGTTGGCATGGATTGCCACATTCCGGATTCGTATCCAACCGCGCCGGGGCTGAGCACGTTGCCAGCGAACGCTGAGTTTGCGATTACAAGCGTTGGGCGGCTGCCTCCCGGGCCATCTTGATCCCAAGCTGCAAGCGTGTCTGTTCCCCATTGCAAGCCTGAAAGGCCCCTGCCAGTAGCCCAGTGACCGGGCAAGCATTGGGCGGAGCAAAGCGATGCCGTAATACCAAACCATGCGGCTGTCGCAGAAGCAACTCTTGGCGTCACACATACTCCACGCATGGCCTGCACTCCTCGGTCTCAGGTTGACGCCGAGCTTGGGATGACAATGAAAAACACCTCGCCGGCACCGGTCTGTACGTGGGTCCCGCCACCGGGTTCAGTGGTATGTGAAAGATCGCGCCTCGGAGCAGGGTCGTATCGACCCGCGTCGCGCGGGGTGCGTTTTGGCTTTGCGTCACCGTCCACGGCACCGTGGCGGTATGCCCCTGCACCAAGGACTCGCTCTCTCCACGCTGAGCGCGGCAGTTCCTAGCGACAATAACGACAGTTTTTCCCCTCAAAATCCCGCATCAAACCCCCATCCATGGGGCCTCCCACTTGCCCACGCCCAACATGCTGGGACAATGTGTGGTCCCGGAGCGTGCCAAACGCTTCCGATGCCCTTTGGGGGCGGCGGTGGGGGTGTTTTTCACGACCTGGGACACGTTCGTCCGTAGTGCCGGCTCACACCGGCGGCGCTGCGGCCGCGTGGCACCGCGCCGGAATTGGCCGGCATGGTGCACAAGTCTCCGGTGGTCCGAAAGGACTGGTATGCACACACTCATGAACGGCGTCAACGGCAAGCCGCACCTCCACACGCACCACCGCGAACAGCAGCAGCACCTCAACGCCATGAACGACCGCATCGACCACAGCTTCGGCGCCGACGTCTTCACCCAGCGCGTGATGCAGCAGCGCCTGCCCAAGGACGTCTTCAAAAAGCTGCAGCGCACGATGCAGCACGGCGACACCCTGGACCCCGCGCTCGCGGACGTGGTCGCCGCCGCCATGAAGGACTGGGCCATCGAGCGAGGCTGCACGCACTACACGCACTGGTTCCAGCCGCTCACCGGCCTCACAGCGGAGAAGCACGACGCCTTCTTCACGCCCGACGGCCAGGGCGGCGCTCTCTCCGAGTTCACCGGCAGCGCGCTCGTGCAGGGCGAGCCCGATGCCAGCAGCTTCCCAAGCGGCGGCATCCGCGCGACGTTCGAGGCCCGCGGCTACACCGCCTGGGACTGCACCAGCCCCGTGTTCATCAACCGCGACGCCGGCAGCGCGACGCTCTGCATCCCCACGGCCTTCGTCGCATGGACGGGCGAGGCGCTGGACCTCAAGACCCCCCTGCTCCGCTCGATGGAGGCGGTGAGCGAGCAGGCGGTGCGCGTGCTCAAGATTTTCGGCGCCGATTCCGGCGTCACACGCGTCATCGCGACCGCGGGAGTCGAGCAGGAGTACTTCCTGGTCGACCGTTCGCAGTACATGGACCGCCCGGACCTCCTGGCGTGCGACCGCACTCTGTTCGGCGCAAGGCCCCCCAAGGGCCAGCAGCTGGAGGACCACTACTTCGGCAGCATCCCCACGCGCGTGCTCGGTTTCATGAACGAGGTCGAACGCGAGCTCTACCGGCTCGGCGTGCCCGTCAAGACCCGCCACAACGAGGTCGCCCCGGGCCAGTTTGAACTCGCGCCCCTCTTCGAGACCGCCAACATCGCCGCAGACCACCAGATGCTCACCATGGAGACGTTGAAGCGCGTCGCCACCCGCCACGGCATGCACTGCATCCTGCACGAGAAGCCCTTCGCGGGCATCAACGGCAGCGGCAAGCACCTCAACTGGTCGATCGCGACCAACACGGGCGTGAACCTGCTGGACCCGCGCGACGACACGCACACCAACATGCAGTTCCTGGTGTTCCTGTGCGCCGTCCTCCGCGCGGTGGACGTGCACGCCGACCTCCTCCGCGCGAGCGTCGCCAGCGCCGCCAACGACCACCGGCTGGGCGCGAACGAGGCCCCGCCGGCGATCATGAGCGTCTTCCTGGGCGACATGCTCAGCGACATCGTGAGCCAGCTCGAGAGCGGCAACCCCAAGAGCACCATGAAGGGAGGCCGGCTCGATCTCGGAGCCCGCACGCTGCCGCAAATCCCCCGCCACACGGGCGACCGCAACCGCACGAGCCCCTTCGCGTTCACGGGCAACAAGTTCGAGTTCCGTGCGGTGGGCAGCAGCAACAACGTCGCCTGGCCCGCGGCGGTACTCAACACCATCGTGGCCGACAGCCTGGACCACGTCGCGACGCTCCTCGAGAAGGAGCTGGGCGGCACGTCCGACCCGGCGAAGCTTGAGAAGGGCGTCAAGAAGGTCCTGCAGGCCGTCGTCAAGCAGCACAAGCGGGTGATCTTTGATGGCGATGGCTACACCAAGCAGTGGCACGACGACGCCAAGAAGCGGGGCCTGCCCAACTTCAAGGAGAGCGTCATAGCGCTCCAGCAGATGGGCTCCAAAAAGAACATCGACGTGTTCAAGAAGTTCGGCGTGCTGTCCAAGGCCGAGGTTGAGGCCCGTGAGCACATCCTCCTGGAGAAGTACATCAAGCAGGTGCTGATCGAGGCGGAGACCGCCGTGCTGATGGCCCAGACGCACGTCCTGCCCTCGGCGCTGCGCCAGCAGACGGAACTGGCCGAGGCGACCGCCGCCACCGAGGCCGCGGACGTGGATGCCGGCCCGACCCGCGCGCACCTCGAGCAGTACGCCGGGCTGGTCAACCGCCTCCGCGCGGTTGTCAAGAAGCTGGAGGACGCGACCGACTTCCACACAGACGACGTGCAGAAGCACGCCGAGCAGGTGCGCGATAAGGTCCGCCCTGCCATGGGTGAGCTCCGCAAGGCCGTGGACGACCTCGAGCAGCGCACCGCCCGCGACCTCTGGCCCTTCCCCACGTACCGCGAAATGCTCACGATCAAGTAAGGGACGCTGGACGGCATCCACCAAGGCCCCTCCCGGAGGGGCCTTTTCATGCGCCGACCGATAAGCGCCGGCCGGGCCCGTCGGAGGCCGCAAGACCGGAACTCGTTCAGCCGCGCCACCCATTTCACGTGCGCCGGGCCCCACCCGGGCACCCCAACGTCCGACAAAGATGCCCATGGGATGGAATCCCCTCGGCAAGCAGCCCAAGCAGTTGCAGGCGCGACGCCATGAGCGTCACGACGCACACGGCCTGCGGTGCGCGCTGGGCGAACTCGCGGACCTCTCCACTACCGGCATGCGCGTGAAGGGTTCGGGCAAGTGCCCCGTCGAGATCGGGCAGCCGGTGCCCCTGGTCATTTCCAACGGCGGGCAGACGATCCGCGTGCAGGGCGAGGTGGTGTGGGTGAGGAAGCCCGCGTTCGGGGGTGGCGCGTTCCAGGTCGGTGTGCGATTCACGGAAGTGCGCAAGAGCCTCTCGGCAGCGCTCGAACAGTTCGCGAAGTTTGGCTGCGTCAACACCTCGAACTTCGGCGCGGCGCACGACGAGCCCGCGCCAACCCGGGAGGCGGGCGCTCGCAACCCATCCGACGGGGTGACACCAGCCGCGCGCGTGGAGGTCGAGAACCTCTACGCGATCCTGGGCGTGCTGCCTGGCGCGTCGGACCAGGACGTGCGCCGGGCGTTCCACGCCCTCGCGATGCAGTACCACCCCGACCGCAACCAGAGCGCCGACGCCGCGGAGAAGTTCGAGTCCATCAACAAGACATACCTGATCCTGAAGGACCCGGAAAAGCGCCGCAAGTACGACGAAATGCTGAAGAAGAGCGCGTAACGGGCCACGCCCGCGTGCGCACGCCCGCGTGCGAATGATTCGCCCGTGATCGATCAGCAGCCAGGTCATCCGCACGATCCCTTTGCCCACAGGAGGGGCGAGCCTCGTACGTTCATCGCGCTGTGGGTCGCCCTGCTCCTGGCTTCCATCGCCATCACGCTGGGGGGCGTGGGCATGCTGGGCCTGCTCGCGACGGACGTCTACCGCCCCGCCGCGCGGCGCCTCCTCGTCATCATCATGGTCGCGTGCGTGGTCCTGTGGCCCATGCTCCGCCTGAGCCAGACACCCCCCCGGCGCCCTGCGCGGGCATTCCTGGTCGACGCTCTCGCCATCCTCGTGCCGCTACAGGCGATCGTGTGGCCCCAATCACTGCCCTGGATGGCGGCCTGGCCTGTGGAAGTCAGCGCGTGCATTGCGCTGTGGTTCGTCGGTTGCGCGCTCGTGGTCGCGGGGGGATTGGCATGGTTCTTTGCCGGCGAAAGGCCCGTCTGCCCGCCGTGGGCGATGATGACCTTGTTCGTGGCGGTTGCGCTCGCCGGTGTCATCGCATGCGCGGTGCGACCCGCGGCGGAACTTGACGGTGATCCGCAGCGGTCGTTGGACGTGTGGATGATGGCCTCGCCCGTGACCGGGGTCTGGGAAGTGACCGAAGACCGGGGATGGTCGGGCGACGCGGCCCGCGTATCCGCGGGGCACTGGTGGGCGGTGGGTGCGGTGTTTCTGCTGGCGGCAGGCGCATGGGGGGCATGTCTGGTGCGCCGGGGACGGCGCGGGGGCGCGTGAACACGTATAATGGGCCGCCCCTAAGAGCGATTGGACGCTTCACATGAAAGGCCCGGCAATGGGCCCGTTGGGGATGTTCGTGATAGGCGGCTTCTGCGAGCGGAGTGGACGCGATGGAAATGGTCACGCAAGCTGAGAAGGAACAGATCGAGGCGCGCTTGGCCGCGCTCATCGCCAACCGCACCGCGATCTCGCAGCGCATCGCCGAGGCGCGGGCCCACGGCGACCTGCGCGAGAACGGCGACTACCACGCCGCACGCGAGCAGCAGGGCATGGACGAGGCCGAGATCAGGCGGCTCCAGGAAAAGCTCGCGAACACATCCGTCATCGATGAGAAAATGAGCAAGGCGCTCGCCGACACCGTGTTCGTGGGCTGCACCGTAAAGCTGCGGGAAGAGGGGAGCGGCGACGAGGACCTGTACAAGCTCGTGGGGGACGCGAGCCCCGTGATGCCCGCCGATTACTTCGAGGTCACCGTCACGAGCCCCCTGGGCGAAGCCCTGATGAAGACCAAGGTGGGCGATACCGTCCGCGTGAACACCCCACGCGGCGTCAAGCGGTTCACCGTTCTCGAGATCATGTAGCCGGTCAGTCCCGCTTCTGCAGCCGTAGTTTTTTCTCTTCGGCATTCCCATCAGCACCCTCGCGACGGACGGTCACGTCCACGCGCGTGCCTCGGAGCACACCGGCGTCCTCGAGCGCAAGCATCGCCTCCTCGATGTTCTTGACGGCCTTGCCCTCAACACCCACGATCACATCGCCCGCGCGGAGCCCGGCGTCGGCCCCTGCACCCCGCGGCAAGACGCCGATGACCATCGCGTCGTCCCGAGCGTCCGTATTGCGAGGGAAGACGACGCCGAACTGCTCGCCGAAAAGCAGCATGTACTGGATCGATGTCACGTCGTCGGGCATCGCGCCAACCGTTACGACAAGGTCTACATACCCGCCCTTTCCGTCCTCGCCCATCCGATACACCTTGATCGCCGCCGGGGCCCCAGGACGCCGCGCACCGATCATGGTGCGCACAATGTCCCGGTCATTCACGCCCTCCCCGTCGACGGACACGATGATGTCCGCCTCCTTCATCCCAGCTTTCTCCGCAGGCGTGCCGGGCTGGACCGAAAGTACCCGCACGCCCTCGCCCTCGAAGCCGTCCTCTCCGAACCTGACTTCACCCGGCGCCATCGACACGCCCAGGTACCCGCTCCGCGGCTTCTGCCCGCTGATAATCTGCTCCACCCGCGGTTCGATTGTCGCCAAAGGGATCGCGAACGAAATCCCCGCGGATTGACCCTCCGTTCCGCCGCTGGCGTTTTCCGCCGTAGCAATCGCCACGTTCATGCCCACCACGCGTCCGTTCACATCCACCAGCGGCCCGCCCGAGTTGCCCGGGTTGACCGCTGCATCGGTCTGGATGAAGTTCGTGAGCCCCGCCTGACCGAGGCTCCCGCGTGCCGTGCGGCCCAGGCCGCTCACAATGCCCTCGCTCATGCTGAACTTGAAGTTGAACGGGCTCCCGAACGCGAACACACGGTCGCCCCGGCGCACGCGTTCACCGCTCGCACGGCGCACCGGCACCAGGTAGTCCCCCGCGGGCACCTTGAGCACGGCGATGTCCGTCACAGAGTCCACGCCCACCACGCGCCCCGTCTCCACACGCCCGTCGACAAACTGCACGTCGATCCGCGACGCCGGGCCCACCACGTGCGCGTTGGTCACGATGTGCCCATCGTCGTCAAACACCCAGCCAGAGCCGCTCGCGCCCGAGTTGCGCAGCATCCGCACATCCAGGTGCACCACGCTGGGCTCCACGGCGTCAGCCACGCGTTGCGTCGCCCGGTTGAGCCGTTCCAGCACATCGTCCGCGTCCAGTTCCTGCCGCGCCAGCGCCACGCGTTCCTTGGAACGGGCCGCGCTCACACGCATCATGAATCCCGGCAGTGCGGCCATCACCACCGCCGCCGTCAGCAGCACCACGAATGCCGGTCCAAACGAGACGATGCGACGCATACTACTCCTTGCCCCGCGAGCCACAAGCGCAAGCGGGGGACGCCACACCCCCCAAAACCGCACGCACCAGCTTCCAACAACACCGGACGAGCCGCACAAGTGAAAAAACCACGCTTACCTCTTCAGCTCCTCACCTCTTCACCTCTTCTTTCTTCGTGACTACCTCACCGGCCGTTGCACCCCGACCGCGCTTCGCGACCAATTCCACCCACGCGCGCCCTGCCTCTTCGATCTTCTGACCAACGTCCCCTAGTTTCACAACGAAAGGCGGCGGGTTCTCTGTCATCCCAAGCACGTCCTGCAGCACCAGCACCTGCCCGTGGCAAGCGTGCCCGGCCCCGATCCCGATGACCGGCACGGTGGTCGCCTCGAGCACGCGCTTCGTAACTTCCTCCGGCACCGCTTCCACCAGCAGCATGACCGCGCCGGCCTGCTCCAATGCCACCGCATCGTCCACGACCCGCTGCGCGTCCTTCGCCGTCCGGCCCGCGCCCGCGTACCCACCCGTGAGCGCCGACTGCTGAGGCCTGCTCCCCACGTGCGCGCACACCGGCACGCCCGCCCGTGTCATCTTGCTGATCAGCCCCGCCATCGAAGCATCGGCCTCCACCTTCACGATGTCCGCCATCCCGTCCCGCAAGAACCGCCCCGCGTTGCGCACCCCCTCTGCCTCATCCGCGCTGTACGACAGGAACGGCATATCCGCCATCACCACGCATCCGGGCGCACCTCGCTTCACGCCCGCCGTGAGCGCAATCAACACCTCCAGCGGCATGTCGATGGTTCGGCTGAACCCAAGCACCATTTCCGCCGCCGTATCGCCCACGAGCAGCACGTGCACGCCCCCGCGTGCCAGCCACCGCGCGGTCGTCGCGTCATAGCACGTCAGGCACGCGAACGGCTCACCCCCCCGCGCCATAGCCCGCAGTGTTTTGATCGTGATTGGTCCCGTGTGCATAGTGAATCGTACGTTTCCCGCGCGTCCTGGCGGAAGAGAGTTTCGGCGCCGCGCCTGCGCTCCCTCGCTCCGCGACTCAGTCACGACGTCCCCCCGCCTCTTACTTCCCCCTATCCGCCGGCGCCGGCTTCAACGGCTGCACTTCCTTCAGGTCCCGGCTCGCTTTCTTCGGCACGCCCCCCGTCGAGAACACCACGCTCGCCTCCGCAGCTTCAGGGGCTTTGGGGAACACCATCCAGCCCCACAGCTCGGGCGTCCCGTACGTCACCACCCCGTCCGCCGGCGGCACAAAGTGGAACGCCACCGGCGCGACCTGGTTGAACTCGTCGTTGTCGCCAAAGTACCGCCACTTCGCCGTCATCTTCTGCGGCTTGTTCGACGTCGCACGCAGCTTTAGAATGTCGATGGGCACCCAGCACATCGCGTTGCTCGCCTCGTCATAGAGCGCAAACTCCGCCCACGCCCGCAGCGTCGACTTCCCCTGCGACGCGCTGAACGGCCCCGATCCCGCCCCCGTGTCCACGCCGATCACCAGCCTCGTCGGCAGCCCCGCCTCGCGCATCAACGCCACAAGGGCCACGACCATGTCGTAAGGGCTCCCCTTCCTGTCGCTGAATGTGACAAACGGCGCCCGCAGCTCAAAGCCCTCAAACCCCGCCTTGCGGCTCGTGTCCTTGATGCCAGAGCCCGCCGTCGGCGCAACGTCCCGCCACACCTTCGACGTCAGAATCTTCGCCAGCCGTGCCGGCGGCACGCTCTTCGCGTCTTCCAGCCCCTCTTCCTTCAAGTACTTCTTCAGGATGTCCTGGATCTTCTCTCGGTCATAGTCCGCCGTCGTCCCTGCTTCCGTGACGCCCTTCTCGATCCACATCTGCGGCGTCAGCGTGCTCGCGGCATCGGCGGGCCATTCCTTGGGCCAGTCCACCTTCATCGCGGACTCTTCATCAAACTTCACTTTGTAGCACCGCATGGGGTACTCAAGCGTCAGCGTCACCTCGCGGATCAGCCCGCCCGGCGTCACCGCCCGCACCCGCTCGATCGCTTCCTTGGGCGCTTGCCAGCTCCCGATCCGCGTCCCCCCCTGGTAGTTGTTCTCGACAATGTTCGGCTCGTCATCCACAAGCTGGTCCGCCACCGTCAGCCGACCCTTGTAGCCAACCTCGCCGATATCCCCCTCCGGCCACGGCTTGGTCTCGCCCAGAAGGTCCGCGTTCGCCGTATTCAAAATGCACGGCCACACGACCGACACCGCATCAAAGGTAAACGGCACCACCTTCGACATCTGGACAGACTTGCCCGACACCGGGTCCCGGAACGTGTCCTTCTGCTTGGGAGAGTCCGAGCGCACGTTGAGCCGCGCCTGCACCATGATCTCCCGCTCATCCTCGCGCGTCACCCACGGGCCCCAGAACGGCGCAGGCTTCTTGCTCGCCTTCACATCCCCCGGCTTCGCCACCGGCGCCCGGGGCGCCCTGGGCTGACGTGCCGCCGGCTGGTCCGCCGGCTTGGTGTCCGGCTGCTTGGGCGGGGAAGTGTCCTGCGCCCCCGCGCTGCACGCAAGCCCGCAAGCAAGCACCATGACGCCGATCATCCTCTTGATCGGCGAGAGCTTCGTCGGCGAGTGGGCCTGGGGCAGGGGGCACGTCACCCGGGTCGAGGGGACGGTCAACAAGAAGGGGCAGGTCCGCTTCCAGTTCACCCGGCACCTCAAGGGGTCGGTGAACGTCCTCGACGGCGTCGCCACCGGGACCGTTGACCAGAAGGCAATCCGCTGCCAGTATGCGCGGAAGGCGGACGAGAAGGTCGGCCTGCTCGAGGGCAAGCTG
>CALLYM010000170.1 GCA_937858155.1 uncultured Phycisphaerales bacterium | reverse complement strand
GGGCACGCTCGGCCAATCTTCGTGCGCAGCGAATATGCGCGCCGCCCGGTCGAGCCCGTTCTTGGTCGCATCGTTCAGCGTCGCGCCTGATCCTATGAAGGTGATCGGCGCGTTCTCTTCGACCTCCGCCTGACCGTAACGTGCGCCAAGCGCCTTGACCGCAGCGCGCTCGCTCGCGCTCATCGGCTGCGCCAGAAACGGCAGGTCATCCGGTGTCTGAAGCAGGATGGGGCCGTCGATCGCCAGCCCCTTGATGACCTCCACCTGCAGTTCGACTTCGCCTGCGACATCGGTAGCGTGACCAGCCACCTCGCCATTGCCTTGCTGTGCGTGCATGTCGCCCATGTAGATTCCGGCGCCCGGCACCTTGACAGGGCAGATCAGGATGGCGCCTTCGCGGACGGAATTCGTATCCATGTGGCCGTCGGTCTTGTGTTCGTTCAACTCCTCCTGCGTGAAGCTGTAGCCGTGCGGCGCATCGATAAGGAAAGACCCGAAGTCTCCGGCATTATGCGAATCCGGCAAGTCACGGGACGGAATGGTGCCGATATTGCCAAGGAACGGCCGCATTCGGGCAGCGAGCCCGACGATGTCCGCACGCGCCAGCGAAAGAATGGAATGCTGGTCGGAATGGTCTGGCAATGCCGCCAGTGTCGCCGCGTCGGCGGCAATCGATTCAGCCACAGGCTTGCCAACCGTCAGCGACACGCGGTTTTCGCGGTCCAATATGATGACGTAGCCATTGCTGAACCGAAAGGCGTTCACCTCTGCCCCGCACACATCGCAATGGACCGCATCATCACCGACGCCTTCAATATGGCTGGGCGGGCTGGTGGTGCCGTTCATCGGCATCAAGCTCGTCGATCTCGTCGTCTCGGCCCTCCATCTCGCTTGAAGGTGTCCCCATGCTCACCCATCTCCGTCCGGCCTTCGTGCTCCTCATCCTGCTCACGGCTCTGACCGGCATCGCCTATCCGCTCGCCATCACCGGCATCGCCCAGGTCGCCTTCCCCGACAAGGCCAACGGCTCGATCATCACCGACGCCGGTAGTGGGAACAGCGGCAAGCCCATCGGCTCCTCGCTCATCGGCCAGGAGTTCGGCACGTCCGACGCCACCGCCGCGCCCGCACTCGCCAAGTGGTTCTGGGGCCGCCCCAGCGCCACCGGCCCCGTGCCTTACACCGCACTGAATCTCGCCACCGGCACCGGCTCCAGCGGCAGCAACCTCGCCCCGACCAACCCCGCGCTGCTCGACAACATCAAGGCGCGCCTCGCCGCACTCGACGCGGCGGACGCGAGCGTCGGCATCGTGCGCACGACCACCGCGCCGGGCGCGACCGACAGCACGCCCGCGCCGCGGACCACCGCCGTCCCCATCGATCTCGTCACCGCCTCCGCCAGCGGACTGGATCCGCACATCTCCCCCGCCGCGGCGGAGTACCAAGTCGCTCGCATCGCCAAGGCCCGCGGCCTGACTGAGGACGCGGTCCGCGACCTCGTCCGCCAACACACCCAAGGCCGCGCCCTCGGCGTGCTCGGGGAGCCCGTAGTCAACGTGCTCGCCCTGAATCAGGCCCTCGGCAGCAGTGCCCGGTGATGATGCCGACGACTCAATACGATGACGCACAAGATGGCCCCCAAGGAGACTAACCCGAGCCCACAAGCGACCGACGAGGTCTTGGACCGCTTCAAGCGTGAGCAGCGGGCCGCTGTCGATGGGGCACCGGTCGCGGGGTCGGCTCAGCCCCGCGGGCGGTTGAAGATCTTCTTTGGCATGTCGCCGGGCGTTGGCAAGACCTATGCGATGCTCGCGGCGGCGCAGCGGATGGCGGCGCAGGGCGTGGATGTCGCCGTCGGTGTGGTCGAGACGCACGGGCGGGCCGAGACCGAGCAGATGCTGCTGGGGCTGGACATCATCCCGCGGGTGAAGATCGAGTACGGCGGAGCGTCGGCGAACGAATCCGGCTCGGAGAACCGGGGTACCCCAACGATCAAGGCCACGACCACGCTGCACGAGTTCGACGTGGACGCGGCGATCCGGCGCCATCCCGACATTCTGCTCGTCGACGAACTGGCGCACAGCAACGCGCCGGGCGCGCCCTCGGGCCGGGCCAAGCGCTGGATGGATGTTGAGGCGTGTCTTTCGGCGGGCGTCAACGTCTACACGACGCTCAACGTGCAGCACCTCGAGTCGATCAACGACGTGGTCGCCCAGATCACGGGCGTGAAGGTCACGGAGACCGTGCCCGACCACGTCTTCGACGAGGCGGACGAGATCGAGCTGGTGGACTTGCCGCCCGATGCGCTGCACGAGCGGCTGAAGGCGGGCAAGGTCTATCTCGGCGAGCACGCGGCGCGGGCAGTGGACCCGAGCGACGGCTTCTTCCGCAAGGGGAACTTGACCGCGCTGCGCGAACTGGCGCTGCGTCGCACCGCGGCATGGGTCGATTCGGAGATGCGGCGGTACAAGCAGGACCGGGGCATCCGAGCGGTGTGGCCCGCGGGCGAGCGGATCGTGGTCGCCGTCAGCCCAAGCCCCATGTCGGACAAGCTGGTGCGGGCGGCAAAGCGCATGGCGGCGGGGCTGCACGCCGACCTCATCGCGGTATATGTCGAGACGCCTCGCACAACGAACATGTCGGCAGCGAATCGCGAGCGGTTGGACGCGAACCTGCGGCTGGCCGAATCGCTGGGGGGGACAACGCACACCGTGGCGGGCGAGAATGCGGCCCGGGAGTTGATCGCCTTCGCCCGATCACGCAACGTCGGCAGGATCGTCGTCGGCAAAACTGAGCGGCCGCGGTGGAGGGAGGTTCTGTTCGGGTCCTTCATCGACAATCTGATCCGCGAAAGCGGCGACATCGACATCTACGTGGTGCGGGGCGATGAGTCGGGGACTGCCGTAGTTCAACCGGTACGAGGCACAGGAGTGGGCGGCGCACGGGCCCCCAAGCCGCCCGCTCGCGTTGTCGGCGAACTCGCGGCGTCAACTGGCGTGATTGCGGCGTGCGCTCTCGTTGGACTTGCGTTCTTTCGGCCCCCGGATCTCTCCGAGGAGGCGCTCATCCTCCTTGCGGGCGTGGTGGTCAGCGCGCTGTGGTTCGGCCGCGTCGCGGCCATCTTCGCCAGCATCCTGGCGGTTCTGGCTTTCAACTACTTCTTCACCGAGCCGCGCTTCACGCTGAACATCAATGACACCGGCTACCTCGTCACGTTCACAGTCATGCTCGCCGTTGGTGTCGTCGTCGGAACGCTTGCGGCCCGCGCTCGCGAGCAGCGGCTCCGCGCCGGGTCACGCGAGCGGGCGACGGCTGCCCAGCACGCGCTCTCGCGCGAGCTCGCAGCCGCACGCGATACCCGCAGCGTGGCCGCGATCGTTGCACGGCACACGCACGACCTACTCCAGGCTGATGCAGTCGTGTGTACTCCCACGCCGGCAGCGGGAGTCGGTGCCTCGTCTCGACCGAACGGCCTTGATGTTGCTGCCGCCGTCGCGGGGTTGGGCGGTCCTGACTGGTACTCCGGCGAAGGTGACGACGCGGCCCGCGAGCGCGGGGTGGCTCAGTGGGCCTTCGACCATGGGAAGCCCGCTGGGCGCGGCACGTCAACGCTTCCCTCCGTCCAAGGCCTGTACCAGCCTCTCGTTGGGAGCCAAGGCCGGGCTGGAGTGCTCGGTGTGCGAGCCCAGGTGAACAACGGCGTCGATCCCTTCGACGCTGCCCAGCTTGCCACGCTCGATTCGATCGCGTCGCAGGCCGCGTCGGCGCTGGAGCGCGTCACGCTTGCCGAATCGGAGCAGTCTGCCCGCATCAACGCCGAACGCGAACGACTTCGCGGCGCGTTGCTCAGTTCCGTGTCGCATGATCTCCGCACGCCACTCGCCAGCATCACCGGCGCCGCGAGCACGCTCCAGCAAGCGGATGCCACCCAGAGTTCCGAACAGTCCGAAGGCCCCGCCATCAGCGAGCCCACGCGCGCAGCCCTCCTCCGAACGATCGTTGACGAGTCGTCACGCCTCAATGACATCATCGCCAACCTCGTCTTTGCCACGCGGCTGGAATCCGGCTCCGTTGACCTGCGGCGGGAGTGGACGACGGTTGAGGAGATCGTGGGGGCTGGGCTCTCACGCCACCGTGATGCTCTTGCCTCGCGCCCCTTCCGCGTCCATGTTCCCACCGACCTGCCCATGCTCCGCGTCGACAATGCGATGCTCCCTCAGGTCGTCCACAACCTCGTCGAAAACGGGCTCCGCTACACCGCGCCGGGTACGCCACTCGGCGTATCAGCGTGGACCAGCGAGACAAGTGTCGTCGTCAAGGTCTGGGACGAGGGTGCTGGGCTCGCCGACGATGAATCGTCGAAGGTGTTCGAACGCTTCTATCGAGGCCGGGCCAGCAAGTCGGCGGGCCCGAGTGCCGGTGCTGCGACATCGACGGGCATGGGCCTCGGCCTGACAATCTGCGAGGGAATCATCCGCGTGCACGGCGGTCGCATCTGGGCTGAGCCCAACACCCCGAAGGGTGTCGCCTTCCTCTTCTCGTTGCCGGTCGAGCACCCGCAGCCCGCGCTTCCAGCCAAGGAGGAAGCGGCAGAGAACCGGGGCATGGCCAACGTATCGGGAACGATAGACGCTGGGCCGACCCAAAGGAGTGCGTCATGAGCGACTCAACTCCTGGTCCCGCACGTGCGCAGCCGCTCCAGGCTGGGGGGGCGCCGCCAGCGCACATGCCACTCGTGCTCATCATCGAGGACGAAGAACCGATCCGCCGCTTTCTCCGCGCCACGCTCGAAGCCAACCACTACCGCGTGAAGGAAGCTGGCACAGCCCGCGAAGGGACGCTGCTGGCGATGACCACCTATCCGGATGTCATTCTGCTGGATCTTGGCCTTCCCGACGGCGACGGCCTGAACGTCACCCGCGTGATCCGCAAGGAGTCTCGCACGCCGATCGTCGTCCTCTCTGCGCGCGGGCAAGAGAGCGATAAAGTGGCCGCCCTCGACGCTGGAGCGGACGACTATCTCACCAAGCCCTTTGGCGTCGGCGAACTGCTCGCCCGCTTGCGGGTTGCTCTGCGCCATGCGAACTCGGCGACAGGTCGGGGGCCCACGGGGAGCGCAGAGGTGCCGCCGTACGAGTGCACCGCGGACGGCCGTACTCTGCGAGTGGACCTCGCCGCCCGACTGGTCTTCGCGACCGATCAGGCCACCGACCGCGAAAGCCCCGGACGTCGCGAGGTCCGCCTGACGCCGATGGAGTTCAAGCTCCTAGCGTTCCTGGTCAAGCACGCGGGCAAGGTGCTCACCCACCAGATGATCCTCAAGGAGGTCTGGGGTCCGCAGCACGCCAGCGATGTGCAGTACCTCCGTGTGTACGCGGGAGAGCTTCGCAAGAAGCTGGAGGTCGATCCCGCGCAGCCGCGGTTCATCGTCACCGAGCCCGGGGTCGGGTACCGACTCGCCAGTGGAGACGGCACGTAGGCGATCACCGAATTGGGCAACGCGGGCAGCCGGCCGGACCACAGAGGAGTCTCAAGGATGGGCACCCGCGAGCTTGCGCCAGGAGTCCATCCACGCACGCACGAACAGTGAGGAGGACCGAACACCTTCCAGAAAGAGTTCTATTGGTGTACTGTCACCCCGACTTTTCGAGAGGATCAAGCCCTTCGACGAGTACGTCGAAGGGCTTTCTCGTTTCTGGACAAGGGTTTGCGTTCCTTTGGACTGGTTCAATTAGTGTCTGCCGATCGGCAGAAAATGGCGTCGTTTGCGCCGAGTGTTGATGGGATTTGAACTCGCCACTTCATATGCCCACCCCGCGTGCGTCGAAAGGGGTCGGCAATACCTTGGTCGCTCGGGCGTTTGCCTGCTGTACGTGCCTGCGCGCGGAGTTGGAGGCGGTCCGAATGGTCAAGTGGCTGGTGACCCTGGTTGCGTGTTCATTATTCAGTGCCGGAGTCGTGGCCCAACCCCAGGCATCGACGGGGTCGGCGGGACCGGACTCGGCCTTCTCGCAGATTCTTGGCCGTCCAACGGACCGCACGATCACTATCAGCGTGCTGTCGGCGAGCACGGTCGACGCGTTCGTTGAGTACGGCACAACACGCGGCTCCTACACGAAGAGGACGCCCACTCGCACAGTTAACGCGGGAATGCCTGCGGAATTCGACATTGCTGACCTCGCACCGAGCACAGCATACGTCTATCGAGTGCAAACGCGAGCGGTTGGGGAAGCCGACTTCACCCGTCACGAGGCAGCGTCCTTCCGCACGCAGCGAAAGCATGGCGAGACCTTTACGTTTGGCGTGCAGGGCGACTCGCACCCCGAGCGGCTCGGCAAGATGTTCGACCCGGACTTGTACATCCAGACGATGCACAATGTCGCCCAGGACGCGCCCGACTTTTACTTCCTCATGGGTGACGATTTCAGCATCGAGCGGCTGATTGAGAGGGGCAACAAGAGCCAAGACGCTGTGAACGCGGTCTATGCACACCAGCGTGGCTTTCTGGGGCTCGTGGGTGAATCCACTTCCTTGATGCTCGTAAACGGGAACCACGAGCAGGCCGCAAAGTACTTGCTGGATGGCACGGCGAGCAGCTTCGCCGTGCTTGCCGGGAAAGCGCGTACGAACTACTTTCCACTCCCCGCGCCCAGCGGCATTTACTCAGGAAACGCTGAGCCTGTCGAGCACATCGGGCTGCTTCGCGACTATTACGCATGGGAGTGGGGCGACGCGCTGTTCGTGGTGATCGACCCGTACTGGCACTCCGATGTCGCCGTGGACAACGAGGCAGGCACGAAAGCCCCGCGGCGTGATGCGGGGCGGGGGGGCGAAGCGAGGACGCTAGGGGAGGACAATCGTGATGCGAAGCGCCGCGCGAAGCAGAATGAGGGTGGTGGCGGCCAGGCTCCGGGCGATCCGCCCGCGGGCCGCCAGGGCAAGGGCAACCGCGATCTCTGGCAGATCACGCTCGGCGAGGCCCAGTATCAGTGGCTGGGCAAGACGCTGCATGAGAGCAAGGCAAGGTTCAAGTTTGTTTTTTCGCACCACGTTCTCGGCACAGGCCGCGGCGGGGTTGAGGTCGCGGGGCTCTACGAATGGGGTGGCGAGGATCGACGCGGCGTTGATCGCTTCTTCCAGAAGCGTCCGAAGTGGGAGCAGCCGATCCACGATCTGATGCGTGACACGGGCGTCACGATCTTCTTCCAAGGCCACGACCACCTCTACGCCCGCCAGGAACTCGACGGCGTCATCTACCAGACCTGCCCCAACCCCGCCGACCCGACATTCACCGCCTTCAACCGCGAAGCGTACAAGAGCGGCGACATCTTTCCGAACTCCGGGCACCTACGAGTCACCGTCAGCGGCGGCGTGGACGCGACGTGCAAGGTCGAGTACGTCCGAGCCGCCCGCCTCGGCGATGAAGCCGAGCACGGCTAGAACGGCTCGATCGTGCACGAGTACACGGTGAAGCCGCGTGCGGCACCGGCTGTGCCTTCACCGAAGTCGGAGTCGTCACGATGAAGCACTTTCGATCCCTTGCTGCGGCTGTAGCGATCTTCTGCATAGGTGCTGCGTTTGCCCATCCGCCTGGCGTGGAGGGGCGGCATGACGACCACCACCATGTTGACCCGGCGAACATCCGCACGTGGACCAACGCCACGACCGGCGAAGTGGTGCGTGGTGCGTTCTTGGCGACTCGCGTGGTGGATGGTGCCTGGCGGGTGAGCATCGAGCGAGAGACGGGGGACGTAGTAGTGTTCCCGCTCGCGGACCTGGCTGAGGCGGATCGTGCAGAGGCGCAGCGGCGGATGGATGAGGTCAAGGCGCTTAACGATCGGTTGGCTGGGGGCGCGGCCCAGGCGACTGCGCAGCCGGACCGTCCCGCTCAACCGGAGTCCAAGCCGCACATCCCGGCGCAAGCGGCGCCGTTCAACGCATTCGCGCCGTTCGTGAAGACGCGGTGGGACGATCGCTGGCTGTTTATCGAGAGTGACGGGCTGCCGCATATGCCAGGTAGCGCGCCGGGGACGTTCGTGTATTCGCACACGCCGATGGTCGGGATCACGGCGTGGCAGCAGCAGGTGCCGTTGCCGCAGCGGTATGTGGGCGATAATGCGTGGCGGATTCCGTTGAAGCCGGAGATCGCGGACAAACCAGTGTCGGCGAAAGGACAACTCTTCCGCGGCGCGATCGCGCTGGCCGCCAACGGCGTGCCCATATTCAACCCCATCAAGAACGACGGCAA
Organism: uncultured Phycisphaerales bacterium; assembly: GCA_937858155.1. Classification (GTDB taxonomy): domain Bacteria; phylum Planctomycetota; class Phycisphaerae; order Phycisphaerales; family UBA1924; genus BJHL01. The sequence continues at coordinate 10,096 of CALLYM010000170.1, read as the reverse complement.
GACCGACACGTTCCTCGCGGGCGAGCTCGACGAGTTCGGCGGGCACTGCGGGCGCGCCGACGATTACCACTACCACATCGCGCCCACGCACCTGCAGCAGTACGTCGGAAGGGCCGCGCCCATCGCGTACGCGCTCGACGGGTTTCCGATCTACGGGTTGTTTGATCCCGACGCAAAGAAGGGGACCAACGAAGACAGGTGCTGCCCGCTGGGCGGCACAGAGAAGCTCGACGAGTTGAACGGGCACTACGGCGCGGCGCCGAAGAACGCGGCACCGGGGGCAGTTAGGGGGACCGTTGGGGGGGCGGCAGGCAAGGGCCTGTATCACTATCACGCAAGCGTGAAGTATCCGTACCTCAATGGTGGCATGCGCGGCGTGGTGACGGTGAAGGACGACCAAGTCGACCCGCAGCCGCGGGCCAGTTCCCCGAGGGTCGCGCTGCCACCGCTGCGCGGGGCAAAGATCACGGGGTTCAAGGGGGCCGGGAGGGAGATTGACCAAGCGTGGTCGCTGGAGTATCTACTGGGCGGCAACAAGAGCTTCGTTAACTACCGGCTGGAGAACGGCAAGTGGGTCTTCGACTTTATCGATCCCACCGGCGCGACTAAGACCGACACGTACGACGCAAATAGCCCCCAGCGCAAGCAGGGAGGAGGCGGTCGTGGCGAACGACGTAAGCCGCGCAAGGATGATGGCGAGGGCAACGACCGCCCTCCGCGCGAAGCCCCGCCCAAGCAAGACCCGCAGCCCGCGCCGAAAGCCGGGACGTTGTCCTACTCGCTGACCAGCGCGGATGTGACCAATGGGCGACTCTCGATCGACTGCACCTGCGACGGCAAGAACCGTTCGCCCGCGCTCTCGTGGGATGAGCCGCCGGCTGGCACCATGGCCTTCGCAGCAGTCATGCACCACGTATCGCCCGATGAAAGCACGCACGTTTACATGGTAGTGGCCAACATCCCGGCGGCAGCGCGGGAGCTCAAAGGGGGCGATGCGAGCGTCGGCACGTGGGGCCAGAACACGGTGAATCGCGAGAACGCGTACGCCCCGCCGTGCTCCCAAGGGCCGGGCGACAAGGTGTACACGATCACGCTCTACGCCCTCTCGGCGCAGGTGAAGGTGACTGCGCCGCTCACACGCGATGCACTGCTCGCGGCGATCAAGGACACCACGCTCGGCTCGGCTCAGTTGGAAGTGAGGTACGCGCGGGTTCAAGGCGACGGGCAACAGGGCCATTCGCGCAACGGTGCTCCGCTTAGCGGTGCAGCCGGCGAAGCGCAGCCGCAGAACCCAAAAAGCCGGGGGCAAGGCCGACGCGGTGAGCGCGATGCTGCCGCAGCACCCCAGGACGAAGGCCAACGGGGCTTGCTCTCTCGCATGACTGCCTTCAAGACCGACGTGCCCGCGCTCGACATGAGCGTGATCCTGGCACGGCCTACAGATCGGTCTGTCACCGTGTCGATCGCGACCGCGACGGCTGCCGAGGCGATCATTGAGTACTGGGCCGCGGGCTCGAACCAGAAGCTGCGGTCCACGCCGACGAGTGTAAAGGGCGGCACTGGGGAAGCGGTCAACGTTGAACTGTCGGGTCTCGCACCAGGCAGGGAGTATTACTACCGCGTCGCGTTATCGACCGACGGTGCGAAGACGTGGGGCGAGGAGTCGCACTTCCGCACCAAACCGCCGCCGGGAATGCGGGACCGCTTCACGTTCGTCGTGCAGGCCGATTCGCACCTGGACCAAGGTGTGGAGCCGAGGGCGTACGAGCAGACCCTGGCGAACATGCTGGCTGCCAGGCCCGACTTCATGATCGACCTCGGCGACACGTTCATGACCGACAAGCGTGGACAAGACTTCAAGTCAGCGCTTGCACAGTACGACGCGCAGCGGTACTACTTCAGCCGCGTGGCCCACTCGGTCCCGCTTTTCCTGGTGCTGGGGAACCATGACGGCGAGAAAGGCACATCGGGGCGTGAAGCAGATGACATCGGGCCGTGGTCGTACGTGCAGCGGACGAGCCGGTTTCCACCGCCGCTGATCGACGGCAACTCGTACACGGGCTCAACGGCATTGAAGGACGGCGTAGGCGCGAACTATTACGCCTTCGAGTGGAGCGATGCGCAGTTCATCGTGCTCGATCCGTATTGGAGCACGACAGATCGAATTCGTAGCGGGGGCGATCGTGGGGGTGGTCGCCCGGGGGGGCAAGGCGGGCAACGTCCGAACGACCAACTGCTCATGCCCACGGACAGCAGTTGGACCAGCACCCTTGGCCGCACGCAGTACGACTGGCTCACCAAGACGCTCGAAGGTACGAAGGTGAAGTATCGCTTCGTCTTCATCCACCACCTCGTCGGCGGCATGGGCGGGGCCGAAGCCCGTGGTGGCGTGGAGTCTTCTCCGTTCTTTGAATGGGGTGGCAAGAATGCCGACGGCTCGCCGGGCTTTGCTCAGCATCGCGCGGGCTGGGCTATGCCGATCCATGACTTGCTTGTGAAGCATAAGGTCTCGGCCGTTTTCCACGGTCACGATCATCTCTACGTGAGCAGCCAGCGCGACGGCGTGGTGTATCAGTGTGTACCACAGCCGGGCAACCTGCGCGGCAACACTCGCACCGCGGCCGAGTACGGGTATACCTCGGGAACTCTTCACGGCAGTCCGGGGCACGTGCGCGTGCGCGTGGAGGCTGACAAGGCGACGGTCGAGTTCATCCGAACCTCCATCGACGGCGCCGAGCATGCGCGCCCGGGCGATCGACCTGCGGCAGACGCCAATGGCGCTGTGATTCACGAGTACACGATCCTGCCCAGCGACGAGAAGTAGCCTGTACGGGCTGAGATCTCCCGACTGGCTGCGAGGCCAGAAATTGCCGCAAGTCGGTGTCCCACACCCTCACGCTCTCCAAGGAGAGCTCTATTTGTGTCCTGCCACCCCGACTTTGAAGTGCGAAGACCCGCGCATGTGCCGGGAATTGTGTGCAGGGCGCGCAACCGCACTTCGCGAGCCGTCGGCATCAAGGGCCTTCGTCCCGGGCGCGTGGCTTTGGCGTCAACATGGCTTCGCTCGGCAACGGTCGATCCAGCAATTCTGCCGGGTAGCATACTTGCATGAACTCTCACGAGACGATCCGAACGATCCTAGAGGTCCACTCCATGATCCATGGATTCCTTGCCAAGTGCATCGATGATGTGCCAGAGCCCCGCATGATCGAGCAGCCTGGCACCATCGTCAACCACCCGGCGTGGACGCTGTCGCACCTCAACGCGTATGCAGGCGTGCTGCTCACCATGCTCGACGACCCGAGCGTGCCGACGGCCGACGCCGAGATGGAGCGGTACGGATATGGCAGCACGCCAGTACCGGAGCATGGTGCATACGCGACGAAGCAAGAGCTGTTGAACCGGTTCAGAGATCGGAATGCGCGGCTTGCTGCGGTCGTCGCTGCGAAGCACTCGGACTACTTCCCCAGGCCTGCGCCCGAGAAGTTCCAGCCCTACTCGCCGACGATTGGGCACATCGCCATCACTCTGCTCATCGCACATCCGCCCCATCACTTGGGGCAACTCCGTCAATGGCGTCGGGCCGCCGGAATCGCGGACGTGGGCTGAACAAGCGCGAGGTTCCACCCCGAAGGGGCTGGAAGGTGTGTGCGGCCGTGTGCGTCGCCAAGGCTACCCCATCACGGGGAGCGTGTGCGGCGGCGTAAAGTGGGGGATGGCAACTCTCGTCGTTATGGACGGGCCCAGCGCAGGGGCACACTTCCCGCTCACACAGCCCGCGGTTTCCATCGGGCGTGAGGATACGTGCACTTTCCAGGTGCTAGACCCGCAGGTCTCACGTACGCACCTGCGGGTGTGGTGGGACGCCGCTCTCGGCAAGCACGTGGCGGGGGACTACCGCAGCGGGAACGGGGTATTCGTGAACGACAAGCAGATCATTCTCGATACCGTGTTGAGCGATGGTGACAAGATCAGGATCGGGCAGTCCACGCTCACGTACCTCACCGCCAATCACCCGGATGCGCCTGGCGCCATCGCGGCGGCCAAGAAAAAGGGCGAGTGGAAACGTGCAACGCTGATGGGGAGAGAGCCGTAGGTGCTCTGCGGCACACCCGCGAGCGCAAAGGCTACTTCCGTGCTGGCAGCTTTGCCCGCAGTTCGTCTAGGAAGTTGACAACCAAGTCAATCCTGTTGGGACGTTCGTTCTCCCCTTCCAGTATGACCATCAAGCGCCCGTCTGGCGCCCACGCAAAGTTCCTGGTCTTCAGGTCCTTGATGCTGTAGAGCACCTTGGGCAGCGACGCTGAGAATGTCGGTTCGGTCGTTACCTCAACGCTCATGACCTGCCTGTCGCCGTCGATGAAGCGGACTTCCTTGCCGTCCGCGCTCCACCAGATGGCGCCGTCATGGCCACTGGTGGAGACCTGCACGCGCCCGCTCGCGTCCTGCGCGCCCGACCCCGCGCCCGTGAAGCGTTGCACGTACAACTCGTGCCGCCCGGACTCAACCGAGCAGAACACCACCCACTTGCCGTCGGGCGAGAAGCGAAGGGCGTGCTCGTCGGCCGGTGAGTTGAGGTAGGGCGTGGCCTTCCACGCCACCCCCTCGCCCCCGCCCCCGCCTGCTTCCCGCTCCAGCATCAGCACATCGGTCTTGTTGAACTTGATGTCCGTCTGGGCGACCGCCAGCAACTTTCCATCGGGCGACCACGCATTGGGCATCACATACAACTGTTCATCGATCGGCGTCGAGAACATCTTCACGGCCTCACCGGACGCGACCACCGGACGCTCCCAGATCGAGAACTCGTTCTTTGTGAACGAGCCGTACGCGATCCGTCGCCCGTCGTTGCTCCACAGGAGGCCTTCCGTGTAGCCCTCAATCGGGACTTGCGACGACGCCTTGCGTGTCAGGTCCTGCACCCAGACCTGAGTGTTCAGTTCGTCCGGGCTTGTCGTGTCCAGACTTGCCGCCACGCGTCCGCCGTCGGGCGAAATCGCGATCCCCGAGTAGGCCCGCGCCGTGCTGGGGATGGGCTGCGGCTGACCCTTCTCATCGATCCACGCGAGGCGTCGATCCGCCGTCGCTTGCAATTGCGTCGCCATCGCGAGCGTGCCGCTCGGCGAGAGGTCAAACCTGTTGACCTGGCTGCCGCTCCACACCGTCACGGGGTCCCCGAGGGTGCTCAGCGTGGTAGGATCGAACCCCACCGCGACCAGGCCCGCCTGGTCGCTTCTGGCCGCGACCAGAAGGCGCTCCCCCCCGTTCTCGCCCGGCTTGAAAGCCGACACAAACTGTGCCATAGCGGCGTCGGGGAGCACCACCGTCCGCTTGCCCGTGGCGAGTTCGATCACTTCGGTATTGACCTTGACCTTCTCGCCCAAAAACGAAAAGTGCGTCGCCAGCACGGACTGCCCGGCGATCAGCGGGCGGAACTCCTGCCAGCCCTCCAGACTCTCGGCACGATCTTCACGGAACACGACCCGCGGTTCACCTCCAGAGGCGGAAACGGCATACATCGTCCGCTCCATGTTCGGCGAAAAGACAATCTCGCGATCCGATGCCCAACCCAGGGAAAACCAGGTGCCCTGCGCGAGGTCGCAAATAGTCTGCGGTTTGCCCGAAGGCCGCCCGTTCTCGAGCGCGACCTTCTTGAGGCTGAACCTGGTGCCGGCCCGGTCCTTGGCGCACGAGAACACCACCCATCGACCGTCCGGGGAGAGCGCGGCGTTCCTCGCCCCTTCCGTGCCTTCGATGACCGTGGTTTCATCGCGGTCGAGCCGGCGCACCACCAGCACGCCCTGCGGCTTTGTGCTTTCAAGTTCCAGTTCCGGCCACGCCGTGTACACCAGAAACCTCGCGTCCGGGGAGATGCCCACCAGCGCGCTGTACGGCGGCTTGCCGGGGATGGTCGTTGAGACGTGGAACGACTGCGCGGGCGCGATCGGCGCGGGGTGCGAGAGGCGGCCGGCCGCCATCCACCCGATCCCACCGGCCAGCAGCGCGAGCGCGCACGCAGTGCCGACCAGCGCGAGTCGCGTTCGCCTCGGCCCGGCCGCTGATCCCGCAGTCGCCGCCCACTCCTGCCCGCTGATTGCCCGCTCGAGTTCCAGCCGCGCATCGCCGATGTCGTGCAGCCGGTTCCTCCGGTCCTTCGCGAGGCAGTTCTTCAGCAGCTCGCGGACTCTGACTGGGGTTTGATGGGGGAGCAGCGCCCAGTCGGGCTCTCTGTGGAGAATCGCGCCGAGAGAATCGGTGACCGTCTCGCCCGGGAACGGGCAGGCGCCGGTCAGCAGCTCGTAGACCACGCACCCGAAGGAGAAGATGTCGGACCGCTTATCGACGGGCTTGCCGCGGGCCTGCTCGGGGGACATATACCCCGCCGTGCCCAGGATGACGCCGGGGATGGTGGGGGAATGGACCGTGGGCGAGCCGGGTGCCGCGGGTGAGGTGGTCGTCGAGGGCGCACCCTCCGCGGTGCGCGCGAGGCCGAAGTCGAGCACCTTGACGACACCTTCGGGCGTGACCATGACGTTGCCGGGCTTGACATCACGGTGCACAATGCCCTTCTCGTGCGCGACATCGAGCGCTTCGGCCACCTGCCGGGCGATGCTCAGCGCCTCGTCAATGGGGACCGCACCGCTGACCAACCGTTCGGCCAGTGTTTCACCCTCGATGAACTCAAGGACCAGGTACTGGCGACCTTCGGCTTCCTCCAGCCCGTAGATGGCGCCGATATTGGGATGACTGAGCGAGGCGAGCACCTTGGCCTCACGCTGGAAGCGTGTCAGCCGGTCGGCGTCGGACGAGAGGTGCGCGGGAAGTGCCTTGATGGCGACCTGGCGGTCTAGGCGCATGTCGCGCGCGAGGAACACCTCCCCCATGCCGCCACGGCCGAGTTCGCGGTCTATTTTGAACGGGCCGATGGAAGCGGGGTGCATGGGTGGGGAGTCTAACACGTTCGGGGGGTTCGGAGGGGGTCCTGCCGGGGGGGTTCAGAAGCCTGGACGCGGTATTGGAAAGCGTGCAATGCCCAAGCCTGCCAGACTTGCGGCGGGGTGAGAGTCATGCTTCGGTCCTCAACCAGACGCTCCGAGGGGGACGGGCAGGGTTGGCCTATGGTGGCCGCGGCTCAGTCGCGTAATGCGGGCCTTAGGCCCCGCAGGAAGGGCTCACCCATGGCGCTCTACGACACCATCGGACGCGGGTACGCGGCCTTACGTCGGCCGGACCCGCGGATTGCTGCCGCGATTCAAGCGGCGCTCGGGGACGCGTCAACGGTGGTGAACGTCGGTGCGGGCGCAGGTTCGTACGAACCGCTCGGGCGCACCGTGCTCGCGGTGGAGCCGTCCGACGTCATGATCCGCCAGCGCCCTCAGCCGCCCGCCGCCGCGCCGTGTGTGCAGGGATCGGCGGAAGCTCTGCCCGCCCAATCCGCGTCCGTGGACGCGGCGATGGCGATCTTGAGTGCGCATCACTGGTCGGACCTAGAGCGGGGCCTGCGGGAAATGGCACGCGTCGCGCGGAAGCGAGTCGTACTGCTCACCTGGGTCCCGCCGCCGGATTCGCCGCCATTCTGGCTCACGGAATCGTACTTCCCGGAGATCCTTGCCCACGACCGCACGATTTTCCCAACCGAGGCTTCGCTAACAGCGATGCTGGAGCGCGTCTGCGGCGGCAGCGCGGGCGGCGCAGCAGCGCGGGTGACGCCCGTTCCCGTGCCGCATGACTGCATCGACGGTTTCCTTTGCGCATACTGGCGCAGGCCCGAGTGCTACCTCGAAGCCGACCGCCGGGGTGCTATTTCCAGCTTCGCGCGGATCGATGCCGGACCGGGCCTTGCCAGGCTCAGGGACGACCTGTCCACCGGGCGGTGGGCCGAGCGGAACAAGCACCTTCTGGCATTGGACTCGCTGGACGTCGGCTACCGCACGGTCTCGTGTGAGTTGCCGACGCATCGCAAGAACAGCTGAACAGCTCGATCGCCACTCTTTGTTGCTGTCCTCGCCAACGATGGTCGGAATCTCTTTGTGGTATGCTGTGATCCTGGGTAATTGCACTCGTGGAGATCGTTATGACACAGTCCTTGCTCGTCGTCGCAGGCGTTTGCACAGCCGTCTCCCTTGCCTCCTGCGCGGTCCAACCCGGAGCAACGCGTGCACCCGCTCCGGCTCCCGCCTCTCGTCAAGTTTCAGGAGACCCCACGATGAAACTCGGCAACTTCTCCGTCAGCCTCGCTGTCAAGGACATCGCAGCGTCGAGAGCGTTCTACGAGAAGCTCGGCTTCACGATGGTCGGCGGGGACCAGTCCAAGAACTGGGTGGTCCTGCAGAACCAGACCACCACGGTCGGCCTCTTCCAGGGCATGTTCGACCGGAACATGCTGACGTTCAACCCGGGATGGGACAGCAGCAAGGCGACGCTGCCGGACTTTGAGGACGTGCGAGAACTCCAGAAGGCGCTCAAGGCGCGCGGCCTCACACCAAACCCAGCAGCCGACGAATCGACCACGGGTCCCGCGTACTTCATGCTGACCGACCCCGACGGCAACCCAATCCTCGTTGATCAGCATGTGCCCAGCCCTGCCAAGCACTGAAGAAACAGACCAAAAACGAAAGGACGCGCTTCGATGGACTTCCTCATCCACCTGTGGCTCCCCATCCTCGTCTCGGGCGTCGGCGTCTGGATCGTGAGCGCGATCGCCTGGATGGCCGTCGGCCATCACAAGAAGGACCGGGACCCGATCCCTCACGGGAAGGAGCAGGAGTTCATGGACACGATCACCCGCATGAACATCGGCCCGGGGAATTACGGCTTCCCCGACTTCTGCCAGCACGACAAGCTGCCGCCGAAGGAGCGCGGGGAAGCCCGGAGAGCGCTGTACGACCGGCGGCCGATGGGGCTCCTCCGCGTGTGGGGCGAGATGAACATGGGCGTGAACATGGCGCTCACGTTTGTTTTTTACCTTATCACGAGCGCGGTCATTGCGTTTCTCGGCTGGGCCGCACTCCCGCACGCCAGGGCCGAAGGAGCCGCGTTCGGACGGGTCTTCCAGGTGCTTGGCACGGCGGGCGTGCTCGCGTACTGCTTCGCGAGCTTCCCGGGCGACCTTTGGTTCCAGAAGAAACCCCGCGCCATGTTCATGGAGTGGATCGACGGGATCGTGTTTGGGCTCATGACCGGCGCGGTGTTCGCCTGGCTATGGCCCCACTGACCCGCGCTACATCCCGACCGCGCGCTTCAATTGTTCGCTGTCGATCTTGACCATGGTCATCATCGCCTGCATGGCCTTGGCGGCCTTGGCCTGGTCAGGCCCGGAAACCAACTCAATCAGCAACTTCGGGTCGATTTGCCACGACACCCCGAAGTGGTCTGTAATCCAGCCGCATGCGACCGGCTTGCCACCCGCCGCAACGAACTTGCCCCAGTACTCGTCCACCTGCTGCTGTGTCTCGCAGAGAACGGAAATCGAGAACCCCTGCGTGAAGGAAAACTGGGGGCCGCCGTTCAGAGCCGTGAACTCACGCCCATCAAGCGTGAACTCGACGGTCATCACACCGCCCGTCTTGAAGGGTGACTTCGGGCCAAGGTCGGGGTAGCGAGCAATGCGCGTGATCCTTGAGTTGGGGAACACCGAGGTGTAGAAACGGGCAGCTTCCTCAGCCTGGGAATTGAACGTCAGGAATGTGCTGATCTGGGGCATGGGGAATCCTACGGAGGTCCCCCCGTGCTGTAAAGCCGCGCCGCCGAGAAATCCCCCGCGCTGCGCGTCAAAGCCCCTTGTCGCGCGTCGCCCGCGTCGCTAGGCTGCGCCGATCGTCGCCAGCCCGATGCGCTGCTCGTCAGCGCCGTGCTCGCGATCATCGATCGCATCGCCGAGCTCACCGATGCGCTCGAAAGCGGCAAGGGGGTCGAGGACAATGATGCCGAGCTGATCGCAGCGCTCAAGCCGCGGGTCGTGATCGCCCAGCCTGTCGCCGAGGAGCTGACCGACCAGACCACGCTCGCCGCGGTCGCCGAAGCGCCCAGGCGTGGCACCCCGCGCAGCATCCGCCTTCCGGTCGAGCTGCTCGACCGGATCATGGCTGGCGTCTCC
>CALLYM010000169.1 GCA_937858155.1 uncultured Phycisphaerales bacterium | reverse complement strand
GCGACCGCTGGGTCCTCAACTTCGGCCCCCAGCACCCCGCCACCCACACCACCCTGCGCCTCGTCTTGGAACTCGACGGCGAGCGCATCGCCCGCTGCACGCCCCACATCGGCTACCTCCACAGCGGCTTCGAAAAACTCGGAGAGGCCCTCGATTACAACCAGTACGTCACCATCGTCAGCCGCATGGACTACCTGTCCCCGATCTTCAACGACATCGCCTGGCACGGCGCTGTCGAAAAGCTCTTCGGCATCGAGATCACCCCGCGCTGCAAGGTGCTCCGCACGATAATGTCGGAAGTTGCCCGTATCCAGAATCACCTCCTCTGCACTGGCGCAGCGGGTTTGGACCTGAACGCCTTCACCGGCTTCATCTACGCGTTCAACGTGCGGGAGAAGATTTACGACATCGTCGACTACATCAGCGGGCAGAGGTTCCACCCGGACTGGACGCGGGTGGGGGGGCTGATGCAGGACCTGCCCGATGAAGAAACGTTCAAGCGGATGGTCAAGGCCCTCATCAACAAGGAGGTGCCGCAGGCGCTGGCGGACCTGGAGGGGCTTCTCAACCGCAACCGGATTTTCATGGACCGGGTGCAGGGGATCGGCGTGATTTCCAAGCAGGACGCGATTGATTGGTCGCTCACGGGGCCGATGGCGCGCGCGTCGGGCGTTCTGCGGGACCTGCGCAAGGACGAACCGTACCTGTGCTACGCGGACAACTGGGATGGGATGGGTGCGCCCGCCGTCAAGTTCCAGGTGCCGCTGATGCACGAGGGCGACTGCTACGCGCGGTACTACCTGCGCGTGCAGGAGATCAAGCAGTCCTGCGACATCATCGCGCAGCTCATCGACAAGATCCCGCAAGGCCCCATCGACGCCTTCGCTGACAGCAAGGTCACCAAGCCCAACAAGAAGGACGTCTACGGCTCGATCGAGGGCCTCATCCAGCACTTTGAACTCATCATGACCAACCGCGGCTGGACGCCCCCGATCGCCGAGGTGTACGCCTGCCAGGAATCCGCGAACGGTGAACTGGGCTACTACATCGTGAGCGATGGGACCGCCCGCCCGTGGCGCGTCAAGACCCGCCCGCCGTGCTTCGTGAACTACTCGATCATGCAGAAGATCACCGAGGGGCACCTGCTGAGCGACGTGGTGGCGATTTTGGGCAGCATCAACATCGTGGCGGCGGAGTTGGATAGGTAGCCCACCCATCCGGAACGGGCGTTTGATCCGTGCGACTCCGGAGAGTTGTGTGGGTGGGGTTTTCTCGCTCACGAAGCGCTGTTCGCATTCCGTCATTACCAAACCCGCTACAAACCCCTTCCGAACTGACGTTTTTCTTCGGTTGCATACAATCAACTGTTCGCTCGTACTCCGCGTGCGGTAGGTTCCACAGAGCTACCGGCGGCCCACGGAGGGCCTGATGAAACGCCCCCTTCCCATTCTGAGCCTGACCCCGGTGACGACCGCAGGTGACGCGGCCTTCGGCGTCGATCTGCCCCGCTTCACGGATTACATGGGTCAGCCGTACCCGCCGCCTTAGCGGCGCTGGATGCCACCAACCAATCCTCCGCCGCTCAGCGTTCGCTCAGATTCAGGCGATCTCGCGTGGATCGCCCCGCGCAGGCAGCTGCGCGTCCCCCTGGCACGCGATGGATGAGTACTCATGATGACCCTTGCATACGTCACAATGTCGCAGCTTGAGCCCGCGTACTTCACGCCGACACAGGTCGTAGTTGGCATCGCGGCGATCATCGTCCTCGCCTTGATCCTGTTCGTGGTTCTGGGTCTGCGCCCTGTTTCCAACAGGTCCGTTGGTATTGTCGAGAAGCGATGGAGCCTCGCGGGCTCCGTCAAGACCGGCTTCATCGCGTTGAAGGGCGAGGCGGGCTTTCAGCCCACGCTGCTGCGCGGCGGCCTGCACTGGCTCATGCCGCTGCAGTACCGCGTGCACACCGTGCCGCTGGTCACGATCCCTCAGGGCCGCATCGGGTATGTCTTTTCACGCGACGGCTTGCCGCTCGAGCCGACGCAGACGCTGGGCGCCAACACCGGCGCCCGCAACTTCGAGGACGTCCGTGCGTTCCTGGAGGGCCACGGCCAGCGCGGCCCCCAGCGCCAGATCCTGCGCGAGGGCACCTACGCCATCAACCTCGCCCAGTTCGTCGTCATCACCGAGGAGCGGCTCTTCTGCCTGCCGCTCTCCAAGGAGGAGAAGGCCGTGCTCGAGGACACGGCCCGCATCATCGGCGGGCGTGACGGCTTCGAGCCCGTCATCATCCGGGGCGGGCTGGACAAAGTTGGCATCGTGACGGTGCACGACGGCCCTGCCCTCGCCCAGGGCGAGATCATCGCCCCTGTCGTCGGCGAGAGCGCCGCCGGGAGCCACAACAACTTCCAGGACGCCGAAAAGTTCCTCGCCGCGGGCGGCCGGCGCGGTCGGCAGTTGCAGGTGCTTGTCGACGGCACCTACGCCGTCAACCGCCTCTTCGCCACGGTGGAGCTCATCGACAAGACGGTCGTCGAGGTCGGCCACGTGGGCGTCGTTGTCTCCTATACAGGCGAGCACGGCGCGGACCTCTCCGGCACCGAGTACTCCCACGGCGAACTCGTCCAGACCGGCCAGCGCGGCGTGTGGAAGGAGGCCCTGCTGCCCGGCAAGTACGCGTTCAACACCTACGCGGGCAAGGTGATCATGGTGCCCACCACCAACTTCCTGCTCAAGTGGATCGGTGGCGAAGCCGGCGAGCACCGCTTCGACGAGCACCTCGCCGAGGTCTCGCTCATCACCAAGGACGCGTTCGAGCCCAGCCTGCCGCTGTCGGTGGTCGTGCACATCGACTACCGCAAGGCGCCGCTGGTGATCCAGCGCTTCGGCGACATCCAGAGGCTGGTCGAACAGACGCTGGACCCCATGGTCTCGGCGTACTTCAAGAACGTGGGCCAGACGCGCACGCTTATCCAGCTGCTCCAGGAGCGCAGCCAGATCCAGCAGCAGGCCTCCGCCGAGATGCGCCTGAAATTCGCCTACTACAACCTGGAACTGGAGGAAGTCCTCATTGGCACGCCCAAGGGGCCCAAGGGCGACACCCGCATTCAGCAGATCCTGGAGCAGCTCCGTGCCCGCCAGGTGGCCGAGGAGCAGATTACCACCTACGCGCAGCAGGAAAAGGCCGCGAAGCAGGAGCGCGAACTCCGCGAGGCCGAGGCCGTCGCGGCACAGCAGGCCAGGCTCACCGAGTCCGAGATCGCCATCTCCATCCAGACCAACCAGGGCCGCGCCGAGTACCAGCGATCCCTGCAGGAGGCGTCACGCGTCAAGGCGATGGCCGAGGCCGAGGCGACCAAGATCAGGTCGCTCGCGGAGGCGGAGGCCGAGCGCGCCGCACGTGTCGGCATCGGCCAGGCCATGGCGGTGGAGGAGCAAGTCCGCGCGTACGGCGGCCCGGCGTACCAGCTCACGCAGCAGGTAATGAATCGCTTCGCGGAGGCGATCCAGCAGTCAGGCGCGGATGTCGTGCCCAAGGTCGTCATGGGCGGGGGCAACGGCCAGGGCCAGGGGAGCATTATGGAAACGATGCTCACCATGCTCTTGTCGGACCGGCTGCTGCAGGCGGCGACGGCGCCGGGCGCAGCGCCGGGTCCTGAGGTGACTGCCATCAAGGGCCAGATCCTCGAGGCGACACGGCGCGGCCACGGAAAGGCCGCAGCACCGGGCAAGTAATGCAAGGGCACCCGTCCGGGCGCGAAGAGCGCCCGGGCGGGGTTTCACCAGGTTGTTCTCCAGCCCTGACCGGGACAAAGCATCCCGCGAGGACGATTCACTGTAACTGCGCCGCCTTCGTTTGGTACAAGGGCACGCCCATCAATATCACTCATTGCACCACCAATGCGCCCGATTCATACCTCCATCTCGTTGTGCCTCGCGCTGTCTGTGCTGGCCTTCGCTCCCGGGTGCGCGCTGCGCGAGGCGCGGGGTGTGTCCGGGGGCGGTGGATCAGAGCGCACGGATGTCCCCGGGCGAGCTTCTCGGCCTGGCGTGATCGAGGGGTGGCAATCCGAGACATTTCCACTGCCCCCGGCGTTCGCGCCGATGCTGCCGGCGGGAGAGGAGTCTCTGCGGTTTCCGCCGGGTTGGGGAAAGCCGGAGAGCGACAACTTCTGGTCGTACGCGTTTGTCATGTGGATAGACGAGCCCGCGCCCGACGCCGCACGGCTGCACAACCTGTTAGAACAGTACTACAACGGACTGATGGCGTCGTTCGCGGAGGGGAAAGGAAGAGCGATCGTCCCTGCGCAGGTGAAAGTTACGCGGACATCCCGTCAGCACTTTGAGGCTCACGTGCGAGTCACAGAAGCGTTTGCCACGCTCGAGCCCATCGACCTTCGGGTGCTTGTGGAAACCGCGAACGTACAGGCTGGCCGTGCGACACTGCGGATTCGGGTAAGTCCAAAGCCCAGCGAAGATGCCATTTGGCGTTCGCTTGATGCGGCGATCACCGACATCCTCCTCCAGAGTTCCGGCCGGAAAGAACAGCCGGACGGAACGCGTCCTGGAGTGTGACGTCAGCAGCCCCCGCCACCGAACACCCTCAGCAAAGCTTCGATATCCGCCGTGTCCGGGAACTGCGCGTCGTTGTTGAAGTCGATGTCGTTGCACCCGGGCACAGGGGCGGTGCTGCAGGGCCCGCCGGAGAAGACGGAGAGGAAGTCCTCGATGTCCATGGTGTCAGGGAAAAGGCTGTCGTTGTTGAAGTCAATGTCGTCGCAGGCGACAGGCGCGATGCCTCCCGTAACGACGACCGCGAAGCCCTGCGGGCCCATGTTGACCTGCGCGCCGACGACCTCGACGGTCCAGGTGCCAAGGGCCGGGGTCGCGATGTGGACCTGCTCGGTGTTGTTGCGGATGTCGGCGGTACCGCCGGTGGTGCTGGAGCCGTTGGCGAAGACGTTGCCGAAGTAGGTCTGGCCCGAGGGGCTTGTGACGACAAGGTCCAGATCGTTCACGGGCGCGAAGGAGGCGTTCGCGGCGGCGGGGGGGTCGGTCCAGGTGAGCGTGACTTTGAAGCGTGCGGGGTTGAAGACCTGCACGGCGAATTGGCGTGTGCGGCCTGTCTGCAGCGCGTCGGGGTGGGAGTTGGGAAGGTCCAGGAGTGTTGTCTGGCGGTTGTCGCCCGCGAAGAAGAGGGAGTCTTCAGCGAGGATGCGGCCCCAGCCTTCTTTGTTGCCGGGGTAGCCGGCCTGCTGCGTGACGTCGTTGGCGCTGTTGACCATCATCGCGCGGATGAGCGCGCCCGTTGGCGTGAACGCGTTCGCGGGCGTCTCCACGCCGGTTGGATAGAAGCCGCGGGTGAAGTACTCCCGTGTGAGTACCGCAACGCCAGCCGCGGCGGGGCAGGCCATGCTGGTGCCGCTGAACACGCCAAGCCCACAGCCGGTTTGGCCAAGGGACGAAGTAATGGGGCAGCCGGGAGCGACGATGTCCGGCCGACGGCGACCGTCGAAGGTGGGGCCGGTTGCGGGGCCGCCCGTGTTGAGGACGCACATGGTGTCCTGCGTGGGTGCGTTGTTGCTGGCGGAGACCGTGAGAGCGTTCTTGCACTGGTCGGGGATGCCGAGGGCGACAAGGTCGGAGATTGCAAAGACGAGCAGATTGTCCTCGTGGTCAAACTGGAAAGCGTCGACGACGCGGGAGAGGAGTTCGTACGTGTGGAAGGAGTCGCTGCCCCAGGAGTTGCTGTGGATGAACGCGCCCTGCGTGCGGTGGAGCTCAAAGCGACCGTACATCTCGGGCTCGTTATATGACGGGTAGCTGTTGTGCACGAGGCGTGCGCCCCAGGCGATGCCGCGGTTGGAACCGGCGGTGCCGTCGTCCCCGAGCAGCGTGCCCGCGGTGTGCGTGCCGTGCCCGGAGTACGTGTTGTTGATGTCGTTCTGCGCGACGATTTTGCGGTGCAGCGGACCAATGGGGTGGAGGGTGTCGAGCATCGAGCAGTGGTCGGGGGCGAGGCCGGAATCTATGTGGCCGACGATGCTGCCTGCGCCGGTGATGCCATGCGCACTGATCGTTTCGAGGTTCTCGATGTTGGACTGCACGACCCATCGCGTGATGGTGTTGGAACGGTCCGTGCATTCGGGATTGAACTCGACGTACTGGGTATCGGGACGTTGGGCAAGTGCTACGGCCAGTGACGGAGCGCAGCGGAGGTGGATGGTTGTGCCGGTGGGCGTGCGTTCCACCGCCGCGATCGCGGCGGGCTGGGTCTTGAGCCAAGCGATCGTTGCGTCGGGCGGTACACCACGCCAGAGTGTGAGGGCGAGGGAGGCCTGACCGGTCGCAGCGGCCTTCTGAAAGGGCGGCGTGGTCCATGCCGGGGGCGCAGCGCCCTTGCGGAGCATGGGGTCAAGCTTCCAGGCTGGCTCCACTCGGTGGACCGAGGCGACGAGGCCGGTCGCGCGCAGCGCCGCGGGCGACGTGCGAGACAGATCGGCGAAGTACGCGTTGGTAGGCAGGTAGTCGCGGATAACGACGCCCATCTTGTCCAGGGACGCGCGCGTGTCCTCATTCATCGGGCGGGCGAGGACCAGCACGAGCGCGGGGTCCGCGGGAAACGTGCGCGATCCCAGGAGGTTGGGCAGATTGGCCGTCGTGACATCCCCTGTCCGCAGGCTGAGCACGCCACCGCGAGGGGTGACCGCCGCCCCTTGACCAACTACCACGTCCGCGCGGCAGACGCCGGCAAGGGCGAGAAGTGCAAGGATGACACGGTTCGGACGCACGGCCAGAGAGTATCGACGATGTTTCAGGTCCTCGCGAGCGCGGGCTCGCCACCCGTGAACGGAAGTACTAACGGGTACGTGTCCTGAAGGCTGACAGTTGCAGGGATATGGGACGCAGCGGAGGCATCAATCCAGCAACATCCGCTCTGCGTCCACTGCACTTACGCCCTGCACCCGCACGACTTTCTCAGGATTCGTTGGTCCGGACACCACGGTCACCGCTCGCGCGTTCACTCCGAGCTTCTGCGCAATGAGCGTGCAGACCGCCACGTTTGCCCGCCCTTCCTCGGCCGGCGCGCTGACTTTGACTTTCAGCCGATCTCCAAGCACGCCCACCACCTCGTCCTTCCGGCTGCCCGGGACCACTTTGAGCTGAATCCGGCACGCCCCTATTGCCGCTGAGGCCGTTCGGCCCCCGTCCGGCTGTCCTCCCGCCCGACCGCGTGCCGCGGGGCGATGGGGTGGTTGTGCCGGGGGTTCGTCCTAGAACATCGCGCCCATGGTTCACTCACATCATTCGGGACCCTTCGAGAAAAGTCTTGACCCGGTCCGGGCGTTCTGTATCGTGATACCCAGCATGGCCCGCAATATCGGTCCTATCTCGCTGCTCGCCGCCGCGGCCGCCGTTTTGGTGGTGTGTGCCACAGCGCGCGCACAGCTGCGGGACGAGGACGCCCTTCTTGTGTACGACAGCAGGACGGCGGACTCGCTCGCGGTCGCAGAGTTCTACGCGGGATCGCGCAGGATTCCCGGGGGCGTCGGCAACCAACCCGGAGTTCACCCTGCGGTTCGTGTTCTGAACCTTGCTGCCGCCGGCGTACCCGTCTCGGCGCCGGGCAGCATCTCGTACGCGAACTTCATCGCGAACCTGCGGACGCCTATCCGGACCTACCTGACGACGAACAACCTTGCCACACGCGTTCGATGCCTGATCCTCACCAAGGGCCTGCCGCACCGCGTGCAGGACACCGACGTCCCCGACAACGCCGACTTCCCGGGCGAGGGGCCGGGCCAGTTCATCCCGGAACTGACTTCCAACGACTGCACCAGCGCGAGCGTCGAGAGTGAGCTGACCCTGCTGTGGCAGGACCTTTCGCAGGGAGAGGCCGGCGGCAGCAATGATTCCCGCGCGGACGGGGTCATCTTCAACCCGTACACGCGGAACACCCGTTCGATGCTCACGATGAACAACCAGTTCATCCAGTCGAACAAGATCTTTGTTTTCTCCGGCACCGGACCGCTCTGGCAGCCCAACGGCGCAATCGGCTCCGCGACACGCCTGAACCCCGGCGACATCCTGCTGACCTGCCGCCTTGATGCCGACACCGTGCCGATTATTCAGGCCGCCATCACGCGGGCACAGAATCTGTTGTACAACACCTCGACGGCCACTCTCATCTTTGACGAGGATGGTTCCAACCTTGACAGCCAGTCCGGCACGTTCCCGGCCCTAGGCGCTGGGGACGACTACACGCTCGCGCAGAACTCCATCTTGAATGACGGCCGCTTCCGGCCCGCGCCCGCTGTAGCGCCCCCCAACCTTCGCACAGACGCCGGCGCGGGCGCAGCCAACTTTTTCATCGGGCCCAACCTCTGCTTCCAGCAGGGGATCCTGGTTTCGACCCCTGTCATCCTGCTCGCCACGTACGGCAGCAACCACTCGGGCGTGCCTCTGCTGTGCGACAACTCACCTTCGGGCACCGTCTACGCGCTCTCGTTCAACTACGCGAACGGCGCGATCTTCAATACCATCGAGTCGTTCAACGCGCGGGACTACGGCGGCCTGGGGCAGCTGGGCTTTGCGCCGCAGATGCAGTCCGCGGACTTCCTCGGAGCGGGCGGCACGTTCGCGGTGGGCAACGCGTGGGAGCCGCTGGCGGACTCGATACCCGACAACAAGTACCTGGTGGACAACTTTGTGCTCGGCAACTTGTCGTGGGCCGAGGCTGCGTGGACGAGCATCCCTGGCTTGTCATGGATGCAGACGGCGGTGGGAGACCCATTGGCCCGCGCAACGCGCAGCAACGAGGACGCGGACGGGAACCTTCGGGTGAATGTCGATGACCTCTGTGCCTGGCAGGCGCTCCCCGCGGGCAGCGCCGTGAAGGACGTGAACCGCTCGGGCGCGGCGGACGCGGTGGACAGGGCCTTCATTGTCGCCAGCGTGCGGGCGGCGGAGCGTGCAGGCCTGCAGAGCGGGCGCTGACGGAGGGCAAGGCGATTACGGCACAGCGTTCCGCCGTACCAGGAGCAGCGTGATGTCGTCGTCTTGCACCTGATCCGAGCGGTGCACCGAGGCCTGCCGCAGCAGCTCATCGATCACGTCGCGCAAGGGGTGTGCGGCGTGAGACCGGAGGATGGATTCAATCCGCGTCAGTCCGAAGTACTCGCCCGATCGGCTCCGGGTTTGCGCCAGGCCGTCGCTGCACACCATCAGCAGGTCGCCTGGTTCCAGGGTGGCATCGTCGCCTGGGGGCAAGGGGGCGTCATCGAGCACACCCAGGGGCACGTCGGTGGCGCAGAGGTGTTCGACCGTGCCCGTGCGCGCCCGCACGAGCAGCGCCGGGTCGTGGCCCGCACTCGCCCAACGGAGGCGGTGGGCGTGGGTGTCGAGAAATCCGAAGAACATGGTAAGGAATGCGCTGCCGCCCGAGTCACGGACGAGGTGCGTGTTGATCCCGCGCAGCATCGCCGTGAGGTCCTCCCCGAGTGAACTCGCTTGTGCGCGAACCATCGCCCGCGTCCAGCTCATCAGCATCGCCGCGGGAATCCCGTGGCCCGAGACATCCGCGACGGTGAGGCCCCAGAGCCCCGCGTGAGATGGCGCCGGGAACACGTCCACATAGTCACCGCCCGTCAGCTCGCAGTAGTGCACGGCGTGCAGTGTTTCGTACCCGGCAATGGTGGGCGTCTGGCGGGGCAGCAGGTGGTTCTGCACCTCGCGCGCGGTGGTGAGGTCGCGGTTCATCTTCTCGCGTTCGCGCAGACCTCTGACCATGTCGTTGAACCGGTCGGTGAGCGCGTCGAACTCGTCGCCGCGCCGCGTCCGGGGAACGCTGACAGAGAGATCACCGGATGCAACAGTGGCCATTGCCGCGGTCAGGGTCTTGATGGGGCGCACGAGCCAGAATGCAAGGGCGCTTGCGAGCACAAATGAAATGACCATCGTGCCCAGAAAGATGACTATGCACACCGACAGAATCACCTGGTTCAGTGATGCGAAGTACTTCGCATCGGTCTCGATCAGAACGAGGCCGACGGTGTTGCCTTGTGCATCGCGGATGGGCGCACGGCCGCCCAAGTGCGGCCCGCGCGCATCGTTCACGATCTCTTCGTCGAAGCTGATGGCGTTCCAGCGCACCTCGGGCATCGGGCTGAATCCGAACGCGTACGGCGCGCCCTCGCTCTGATTGTCGGTCGTCAGGAGCAGGCGTGCGGCGCCGGCGTCATTGTCCGGCACGATGATGCCTAGCCGCGCGGCTCCGAGATACGGATCGACGTTGAACCACGGGGGGAACTCGCGCCGCATGCGCTCGCGGGCACGACGCAGGTGCTCGCGGAGCGGTTCGGCCTCCGGTGCGTGGGACGCATCGTGCGACGCGGCTAGGGTTCGCACGGTTTCCGCGTCGATCGAGGCCGCGACCTCGACCGCGGTAAGAGCGGTGGCGATGGTGACGGACGAACGCCCGTTAGCGACGAGCAGGAAGTGGAGCACTCCAGTGACGATCGCCGCCACAAGCGCGCTGGTGAGGAGCGTGGCGAAGAGCAGGCGGGAACGGAACGGGACCAGGGCGTTGCGCTTTGGTGTGACAAGGGATGTCGGTGAGAGTTGCATGGTTGCTGCGGAGGGACGCAGCATACCCGATCCTACTGCGCTCTGATTCCACGTGTTGCTTGCTTACGACACGGAGAACACCACCGCACGCATCGTCGACTTGCACGGGCCTGCGCCGAACCGCTTCGCGAGGGCTTCTGCCGCGGCAGCGCGGATGGGGGTGATGTCGGTCACTCCGCGCTCCTGGATACCGGCGAGGAGCGGCGTGCCCTCAATGAACGCCCGGGCGGCATCCTCGGCGGTTGGGGCGGAGGAGGGGAACTCAACAGTTTCGACGGCGACGTTGGTGAAGCCCGCGGCACGGACGACACGCTCGATCTCGGCACGGTCGTTATAGCCGTAGGGCGTTGCCTTGAGGAAGTTGGGAGAATTCGTGGGGAACTTGGCCGCAACGGTCTCATGGACAATCCGTGGGATGGGGTTGTGCTCGAACGAATCCCAGACGTTGAAGATGTAGCGACCTTTGGGTGCGAGCACACGGCGGGCCTCGCGCATGGCGAGGAGCTTGTCGGGGAAGAACATGACGCCGTACTGGCAGGCGATGGCGTCGAAGGAAGCGTCTGCAAAAGGGATCGCGCAGGCGTCGGCTTCCTTGAAGGTGACGCGCGGGTTGTTGGCGAGGCCTGGGGTGTTGCGGGCGACCGCAAGCATGGGCTCTTTGAGGTCTGTGGCGGTGAGTGTCGCGCCCGATGGGAGGGACGCGGCGATGAGCTTGGTGACGATACCGGTGCCCGCGGCGAGCTCAAGAATGCGATCATTGGGCTTGGGCTGGAGGCGATTGACCATGTCCCGGGCATACGGCGCAAAGAGGAGCGGGCCAAGGTAGCGGTCGTAGGTCTGGGGGACGGAGCCGGTGAATGCAGTGTGCTGAGACATGGGTGCTTTCTTATGAGCGATGCAACCGTACGCCGCCAGGAAGAATGGCCGTACTGTGAGGGATGCATACTAATGGAATTGCGGTGTTCGTACTCAGCGTGTTGATCGCGTGCCTGTGCGGGTGCACGGGCGCGAGCGAAGCCCGGTACACGTTGGTGTACCTCAAGACGGGGCCGAACTCGGCATCGCACACCCCCGAGCAGAAGCAGGAGATATTCAAGGGTCACATGAGCAACATGCAGCGGCTGGCGAAGGAGAAGAAGCTCATCATCGCCGGGCCGTTTGTGAAGCCGCGGGATACGTCGTGGCGCGGGCTGTTTGTGTTTGATATCGCGGGCGTGGATGAAGCCAATCACATTGCGGCGACTGACCCGGGAGTAGCCTCGGGTGAGTTCGTCACCGATATCCGTGCGGCGCATGGATCGCCGTCACTCCGCGATGCGCTGCGTCTGGAGGACGAACTGCAGGCCAGGCTCAAGGCCGAGGGCAAGGCGGAACGCAAAGAGGGCGAGCCGCCGCCGAGCCTGCCGGTGTATCTGACCGATTGGTCTTGCAGAGGCTTGGCCCATTCTCGGCGGTTCGGCCTCGGCGCAAGCAGCGGCCAGCGGCAGCTGCCAGTGGCAACACGCAGAGGTAGCTGAGGTGACCGGGGCGGTGCGCACGTGCACGTCCGGGTCTCGCTTGGTCCGAGCTTCGATCACTGAACGGTCGAGCAGCCTCGCGCAAGCTTTGCAGTCCAATTGGACGACGACGGCAACGGGGGACGCAAACCAACTTCCGCCAAGATCGCCACGTAGCCGGCTCGACCTCAACTTTCACGGGAAATGCGGGACGTGCCGGAAATGCAGGACATGCAGGAAAAGGTTGGCAGGTCCATGAGGGCAGCTTCGGATGCCGCGCGCGAGCCCCGCCCGTCCATGCGATCGACGCTGCTCACCTTGGCGATCCCGCTGTGGTGGGCTGTCGTGGCGGTGCTATTGATCGGCGCTGCAACCGGCTGGTGGTGAGTGCCGGCATCGGCGCCCGGGCTCGATCGTCGAGCTGGATCGGCCGGCG
>CALLYM010000168.1 GCA_937858155.1 uncultured Phycisphaerales bacterium | reverse complement strand
TCGGTGGGGGACTGGCCGGAGCAGACGCCGCCAGCGAAGACGTTGAGGAAGTCGGCGATGTCCTGAGTATCGGGGAAGAGGGAGTCGTGATTGAAGTCGATGGGGTCGCAGGGGGAACAGCCGGGGGGGACGCCGAAGCGCGCGAAGTAGGCCGAGACGTGTCCGCCCGCGGTGGAAAAGTTCCCGCTGGTGAGCAGATCGCCACTCGGCAGTTCGGTAAGTGCAAAGACCCCGCCATTCATCCCGGATCCCAGGGCCGACCACGCCGTTCCATTCCAGCGGGCAATGTGGTTGACCATCGTGCCGCCCGCGGCGGCGAAGATGCCGCCAGCAGTGATGTGTCCGCTAGGCTGCGTCTGGATTGCATACACGGTTCCGCTCGTTCCAGCTCCCAATGCTGACCATGTTGCCCCGTCCCAGCGAGCGATGTGGTTCGCTGGCACAGCGCCGGCGGCCGTGAAGTCGCCGCCTGCGACTAATTCTCCATTCGGCAACGCCAAGAGGTCGTACACGTTGCCATTCATTCCAGATTCCAGCGCCGCCCACGCAGAACCATCCCAGCGTGCGATGTGGTTGACGGTGACGCCCCCGGCGGTGGTGAAGTAGCCACCTGCAATCAGGTTTCCGTTGGAGAGGGTTGTCACATCCCTCACCCGTCCGTTCATGCCCGATCCCATCGGCGACCACGCAGTGCCGTCCCAACGGGCGATGCGGTTGGCGGGCGTGCCCCCTGCTGTTGTGAAGTCACCGCCAGCGACCAGGTCCCCATTCGGGAGCGTCGCGAGGGCGGAGACGCTGAAGTTCATCCCTGACCCTAGAGCGGACCACGTTGCACCGTCCCAGCGTGCGACGCGATTGGCTGGCAGTCCGCCCGCTGTGGTGAAGGTGCCGCCCGCGATCACATCGCCGTTGAATGATGTCGTTACGGAGCCGACATAGTCGTTCATGCCCGATCCGAGCGCGGACCACGTCACACCGTCCCAACGCGCAATGCGATTGGCGGGTACGCCCTCCAGCATGCGGAAAAAGCCACCGGCGATCAAGTCCCCGTTTGGCAGCGTTGTGAACGCGGTAGCAGACCCGTCCATTCCTGATCCCAAGGCTGACCAATCGCCGGTTGTTCCATTCCAACGCGCGATGTATCGGGTCGGCATCCCCCCGGCGAGGGAAACCAGACCGCCTGCAACAACATCTCCATTGGGCAGCGTCGTGAGTGCAAAGATGTGCTCGTTTACCCCCGATCCAAGCGTAGACCACGACGAGCCGTTCCAACGAGCGAGGTAGGTCGCAGGCCCGCCGCTGCTGGTGGAGAAGGAACCGCCAGCAACGAGATCGCCGTTTGACAAAAGGGTGAGTGTGTACACACTGTTGGCTCTACCCAGTCCCCCTCCCAGCGTCGACCACGCCAATCCGTCCCAGCGAGCGATAAGGTTGGCCGCCGCTCCCCCGGCGGACTGGAAGTCTCCTGCCACAATCAAGTCCCCATTGGGGAGAGCTTGAATTGCACGAACGGTACTGCTCGTTCCGCCGCCAAGCGATGACCACGTCGTGCC
The DNA here is from genome assembly GCA_937858155.1 of uncultured Phycisphaerales bacterium. Lineage (GTDB taxonomy): Bacteria > Planctomycetota > Phycisphaerae > Phycisphaerales > UBA1924 > BJHL01. The sequence continues at coordinate 2,110 of CALLYM010000168.1, read as the reverse complement.
GTCCCAGCGAGCGATGCAGTTGTTCGCTAAGCCACCCGCAGTGGTGAATGTGCCTCCCACAATCAAGTCCCCGTTGGGCTGCACATGAATCGCAAAGACAGTTGAGTTCACTCCCGCTCCGAGCGCTGACCACGTTGTGCCGTTCCAGCGGGCGATGCAATTCTCGGGCATCCCGCCGGCCGTGGTAAAGCCGCCGCCCGCGATCAAGTCACCGTTGGGCAATGCTGCAAGCGCATGGACATTGTGGTCCATACCTGATCCCAAGGCAGACCATTGCGTGCCGTTCCAGCGGGCGATGTGGTTGACCGCGACACCACCAGCGGTAAAGAAGGAGCCGCCGACTATTAGGTCTCCGCTGGGAAGTGTTGTGAGAACACTAACCTCTCCGCTCGTCCCCGACCCCAACGCTGCCCACGCACCGCTTTCTGGGTCGTAGAGAGCGATATTGGATGCAGACGCGGTCCCGGCGATGGAAAACTGACCACCGAGCACGAGTTTGGGCGCTTGCGGGCCTGGGCCATCGGGGTCCCACAGCGTTGTTGCACTGACAACTCCATTCGTGCCGGGTACGCCTTGGCCTGGCAGCCACTGGGTGTCGCAAGGTCCGGGCTGCGCGAGCGCCCTGCCAGGACAGATCGCGTGGACTAGCAGCACGCAGGCAAGCACCCACCCGAAGAACCTCTCCATCTCATAACTCCATGGGAAACTCGATGTGCGAGAGCAAGGGATGCCACTTATACAACTGCAATTCAAGGCGGTTGCCGGATGAGAGCCTCGCATAACGCCCACACTCAAACCCGCGGAGCATCCAGAGTCGAATTTTGTTAGGTATAACAGAGGGCGCGCATCACCGGAAATCACCCCTCCCATCGTCTACTCTTGGCCCCCCCGACCGGACCGCGGTTTGGGGAGTGCCGCGGGGTGGCCGCGGCGGGTGTTTGGTGGCTCAATCCACGCAGGAAGAGCCCTCCCTGACGGTCGGGCTGCATGTCTCAAGGAACCACGCCGTGAAGATCCGCACAGATGAAATCGCGTCCGTCATCCGCCAGGAAGTCGAGCAGTTCGGGGCCGACCTGGAAGTTTCCGAAGTAGGCCGCGTGGTGGAAGTCGGTGACGGCATCGCCCGCATCTATGGCCTCTCCAAGGCCATGGCCGGCGAGCTCCTGGAGTTCCAGACCGCCGAGGGCGCGGTCATGGGCCAGGTGTTCAACCTTGAGTTGGACACCGTCGGCGCGGTCATCTACGGCGACTACCTGAAGGTGAAGGAAGGCGACATGGTGAAGTCCACCGGCCGCCTGCTTGAGGTGCCCGTGGGCGAGTGCATGCTCGGCCGCGTGGTTGACCCCCTGGGCGCCCCCCAGGACGACAAAGGCGCGCTCAACGCCTCCGAGTTCCGCAAGGTGGACATCATCGCGCCGGGCATCGCCGAGCGCCAACCCGTGCACGAGCCCATGCAGACCGGCATCAAGGCCGTGGACAGCATGATCCCCATCGGCCGCGGCCAGCGCGAGCTGATCATCGGCGACCGCAAGACCGGCAAGACCGCCGTCGCGATCGACTCGATCATCAACCAGAAGCAGTACTGGGGCACCAAGGACGCGATCGTCTGCATTTACGTCGCGATCGGCCAGAAGGAGTCCACCGTGGCGGGCGTTGTCGAGACGCTCCGCAAGAACGGTGCGATGGACTACACCATCGTCGTGAACGCATCGTCCTCGAGCCCGGCCCCCATGCAGTACATCGCCCCCTACTCGGGCACGGCGATGGCCGAGTACTTCATGTGGAGCGGCAAGAAGGCCGGTGCGACGCTCTCCGACGGCAAGCCGATGCCCAAGCACGCCCTGTGCATCTACGACGATCTTTCCAAGCAGGCCGTGGCGTACCGCCAGATGTCGCTGCTCCTCCGCCGTCCCCCGGGCCGCGAGGCGTACCCCGGCGACGTGTTCTATCTGCACAGCCGCCTCCTCGAGCGCGCCGCCAAGATGTCCGACGCCGAGGGCGCCGGATCGCTGACCGCGCTGCCGATCATCGAGACCCAGGCCGGCGACGTCTCCGCGTACATCCCGACCAACGTCATCTCCATCACCGATGGGCAGATCTTCCTCGAGGC
>CALLYM010000167.1 GCA_937858155.1 uncultured Phycisphaerales bacterium | reverse complement strand
TGGCCGGTCTGTCGTGGAGCAAAGCCCCCTCTCCGTCACGCTTCGCGTGACACCTCTTCCCCACTTCGCGAGGGGAGAGGATCCGCGTCCAGCTTGACTCCCATCCGCTCCCCCGGAACGGGGGAGAGGTGGCACGCCCCAAGGGCGTGACGGAGAGGGGGACGTGGGGCTTCCGCGAAAAATCTAGCCGCCCGCCTTCACCCGCTCGAACATCTTGGCCATGTCGTCATTCTGCTTCATGGGCCCGGTGAAGATGGTCGTCTTCAGCATCGCTTCCGGGTTGTCCGGCAGCTGCAGGCGCTCGAGATCCGCCTTGGAGACGGCTTCGAACGCGGTCTTGGTCGAGGCGAGCAGCACATTGGCGACGGTGGTGAACATGGCGAGTCCTTTCCAGAGTTTGTTTCGAGGCACATTGCCTGTACACAGTGAATCGCTCCGGACAGTCGAACCTGACCGAACTCGCGCACGAATTCTGAAGTTTCTTTTGGCCACCCTTCAAAGAGGGCATACCAGCGCTACCGCGGCTCAACGACCTCGCTCGGCTCCACCGGGGGCATCTCCTCACGCCGTTCCCGGCGTTCGCTGGAGGTCACCCGGCTCTCGATGCGGTCGAGGCGGCGTTGCTCAGGAGTTTTTTCGCGCCCGAACAAGTCCTCGATGATTCTCCGCGTGCGGTCGAACGCGACCGTGGACACCTTCGGGTTGTCCGCGGAGCCTTGCACTACGGCGGTCGCGAACTCGCCGCGGAGTCCTTCCAAGAACGGCGTGAGGATCGGAATGCGTGATCGGTTCCCCAGGCGGAACCGCATATCCAAGTCCATGCCGGGCCAGGTAGCGGTGCCGAATCCGTACAAACCAACCGATTCCGATGAGATGTTGACCTGCTCGAAGTTCACAACGCCGCTCTGGAGATAAAAGTCAGCGATCGCCTGGTCCAGGGGCTCGTCGTTGGGCAGTTCAAGATTGGTGACCTGGATCAACGGCACCAGTGTGGGCAGGCTCACAACCCGTCCACCCCGCACCACCATGTTGCCGCGCCCGCGCAGCAGCGAGGGGAGGCTCGAGACGCCCGACAGCGTCACGCTGCCCGAGAGCATGCCGCGAGAACCATCCGCCGCCGCGGGCTGCGCGCGGTCGATAGGTTCGCGCTGCTCATTGCGTGCCTTGATGTCCTCCAGCAGTGAAGCGAACCGAACGTTGGAGGCCTCAACCGCGAGTTCGAACGGTCGCCCGGGCAGGGGCGGGCCCACAAACCCTGCGGGCAGGTACGCCTTGCCAATGCGCACCGCCCCGCTGATGCGTCCCCCGTGCGCGCGCCCCGAGAATTCCGGGATGTACACGGTCCCGTCGGGCTGAGTCCGCAGAGTGAACTTCCCCTGCCTCAGCTCCACACCCGCGGCGCGGAAAGAGGGCAGATCCCCCTCCAGGCGGACGTCGGCGGACTCCTTGTCCGAGGTGGACTGCACATCAAACTTCAGCATCGCCGCGGCGTCGTAGATGCGCACCCCCATGTCCAGCGCGGCCGCGTCCATGGCGACGGTCCCGCTGGTGCTCAGGCGTTGCACGTCGCCATCGGCGTTGAACGTAACTCTGAGCGGCGTTCCGGTCGTGGCGATTGCGCCGTCAACCTGCACGTTGAGGTCCGTCATCGTCTGGCGCATGGCACGCGGGAGAATGGCCCGCAGGTCCGGGGTCAGGCGCCGGGCCGAGAGCGACAGCACGGTGTCCAATGCGGTGCCGACGTCGCTCTTATCCCAAGACCCTTCCACCATGAGGTCCCAGTCCGGGGTCTGCGCCCGCAGTGCATCGATCTTTCCGCGCGAATCGTCCAGCACGAGCGAACCCGACAGGGCCGGCAGCATCAGCGGGCCATCGTCCAGCTCCATCACCAGAGAGCGGGGCATCACCCGCCCCCGCAACTTCAACGGGTTCACGCCGCTCCTTGCCACCGACACGTCCGCATCGGCCCGCACCGTGGCCTTCAGTCTGGTCAGCGTGTCGAGTACGCCGCTACCGCCTGTTTCCCGGAGTATCCGCTGTGCGGCGCTTCGCTCAGGCTGCACACCCACCGCGCCGATGCGAAGGTCAAAGTCATCCTGCGCAGGGGCCGACCGCAATATGACGTCACCCGAAGCCACCACGGTGCCCGCCACGCCGTCCTGGCCCGACACCTCGCCGCCCAGGCGGTCCAGCTGGATGGTCACGCCCGGCTCGCTGCTTGCCAGAAGAGTGAAGGAACCTGTTGGCCTTGTGATCTGCACGAGCGTCCGCGGCTCCACCACGCCCACCATCGCGGACATTGCGCTGGAGGGGGTCGCATCCATCCGGACACGCGTGCCGCCGCCGCTCAGCAGGTCAACGGCGAGCTGTCCGTTCACGACCCCCTGCGGGTCATGCCGCGCCCGGAGGTCTTCGATGGTGCGTGCCACGTCAGGGTTGAAAGCACGGGCAAAGTCTTCCAGCGTCCAGGAAAGGTCTACCTCGCTCGCGGATACCGACACGCGGGTGGCACCCCCGGGTGCATCGGGTGCAAAGTCATCGCGGGCGTCGCCGCCGATGACACGGCAGGCCACGGGCGATAGAGACTCGAGGCTCTCTGCGTCGCCCACCCCCCCCTTGGACATCAGCCCCTGTAGCGCGAGGTCGAGCGACTCGTCACCCACATGGAGCGTGCCGGAAGCGTGGCGCACACTGATGCGTTGCTCGCCAAGACCCGAGAGGGGTGACAGCGAGACATCACCCGCGGTCGCGTCCACCACGTACCGTGCCGTGTTGTCGTCCCCGAGGCGCACGCGAAGCCGTGCGTCCACCCTGCCCGCGGGGTGGAGTGGCTCGATCACCTCTCCCAGAGGCTTCTCGCTCCCGCGTGGCGTGGGCAGGGCGGCCAACAGGAGGTCATCGATCGGAAAGGCCTTCGCGTCCACCTGCACATCGGGTACGAATTCCGGCGCTGTCTTCGCCGCTTCATAGTCCACGCGCGCCACGATGTTCGCCGACCCGCCGTGCAGGCCGATGAGTTCTCCGCCGCTCACGGTCGCCACATTGTCACGCTGATAGATCGTGATGCCGCGCGCCCGCATGGGGTACGAGAAGGCCTTGGGAATGATGGCCACGTCCGGGAGCACGATCGTGACGGCGTCCTCCCACTCTCTCGCGATGCCGCGCTCGCGCCACACCGCCACGTGCACCTCCACGCTGCCGCCAAGGTCGAACACCGGTGCGTCGGGGTTCGGCACAAGCGCATTGGCGGCGGTGGTGGACCTCCGCAACAGGCCCCGCTGCAGAAACTTCCCGTACGCCTCCTGGTTCAGCAGCGTGGGCAGCACGTCCCCCTGCCCACGCTTCTCCATCGCCGCCTGCACCGCATCGTCGAGCTTGAGGTCCTTGACGAACACGTCGAGGTTGAAGCCCGCGTCATCGCCCGATGGTGGCTCGATCTTTCCCTCGGCGATAATCCGTGCTCCCGAGTCAGAAACGCCTGAAATGCCCGACAAAAGCACCCGTTCGTCGTTGAAGTTCACTTCGCCCTGGATGTTCCTGAACCGGTATGGGAACCGCTTGAACGCCGCCGTCACGTCCTTGAGGAACAGCGAGCCCCGCACGGAAATCGGCTGCGCACCCTCCGCGCTCGGGACGCCCTTGCTCGCGACCGTCACCTCCGCGTCCAGGATGCCTGTCGGGTCGGAGAAGTCGCGGAGCCGGCGGCGGACGATCCCCGGCGCAAACCGTAACACCTGCGGGCGCTGCTCCAGACGGAACCCGCGCGTCACAAGCGTGCACGTCCAAGGGGATTGCCTCGTCACACCATCCACGCCAAACCGCACGTCGTAGGGGAGGTCTTCGATGAACCCCGTCACGCGCCCCGACGCTCCCTTGTCGGACATCAGCAATTCCCCGCTGGTGCGGGCGATCCGCATCCGAAGGTCCTTCTGCCCTTCCGGCACGGGGATCGGGTTCCCGTCATCATCCTCATCTGGCTGCACCGGCACGGGCAGGTTGAGCGCCACGTCCTGCAGCACGAACCGCGCGTTCCAGCCTCCGGCGAACGCGTAGGTCACGTCCGCCTGCGGCACCTTCCCGCTCAGCCCCACCTGCGCAAAGATGTCCCGGGCCGATGCGGGCACGTTCTCCGGCTTCACCCCCGAGAAGTCAACGCCAGTGAGGGTGAGCGCCAGATCGTCCACGCCCACGCGGCCACGCACGACCCAGCCGTCGGCGCTCTCCGCATCCGCCTGCCGAAACGAAATGAGCGCCGACCCGTCGCGTTCCGCCGTCTGCTCGACCGCGCCGGACACGCGGAGCGACTTGAGGAGGTGGAATTGTCTGCCGTCGTCCGTGTGTTCGCCCAACTGCACCTCGCCGTCGTGGACGTACAGCTCGGGCAGCTGCTTCACGCTGGGCGCTGTGCCCGCGGCCCCGCGAGCGAACGGTGCAATATTGACCTTCCCACTGTCGAGCGACTGGCTTATGCGGATGACAGGGTGCTCCACGGTGACGCGTTTCAGGTTGACGCCGCCCGCGGACCATGCCGACGAGAGCGGGAATGAAACCTCCACCGCGCCCGCCGTTAGGACCTCCCCGGCCTCTCCCGGCACGCCCTCCGCACGCACGCTCACGTTGTTCGCGCGCAGCCGCGCGGGGCGGGAGAGTGGGTACAGGTCCACCGACCCCACCTGCACCGGCACCCCCAGGGCGTCCGTAAGCTGGCGAAGGAGCAGCCGACGTGTCAGGAATGAATGGCACAAAAGCCAGTACGCGCCGAGCACAAAAACGGCCAAGGAAAGGCAAAAAACGAGCAATCGGCGCCGCCGAGAATGCCCGGGTCGTGGATTCTTGCCCGGTGTGCCGGCCTGCCCTTGGTCGCGTGTACCCATGCGTCTCGTGAACGGTAGCCGCCCGCTCGTCCATCCGGATTGATGAGCGTGCAACCGCCCACCCCATCCAACCCGATGTCGCACGAGTGTTCATGGTTGCCCGCGCGCGCTCTACCCTCCCTCATGGCCAAGCCCCGCAAAGTCTGGCTCTGCCGCTCCTGTGGTGCAAGCCAATCCCGCTGGCTGGGCAAGTGCCCGGATTGTGGCACATGGGACGCGCTCGAGGAAACCACGCTCGACAAGAGCGCAACGCAGGACCCGCAGAAGTCACTTACGTGGGCATGGACGCAGGTCAAGGAGGGTGGCGCGGCCATCCTGGCAGAGAGCACGGACGGGGCAACGGCGGTCGGCGCTCTCCCCATCTCCAAGATCGACATCCACACCGCTCCCGTGGCACGCATACCCAGCGGCATCACCGAGTTGGACCGAGTCCTGGGCGGTGGGGGGGCAGAAGGCGCGCAGTCCATCGCCACGGGCCTGGTCCCGGGGTCCGCGGTGCTTGTGGGCGGTGAACCGGGCATCGGGAAGAGCACGCTGCTCCTGCAGGCGGCGCGCGCGTGGGCAGGGGCGGGCGAGACCGTGCTGTACGTGAGCAGCGAGGAAAGTGCACAGCAGGTCGCGATGCGATCCGCCCGGTTTGCGGAGGGGGCAGCCGACGGCGGCGTCACCACAAGCAACTCCCTGTTCCTGCTGCACGACACCAACCTCGCGAGGATCGTCGAGCAGGCGCGCAGGGTTTCACCCCGCATACTCGTCATCGATTCGGTGCAGATGATCTACCGATCGGATGTCTCCGCCGCGCCCGGCAGTATCACGCAGTTGCGACGGTGCTGCGCGGAACTGGTCTACCTCGCCAAGGCCGCGAACATCGCGGTGATACTCGTGGGGCATGTCACCAAGGATGGTCAGCTCGCCGGGCCGCGGCTGCTTGAGCACCTTGTCGATACCGTCCTCTCCTTCGAGGGCGACCGTACCCACGCCCACCGCGTGGTCCGAGCGATCAAGAACCGCTTCGGAACCACCCAGGAAATAGGGCTTTTCGAGATGACCGGGTTCGGTCTGCGCGAAGTCCCCCAGGGGGCCAGCCTTGTCGCACTGGATTCCCTCAGCCAACCCCGCCCCGGCAGCGCCGTGTGCCCGGTCATGACGGGGTCGCGCAGCATGCTGGTCGAGGTGCAGGCCCTTACCGCGACCGGCTTCCTCGGCGCCGCGAAGCGCAAGTGCTCCGGGCTTGACCCCAACCGCCTCGCCATGATCATCGCCGTGCTCGAGCAGCACGCCGAACTCCGCCTCGCAGACCGCGATATTTTCGCCAGCAGCGTGGGCGGCATGCGCATCGCCGACCCCGCCTGCGACCTTGCTGTGCTCCTCGCCATCGCCAGTGCCCACTTCCGGCGGGCGATGCCCCCGCGCACGATCGCAGTGGGGGAGGTGGGCCTGGGCGGCGAGGTACGCGCGGTCCCATACCTGGACCAGCGCATCCGCGAGGCCGTGCGCCTGGGCTGCCCCCGTGTTCTCGCGCCCGCTCCGCGAGACAAGGCTGCATTCCCGCGCATTCCCGGCGCAGAGATTGTGCCCGTGCGCACCATCAACGACGCGATCGCTCAACTCGTCTGACTACCCGCGAACCGCGAGCGCCAGCGAGCCGGTTATCCCAAGTCCCCCACAAAAAAGCCTGAAAATAGGCTCATATTTCGCTGCTTCACCACCCCCAAAAAGAAACTCGCCCCGGCTCTCACCGGGGCGGGTCTGTCGTTTCAGAGGAGGCCGCTTTTCAGCGGCGTATCGCGTCGCGATTAGGCGCGACGGCGGCGGGCCGCGATCAGGCCGCCCAGGCCCATCAGCGCCATGGCGCCGGGGGTCGGGACGTTGATGTTGATGGCCGCGCTGGAGAACAGGTTGTTGAACGTGCGGAGGCCGGTGGCGCCGGTGCCGGTATCGCCGGAGTTCGTCTGCCAGGCGATGTAGCGGCGGTTGTCGTTGCTGGTGTTGCCACCAACGCGACGGAGGAAGCGCTCGTCGGTACCGACGTTGACGGTGCGGACGGAGGCGTCATCGGACGCGGTGAAGGAACCGCGGAAGACGACGACGTTCAGGCTCTCGGTGTGCTGCGTGGGAGCGCCAGCCTGGCTGGTCTGGTTGCTCTGGATGCCGCGCAGGAGCAGCGAGGTGTTGGCGGTCGTGGTGCCGGCGGACGTGGAGGCCATGTCCGGAGCCCAGGTGCTGGAGCCGGAACCCGCGAGGCGGATCCACTCGCCAGCCGGAGCGCCGTTCGCGCCCGCGCTGTGACGGAAGACAGACATGACGTTGCTGCTGGCAGCGTTCGTCGCGGCGAGGCCCAGGGGGAACACGCGGCCGTAGAGGCCGAGCGCGCCGCCGTTGTTGCCGTCAGCGGTGGGGACCATGTTGGACGGAGCGGAGTTGTTGCCGCTCGCGAGGCCCTGGCCCGCGCCGACCTGGTCGGCCGAGGCGCCAGCGCCGGTGTTGTCAGCGTTGCTGAACTGCGTCTGCCACCACATCTCGCCCAGGCCGTTCAGGCTGGAGGAGCCGGTGTACTGGACGCGGACGCGCCACTCGGCGGTCTGGCCGGAGACGATGTTGACGCTGTTGGTCCAGGAGCTGGACGCAGAGTCATACACCTCGAAAATCACGGAGGCGGTGCCCGACTCGTAGGTCTGGGCGGACGCCGCTGCAGCCATGCCGGCAACAGCCATCAAAGAAAGGACAGTCTTCATCGCTATCTCCTCCTACTAAAGGGACGACAGTTCCCGAGATTGACCCCCACAGGCACCTAGACGCCGAAGCGGGAGCAGGTCTCTCTCTGAAAGAAACAATACCAGCCCCCATGGTCCCCTGCAAGGGGTTTTAGTGCGTCTTTGCGCGTATTTTTTCTTCCACTTTCCTTGACACCCAAATACGAGTGGTTCTCGGGCTCACAAAAACCAAGAAATACCAAACAAAATACTATCCGCTATCGATGATTGTGGAAAACTGTGCAGCCGCGCCCACTCCAGGGCCAAAAAAGAACTCACCCCGCACGGTTGCGCGGGGTGAGTCGGGTTCAGATTAGTCGCAGGTTGAGGCAATCAACCCGCGGTTTTCACCGCGATTCTCAGGCGCGGCGGCGGCGGGCGGCAACCAGACCACCCAGGCCCATCAGCGCCATCGACGCGGGCGTCGGGACGACGTTGATGTTGGCGGGGACGTACTGCACACCCAGCGTGCGGTGCGAGCCCGAGTCAGAGTTGCTGGTCTGCCAGGAGATGAAGCGGGTGTCGTCGGTGCCGGTGTTGGCGACGCGGCGAGCAGACTCGATGAAGGAGGAGAACTGCACCGTGCGGGCCGCGGGATCGTCGCTCAGGATGATCGCCTGGCGGAAGATCACGTTGCTCAGGCCGGCGACGTGGAAGGTGGAGTTGAGGGCGAAGGACTGCTGCTGAGCGGAGATACCGCGGAGGATGCGGTTCGTGTCAGCCGCGGCGGGGGCAGCGGGGAGAGCCGCGGGCCACTGCGTGACGAAGTTGCCGGCCATGCGGATCCAGGAGCCGGCGGGGGCGCCGTCGGAGCCGCCGGTGTGGCGGAAGGAGGTCATGGTGTTCGAGCCGGTCGCCGCGGTCGCGGTGCCGCCGAACAGGACGCGGCCGTAGTCAGCCAGAGCGGTGCCCTGGTTGCCTTCCGCGACGGAGAGCATCGAGCCGGCGATGCTGTTGCCGCCGTTGCCGCCGTTGCGCCATGCACCGATCTGGTCCTGCTGGGCGCCCGTGCCGGTGTTGTCAGCGTTGCTGAGCGTGGGCTGGTAGAGAGCCTCGCCCATGGCGAAGAGGTCGGTGCGGGTGCCGGTGTAGGAGGCAACCACGCGGAGCTCAACGCGCTGGCCGGGGGCCGCGTCGATGCTGCTGCCCCACGCGTTGGTCACGGGGTTGTACACCTGGAACGTCAGACGGCCGCCACCCTGCTCGGTCGTGGTCTGAGCGGAGGCGATGCCAGCGAGGCCGGCGACAGCGAGCATGGAGACGATCACATTCTTCATTTGCAGTTCTCCTCACGGAACGTGGTTTCGGGGGTTCTTGCCCCCACTACGGGAAGATGCCTGAGAACGAACGACTCGTTCCTGACCCACGTAGAACATGAACCACGCTGGCGAAGAAACCAGAAAAGTTGCCAGAAAGTTTGCACTTTTTGCGTCCCAGACCCCCTTTTGAGCCCGTGCGGGGCGTATGCCCTCATCTTGGGAGGATTGTGTTTGGTATGGGGGCCCCAGAACCACTCGGTTCAGCGGACTGAGGCCTGTTTTTAGAGCGCTGTGCCCGTTTGCGCCCTTAGGCAGCAAGCCGTTCCGGGGGCACATCCAGGTCTTCCATGGGGGGTGGGGGCGTCGCCGAGAGTGCGTCGGTCGCCACGCCGTCGGAGGACCGGAACAAGCCCGTCAGGTCAAGCTCGTCCTCGCTCGTGGGGCTGAAGTTGTCTTCCAACACGCCTTGGCCGTCCAGGGCAGCGACGCTGAGTTCGCGGCGTTGACGCAGGTCGATGAGCACGGGCTTGCGGCGCTTGCGCCGAGAATGCGCTTCGAGGTCGATCAGTTCGACCACAGGGCGGCACGGGTCCTTGGGGGTCCACGCCGTCACGACCGCGTCGGTGCCGTCGCTGAGTGTCACCACACAGCCCGGCGGGTAAGGCGGGGTGACGGTAAAGAGTGCGCGGAAGACGACCGGGTCAATCCAAGCGCGGACGGTGGGGTCGAGGAGGCGTTTCAATGCGCGCACCATGGGGATGGGCGGGCGGGCGATTTCACTCGCGCCGGGCGCGTGCGCGGGGTTGCGGATGCGGTCGAGCAGGTCAGCCGCTGCGCAGATCCGGGTGAGGACGTGCACTTCGCGTGCACGCGCGGGCCGGGGTTCTTCCCGGAAGCTCTCGCGGCAGGGGAAGCCTGATCCGTCGTGCTTCTGGTGGTGGTGGAGCACGACCGCGGACGCGGCAGGGTCGAGCTTCCCGTGGACCATGTCAAATCCCACTGCGCAGTGCGCGCGGTAGGCGGGGTCGGAGTCGTCGAGCGTGGCGTTGTAGCGAGAGATCGCGTCGGGCGTGAGCCGCAGCATGCCGATGTCATGGAAGAGCGCGCCCAGGCCAAGACTCGTGAGGTCTTTGGCGCGGCCTGGCGAGAGGCGAGGGCGTTCGCGGACGAGGTAGAAGTCCAGACGCATGCCCATGAGCATCGACAGGTACGCGACGTTGCCGCTGTGCCGGACGAAGGGGCGGTCGGCGCCGGCGACCTGGCCCATCCACACGGCGCACTCGCGTGTCTCCCACATGCGCCGGATGATCGAGGTGATCGCGCGTCGGCAGCTGTAGAAGTCCACCTCCACGCGGTTGCTGACAAAGGCCTGGTCCAGGGCCGCCCCCAGCGTCGAGACCAGGGCCCGCTGCTCCTTGAGCATTTCAGGGTCCACGAAGCGCAGCAGACGCTCCAGACCCGGGTACCGGATCCAGACGTCGGTGATGCCAAGCTCCATGAGGTGTGGGATCGAGAGTGAGTCGAGGGCGACATCAGCCCGGAGGAGCACCATGTCCGCGGCGCGCGGGTGGTAGACGGGCACGGCCAGGGTCATCCCCGGGCGGCAGTGCTGGAGCCGGATGCGGAGCACGAAGGAGTATCGACGGCGTCGAATCGCTACTGTGTTTGCATGAACCGCTACGACCAGTTCCAGGCTTACCGGACCCGTATGAACAGCCGCATCATGGGCGACGACGCCGAACGCGCGGGAGCGGGTGCGGCACGAGCCGACGGCACCGTCGCGCAGGGCGGCACGCTCGTGACCAAACGGTTCTTCCGCTTGGACGGCCAGACCTACGAGCCCGGCGCGCTGGATGCGAAGACGAAGGAGTTGCTGGGCCTGGTTGCCAGCGCCGTGCTGCGGTGCGACGACTGCATCGCGTACCACGTCGATCAGTGCGTGAAGGCGGGGTGCAGCGATGCGGAACTGTGGGAAGCGCTGGATGTCGCGCTTATCGTGGGCGGCAGCATCGTGATCCCACACCTGCGCAGAGGGGTGGAGTTTTTGGATCAGGCGCGGGAAAAGTCACATTCGAAGTGACTTTTTTCAGCCCCCAAACACCGCCGCCACGATGTCGTCGGCGGTGGAGAGGTGTTTGCCGTTCTCCCGCCCCGTCACGCGCCGCACCTTTTCTTCGGCCTCGGTGCGTTGCTGACCGAGGGCGATGAGCGCGGCAACGGCGTCCTGGGCCGCGGGGCTGAGCGACGCGCCAGAGGCGAACCGCGCGACGGGCTTGCCCTCGACCAGCGAACCGGCATCCAGGAACTCGTCCACCTTGCCATCGAGTTCGGCGATCACGCGCTCCGCCATGCGCTTGCCGATTTCGGGCAGCGTCGAGAGCGTCTTTGCGTCCTTCTCCGCAATGGCCCGCGCGATGGCGGCGGGCGGGCGGGCGAGCGCCCGGAGCGCCTTGCGGTTTCCGATGCCGTTCACGGTCGTAAACAACTCGAAGAACGCCCGCTGCCTGACGTCCGCAAAGCCGATGAGCCGTGGGATGAAGCTGGAACCCTGGCCCTGGCCTTCAAGGTACTGCAGGGTCGTCAGCGTGATGGGCTTGCCCATGCGCGGCGCCAATTCCACCGCGAGGAACGCGGGCAGGAGCACCTCAAACGCGAATGCCACCCCGCCCGCCGAAACCTGTGGGCCGCCCTGGGGCGCAATCACCGCGCGGCCTTCGTCGATGGTTTCAAGCGTTCCCGTGATTCGGGTGATCATGTGAGGAGCGTATCGGCGACCCGCCCTGAACGCCCGCATGATTGCCGATTTCCCCCTATGTTGGCCGATGAGAAGCGGGCAGATGGGCCGCACCCGCCCATGGTTTTTCAGTCTCAGTAGCCTCCCCTCCCTACCCCCATGCACACGACTCCTGAACCTTCTCTCTGGCGCCGCCCGGTGCTCCTGGGCACCACCGAAACTCTGGCCGCACTGGCGGGGCAGATGGCCGTGACCAATCTGCTCCCCAACCACGTGGGCTGCGTGCTCGTGCGGAATGAAGAGGGTGTTTCGGCGGGCGATGATCTCGCCGGGCTGCCGGTGCTGGGGGTGCTGGACGACCTGGCGTCCCTGCACGGACCTGCTCAATTTTCCGCCGCCGTGGTCAGCCTGCCCGCGAGCGAGCGCGCGATGGCGCTCCGCGTGCGTGAGGTGCTGCGGTCGCTCGCGATTCCCGAGCGGGTGGTTCCCGCGCTCTCTGACTTGCTGGACGTGCCGCCGGCCCTTACCCCAGGGTTCGCGCAGGGCATCAACATGCCCGAACTCATCGGGCGCACGCCCTTTGGGCTGGACCGCCGGAGCGTTCAGAGCGCGATCGAGGCCAAGCGGGTGCTCATTACCGGCGCGGGGGGCAGCATCGGCAGCGAGCTGGCGCGGATCGCGGCAACATTCAGGCCCAGCGTGCTGATCCTGCTAGAGCGATCAGAAAACGCCCTGTTTGAGATCGACCGCCAGCTCGCGAGGCGGTTCCCGGGCGTGGAACGAAGGGCCATCCTGCACGATGTGGTGGACCATGACTCCACGCGCAGGCTGCTCGCGAGGCTCAAGCCGCACGCGGTTTTTCATGCGGCGGCGCACAAGCATGTGCCGTTGATGGAGGAGCACCCCGGGCACGCACTCTCCAACAACCTTTTCGGGACCAAGTCGATCGCGGACGCCGCGCACGAGTGCGGGGCCGAGCGGTTCGTGATGATCTCCACGGACAAGGCCGTGAACCCCAGCAGCGCGATGGGCGCGACCAAGAGGCTTGCCGAGTTGTACGTGCAGTGGCTCGCGGGCACCCAGAAGCAGTCTCGTACATGGACGAGATTCTCCATTGTCCGGTTCGGCAATGTCCTGGGGAGTGCGTGCAGCGTGCTACCTATCTGGGGTCAGCAGTTGGCCGAGGGGGGCCCTGTCACAGTCACCGACCCCCGCATGACGCGGTACTTCATGACGATTCCGGAGGCCGCGACGCTGGTCGTCCAGGCCGGCAGCATCGACAGCGATGCGGAGCACCCCGTGGTCTACGTGCTGGATATGGGAGAGCCGGTCCGCATCCTCGACCTGGCGCAGCGGTTTATCCGGATGCACGGCTTTGAGCCACGCACCATTTCCCCCGGGGCGCCATCGGACGACCGCACGCCCGCGCTCGGCCCCACAATGGACATCGCAATCACAGGCGTCCGGCCTGGCGAGAAGCTGCACGAGGAGTTGGCGTACGAGACCGAGGCCTTGGCCCAGACCGCGCACCCGGGCATTCTTGCGCTCCGCGAGCAAGGCAACCCGCTTGCGGCGATGGATATGACGTCCATGATCCGTGAGCTGGAAGAGCTCCGCACCTCGCCCGACAGGTACTTGGTGAGAGCTGCGATTCAGCGGTGGATCCCCACAGAAGCGGAACGGGTGGGCCTCCGAACAGGTGTCCGGGCCGCCTAGGGCTTAGGAGAATACCTTTCAAAATACGAACAGACGTGGTTTTTCCACGGCTATCGGCTCTTGGCGTCGATAGACAGTTCGGATATGCTGCACGTTGCCGGAATCAAAGGTTGGCCGGCGGCGTAGGAATGGCTGGCGCGGAGAGCGTGGGCGGGGGAGTTGAAAGGCGCCGTATGGACATCAATAGCCAGAAGCTCAAGGACGAAGCCCTGTTTGCGCGAGCACAGGCTGAGCGGCTCCTTGCCGACTTGCTGGCCTGCCAAGCCTCTGGGGACGTTGATTGTCGTGACCTGTACAAGCAGGTCACGGGCCAGTCGAGCCTTGAAAAGGCGATTGAAGAGACGAGGCGGCTGGTCGCATCACATGATCGTTTGCTTACCCAGATTGCCAAGGATCAGTCCGAGAAGTCGGATGGGTTGCCGATGATCGCGGCTCGTGTGGGCCCCCGAGTCACCCGGCAGGCGATGGCGGGGCGGTAAGCAACACCGCATTCGAAGTCACACGTCACGGGACTTGCACGCTCCTGTTGAGGCGGAGGGTGCTCTCTGTGTCTGTCAGGCTGACGATGACGCGCTGGGTGGCCAGGGCCTCCCGGAGATTCACGTAGGAGAATCGGCGGGTCACCTGGCGGCCGGGAGCGAGGTTTGTGATGACCGCGCGTGTGCGGGGTTGGCCTGGTGCCAGTGCGGTGAGCTCCAGGGTCATCGTCTGCCGGGAGTTGTTGGTGACAATCGCCTCGATGATCGCGTCGTTGCCCGCGCCAGAGGCACGCAGTTCCAGAGAATACTGCTTGAGACCGACCTCAATCTGGCGTGTTGTTTCGATGAGGCCGTAGGGGGCGTCGGCGGTCACGTCGAGTGCCAGCAGAAAGGGTTTGTCGCCGGCTTCCTCCGTCGGGCTGAACGCGCACGTAAATGGGATGGTGGCGGACCGGCCCGGTGGGATGTTGAAGGGGCTCGAACGCGGCGTGATGCGCCAGGAGCGGTCCTTGGGACCCCTGCCGTAGCCGCCGGGCTCCACGATGCTGACCGTGCCGGTGATGCTCGCGGGCCATGGGTTGGTGAGGATGATGGAGCGCTCGAGCACTTCGCCTGTTGCGTCCAGGAATGGGGGTTCGACGCGGACGGTGCTGAGGAAGCGGACCAGCGGGACGTCGATGCCCTCGATAAAGATTGGGCTGCTGGTCAGCGGGACCCGGGCGACGAGAGCGCCGTTGACGGTCTTGACCAGGGGGAGAGGGGTTGTGTTGCCGAAGATGTCCACGAGCTGCACGGGGCCTCGGCCTACGGCGCCCTCGAAGCGCGCCTGCTCGGGGGGGGCCGATTCGTTCCACAGCACGAGTGCGCCGGGGCGTTCTTCCGTGCTGCTGTCGAGCGGCGCGAGGATGAGGCACCGTACACCCTGGGCGATTGGGAACTCCCCGACGACCCGCCGGCCAGAGAGGCGCTGCGAGGTTGCGATCCACGCGCCGAGGGCGGGGCTTGGGCGGATTTGGGGCCTGCGCCTCTCTGGGAGCGTCCACGGTTGGGAGAGCGTGAGGCTGGCGCCCGGGGCGGACGGGTCCGTGGAGTCGCCCATGATCAGCCACGCCTCAACCATTTGACGCGTGAGCTGCTCGGCCGAAGCGGTGGCGCCGAACGTGTTAAGATCCGCCGGTTCGAGGGCGAGGCGCAGGCTCGCGTTGCCCCGGCTGATCGCGGCGACCGGTCGCCAGTTGGTCATCGCTTGCCGCAGAGTGGGGGCGCTGGTGGAGGATGGCACCCTCGCCACGATCTGCACGCTGGAACGGAGGTGGGCAAGGAGGGCTGGATCCCAGGCGTGGTGGATGCTGGCGGGCACCGCGATTGCGCTGCCGGGGATGTAGCCGTCAAGGTCGGACTGGAGGTGCGTGAGTTCGCTGTCCCACGCGCGCCAGAACGCGCGGTCGTCTGTCGTGCGCCCAACCTGCCAGGTGGGGACGCGCGGACCGAGGCGGTCGAAAATATCTTCCGCGAAGCGCAGCCACTCCTTGCGGTCGCCCGCCAGGACGGGCCATGCGTCGCCGGCATCGAATCGCCCGCCGGTGGTGATGCCCGCCGGGACTGGTCCAAGCGTGACGGTGGGCGAGATGCCGTCCGCGATCAGCCTGCTGACAATGGCCTGGAGCGCATCCGCGTGTCCACGCGCATTGTCGGGAGTGAGGGCGGTGGTCCACGCGGGCAGCGTCAGGGTGCCCACACCGGCCGCGCGGGCGGCCTGCGGGAGTACAGCCCTCTCCTGTTCCGAGAGGCTGGCGAGCGTCAGGCCCAGTCGGGACCGCTCGGCGTTGAAGGGCGTGAGGCGCTGAGTTCCGCCTGGGTTACCGGTGGAGCCGGGCACCCACAGGAAGTCCACGACGGAACCGCCGACGTTGACCCCCGCGTCGTTGGAGAGGGCCAGCCGCGCACGGTACCAGCCCAGGCGCGGCAGGTTGGGCTGCCACGTCTGCTGACTTGCGCCGCCGGAGAGTGCCGATGAGGTGCGGTCGATGACGGTGCCGGATGCGTCCAGGACTTCGATGGATTGGCGGAGGCGTTCGCCCGCCATGTCGCGGACGAGGGTCTTCAGGCGTGGGGTCGCCGGGAGCGCGGTGATGTTGGCCGGTGAGTCGGTGGAAAGTTCCACGCGAGGGAGCTGAAGGATCGACACGTCGTCGAAGTATGCGCCGCCGTCGCGGTCCTCATTGGTTATGGAGTACGACACGGGCGTGGCGCCCGCGCTGGACGCCTGGGTCTTGGGCTGCAGCAGCACCAGTTCTATCTGGATGTACGCTGCCCCCGGGGAGTCACTGGTGAGCTCCACGGATAGGTTGGTCCAAGTGCCCTCGCTGACGATCAGACGGCTGGTGGCCTGTGTCCCGGGTATGAACTTTCCGGAGGAATCGAGCAGGCGTGCAACAACGCCCGCGCGGGCGTAGGTGATGTGGTCCGTCCGTACGCTGGTGTGCACGACATAATCGGCTTCGGCGAAGACCGGAAGCACGCCCTTCCCCAGGAGCAGGGAGGTGCTGCCGCCCTGGGTCGGCAGGCGGACTGAGCCCGAGCCTCGCTTCACGAACGGAGACGGGTTCTCAGAATAAAAGAGCTCCGCGCGGTTCCACGAAGGGAAGTCCGGGCGCGGGGATTCTTTCGTGTCCTGCGCCCGGTACCAATACTGCGGGACTTCACCTGGGTTTGTATCGCGTTCCTCAAAGTCAAAGACCCGCACCATCCGGGCGGCGGCATCCGGGCGCGACGCTTCCGATTGCTGAGCGGCCGCTGGGCGGCCTTGGACGACGGCCACGCCCGCAAGGAGGAGTGGCAGGGTCCAACGGATTGGGCGTGACAGGCCGGCTTCCACCTCCACCTTATCGGCTGGACAGGGGGGCGGGCTTGTGGAGTGCGGCCGGGCAGGGGTGGTCCGGGCGACCCTCGGTGCGTGGGTGCGTTCTTACCGCTGTGCAGCCGGTCGTCGGGTGCGGGTGGGGGTGGGGGCGATGCGACGGCCCTGCTTCTGCCTGGCCGCTGCGACCTTGCCCCTCGAGAGTTTGATGGCTCCTGCCCGCTGGATAACGTGCCCACAGCCCTTGCAGGTGCGGCGTTCGGCCGGACCATCCCAGAAGTCGTACATGATGACCTTGAGGTCCTCGTCGATCTTCTTCAGCACCCAGCGGGCTTCGTGGACGAGGGAGTCACACTGCGGGCAGTACCAACGCAGGCCGTCCTTCTGCGGATTGCCTTGTTCGTCCAGTCCGCGGGGGAATTCGATAATGAGGCCCACGGTGCCCTTGGGCCGTTGGGGACGGTGCGGGACCCAGCGGGGGAGGAGAAAAAGCTCACCTTCCTTGACCACGACGTCATGGGGTGCGGAATTGTCGAGGGGACGGACGCGCACCGCGATGTCGCCCTTGAGCTGGTAGAAGAGTTCCTCGGTCGGGTTCACGTGGTAATCGTTTCGGGTGTTGGGCCCGCCCGATACAAACACGATCGCGTCGCTGCTCGCTGCGAACAGCTGCTTGTTGGAGACCGGAGGGGTCAGGTGCCTGGCGTTGGCCTTGATCCACTTCTGCAGATTGAGCAGGGGGAAGCTCAGCCCACGCGGGGGCTGGTTGAGTTCAGGGTTGACGGTGGTGCGGCGTTTGTCGGATGGGCGTCGGTTGGCCATGTCGGATGGTACCAACACTGCAAATTGATGGTGCTAACGATTCTTTGCGTGGAAACTGTGCGTCAGTCCGGGAGCGAGGAGGGGGAATGTCCCTCATGCGGGTACGACCTGTCCGGGCTTGGTGTTGACTTGGCGCGTTGCCCCGAATGCGGGAATGGTGTCCTTCGGGCGGACTACATCAAAGCGGCCTACCGGCGCATGCTGGGCCGATCGACTCGGCGTGCGGCGTTTTACACGTCTATTGGCCTGGGCGTGTTTTTCGGGGCCGCGCTCACACCGTGGTATGGCGCGGCCGGGATGGTGGGCGGCCTGATCATCTGCGTATGGGCGGGTGGGGCATGGCTCCTGTGGTCGGCAGGGAAGAAAGGTCACCCGGGGAGATTGTTCCGGGCTCTCGTGCTGGGGCTCCCGCTTGGGATAGGCGCGTTCGTTGCCGCACTCCTGCTCGCGTTGCTCGGCGTCCTGGTCATTTCGGTCGTGATCGCGGTTGCGAACAAGTTGTGACGCCTATTCGAACCGCACACGGTTGGTCAGCGTGCCCACGCCCGGGATCGTGACATCCACCACGTCTCCGTGTTTGAGCCACACCTGCGGGTTGCGCGCCATGCCCACGCCGCTGGGTGTGCCGGTCAGGATGAGCGTGCCGGGGAGTAGGGTGTGGCCTTTGCTCAATTCGTGGATCAGGACTGCGACGGAGAAGATCATGTCTCGCGTCGATCCGTCCTGCATGGTGTGCCCGTTCACCTTTGTCACCAGCTTCAGGTCCTGCGGGTTTGGCACGCTTGCGCCGGCGACGGGGGTGGACAGGGGGCAGAACGTGTCGAAGGACTTGCCCATGTCCCACTGCTGGTGGCGCATCTGCACGTCGCGTGCGGTCACGTCGTTGACGATGGTGTAGCCCCAGACGTGATCCAACGCATCGGCCGCCTTGATGCCTTTGCCCCCCTTGCCGATGATGACCGTGAGTTCGACCTCGTAGTCGATCGAGGTCGACACACCGACAGGCACCACGATCGGCGCGCCCGGCCCCACGACCGACTCGGGCACCTTGGTGAAGATGATCGGCACGCTCGGAATGTCGCCGCCGGCCTTGGCGCTGGAATCGAACCCGCTGCCGGCAAATTCGCGTGCGTGCGCGTAATAGTTCTTGCCGACACAAAAAATGTTGCGCAGCGGCCGAGGAATGGGCGCCAACAGCTCCACTTTGGATAGCAATGTGGCTGCCGAGCGCGGCGGCAGGGGTCGGCCGGCCGCCTGCGCCTCGATCACCGCCAGGGCCCCGCGGGCGGCAAGCTCGGG
>CALLYM010000166.1 GCA_937858155.1 uncultured Phycisphaerales bacterium | reverse complement strand
GGGGTGTCCCTGCGAATTGTATTGCACGTTGGAATGGCACAATGTGGTCGCCTCTTGGTGCGGGATTGAACGGTGCCGTCAGTGCCTTAACGGTGCTGCCAAATCAAGACATGATCGTGGGCGGTGGCTTTTCAACCGCCGGCGGCCAGGTCTCGTCTTACTTTGCCCGCTACGGCCTCCCACCTGAGTGCCGCTGCGACCCCATCGACTTCAACTCTGACACCCTTTTCCCCGACACACTCGACATCGCCGACTTCCTCGCCGTCTTCGCCGGCGGTGTCTGCGACGGCCAACTCCCCACCGACCCGCCCTGCAACACCGACATCGACTTCAACAACGACACCCTCTTCCCCGACACCGACGACATCACCGCGCTGCTGCGGGTGTTCTCGGGCGGGGCTTGTGTATAGGGCCGGGGGAGACGAACAGGGCGTGTGTTTGACGGCGGCACGGGTTTGAGTTGAGCTCCGTCGTGACGACCTTCGGACGCACCAAGAGTCATCGTGGTTTGTGTTGTGTTGGGGATGGATTGCGGCGCGTAAGCACTCCACGTGATGTACTTTTCACTTGGCGCTGCGCGGCACTTCTGCCATACTGCTCTCTGGCCCGCTCATCTTACCAGAGAGGAATGTCGTCTCATGCTTATCCGCGCACTCCCCGTCGTGCTCCTGGCCGCCACCCCGTGTATGGCCGTTGAGTTGTACCGCCAGAATCCAGTTCCCAACGGATTCGGCGGCTACTCGTCGCAGGATGCCCGCAATCCGGGCGGGCTGGGCTGGTTCAGCGAGGTGGCGGACAACTTCCCCGGCCAGGCCGGCTGGGACGTGGGCCAGGTCGAGTTCTGGGGCGGCTACGTCACGGACATCCCTGGGAACACCCACGGGTTCTCGGTGCGCTTTTACCAGGACTCCGACGGGTCGGTTGGCCCGCTGCTGCTTGCCCAGGATGTCATGGACTTTGATGAGGACGAATACTACTCGACCGTCATCACGGGGCTCGGCACCGTGCGCGGCTACCACTACACGCTGAATCTGGGGTCCCACTTTGTCGTGCCGACGGACGGCCAGTACTGGGTGAGTGTCGTGGCGATCTTGGACCGTGGAGGAAGCTCCAACGAGCCGCAGTGGGGCTGGGCGCAGTCGACGGCCTTCAGCGCGCCCTCGTGCCTCCAGCGGTTCTTCTCGCCCACTTTCAACCCCCAAGGTGTGGATGTCTCCTTTGCGCTCAGCACCGGGCCGACCGGGCCCACGTGCGATTCCATCGACTTCAACGGCGACGGCCTGTTCCCTGATACCCAGGACATCACAGACTTCCTCACGGTCTTCGCTGGGGGTGTGTGCGCGGGCCAGCAACCTGGCGATATCCCGTGCAACACCGATGTGGACTTCAACAACGACACGCTCTTCCCGGATGTCGCGGATATCCAGAGCCTGCTGACCGTGTTCGCGGGTGGTACCTGCGAATAAGAACTCCGTTCAGATGCATACAACGCCGGCCCGGGCGGGTCCGGGCGCTGTTATCGCATGAAATCCGGGGTTTAGCCTTGTGGAGCGTGTGCGCGAAAGTACACTGAGGTTGGTGCTGCGCAGTCCGGGCACAATCCCCGAACACGACGGGGCGCGGCGGCATCACCAACGACGGATGGGAGGCGCAATGGTGGTCGGG
This sequence comes from uncultured Phycisphaerales bacterium, assembly GCA_937858155.1. Taxonomy (GTDB): domain Bacteria; phylum Planctomycetota; class Phycisphaerae; order Phycisphaerales; family UBA1924; genus BJHL01. The sequence continues at coordinate 22,096 of CALLYM010000166.1, read as the reverse complement.
TGCTTTGGTGGAAGGGACGTGCGTCGGGGCGTGTCTTTCGCCCCGCTTGTGGCTTGTGCCTCGACGCAGACCGCCACCGCGCAATGGTCAGTCGTGGTGCTCCACCCAGCGGGCGCGTTTGAGTCGCAGGCTTTCGGTGGTTGGGGGGGGCAGCAGGTGGGCACTTCGTCCAGCAACGGCGCGAACAGGGCCTCTCTGTGGAGCGGCACGGCCGCATCGTTCGTGGATCTGCACCCGGCGGGGATGCTGAATTCCGAGGTGCTAGGGGCATCTGGCGGGCAGCAGGTAGGCACAGTGGTGACGCCCACATTCTTTGAGACGCACGCGGCACTATGGAACGGGTCTGCGGGTTCTTTCGTGGACCTCAACCCGCCGGGCTGGCCCACCTCGTACGCGAACGGCACGTCGGGCGCGCAGCAGGCGGGGACGGTGTTCACCACGCTTGGAGCGGGGCACGCCGCAATCTGGAGCGGATCGGCCGCGACGTTTGTCGACCTGCACCCGCCCGGCACGGGCGAATCTTCGCTCGCCGCGACGGACGGCCTGCAGCAAGGCGGCGTCGCGTCGATGCCGGGCCCGACCGGTCTGTTCCATGCAAGTGTCTGGATGGGTTCGCCCAACTCGTGGGTGGACTTGAACCCCACCGGTGTGTTCGACTCGGAGGTGCTTGGGGTCGGCGGCGGTCAGCAGGTGGGAAAGGTCCGTTACACCGGCAATGTCAACCATGCCGCTCTCTGGACCGGAACAGCGGGGTCCTTCGTCGACCTGCACACGTTCCTGCCCCCGGGGTACGCCGACTCCAAGGCCACGGCGGTGTGGGTGGACAGCGGGGTGTCGTATGTCGCCGGCTTCGGCACCAACAGCAGCGCGGCGCGCGTGGAAGCGCTGCTGTGGTCGCGGGTGCTTACTCCATCGTGCGACTCGATCGACTTCAACGGGGACACGCTATTCCCGGATGTGCAGGACATCACGGACTTCATCACGGTGTTTGGCGGCGGCGCGTGCCCGACGGGCACGTGCGGAGATATCGACTTCAATAATGATGGCTTGTTCCCGGACACCGACGACATCACGGCGTTGATCCGGGTGTTTGGTGGCGGGGAGTGTTCGTGAGCGAGGGTTGACCGACGAGAGGGGAGGAGTCTCTATGTCCCAGCGTTGTGATGTTTCGGTTCGTGTTGCACTGTGCGCGGCGGTGCTTGGGTGCGTGCAGGCGGCGGCCGCCCAGCCTGTCGTGGATGGCGATCTCGGGCGGTTTGACAATGTTGCCGACCGCTCGGTGCAGCAGCTGGTGATTGTGACGCCAGCGAACCCGGTGCGTTGGTACACGGTGACGCTTCCGCGCGTGGCGGACCCGCACCGGCTGCTGGACATCTTCACGTGGAACGCAACGGCGTACGACACGGAGATCGGTTTATTTGCGGCGGATGGGACGCTGATCGCCACCGACGATGATGACGGGGCGGAGTACTTCTCGGCGCTGACGTTTGGCATCACGGACACGGCGGCACCGGGACGGGTGCAGCCGGTCACGTCGCCCGGCCAGACAACGGCGCTCTTGAACAACGGAAGGGATGGGGTGATTTCAGGGCCTTCGACGGGTCCGACGACGGCGACGTATTACATCGCTGTGACGGAGTATGACGCGACGTTCGCGAACAACTTTTCCGTGACCCGCACGGGCGCGATGACCGGCGGGCTCGCGACGCTGGCGGTGAACTTCCGCACCCCCAGCGGGCTGCTTCCGACCAGGATCACGCGGTTTTTCATCAATAACTTCTTCTTTGCGAACGTCAGTCAGCAGGTCGTGATGACCGTCGAAACCGCAGATCAGCCGGCGCAGTCCGTGGTGGTGTACTCGCCGGAGTTGCACCTGAACGCGTCGCTGCCGCAGGTGTCCCCTACGCGTTGGGACGCGATGGGCGGTTACACCGCGCCGGGTGTGGGTACGTACATCGCTCGGGCCCGTGTGACGAACGTGATGGGGGATGTGGTTGAAGCGGAGCGGTCGGTGCCCGTCATTCCAGCGAATTCATTCTGCGGCGACAACACCAGTGCCCCATTCCGGATCGGCACGGTGCCGGGCACAACGACGTACACCTACACCACCACCGGCGGGGGCGTCGAGGTCAATTGGGCTGGCTGCACGCCGTTCAACCCTTCGGGCGATGACGTGTGGTTCCGCTGGACACCGACCATGTCCGGCACTGCGATTCTCAGCACGTGCAACAGCGATACCGGCGTCACCACACCGCAGCCAGATACTCTGCTGGGCATCAGGGAGACATGTGGCAGCAACTTTCTCGCGTGCGGGGACGATACTCCGGGTTGCGACGTCGGCACACGTCTCAGCAACATCCCCATTGTCGCGGGCCAAGAGTACAACATCGCCATTAGGGCGTACGACACCCCGATCGTCAACGGCACACTTGCTGTCATTTTTACACCGGGGTGCGATTCTATCGACTTCAACGGCGACGGCTTGTTCCCGGACACGGACGACATCGCGGACTTTATTGCGGTGTTTGGCGGCGGTGCGTGCCCCACGGGCACGTGCGGGGATATTGACTTCAACAATGATGGCTTGTTCCCGGACACGGACGACATCACCGCGTTGATCCGCGTATTTGGTGGCGGGGCGTGTGGTGGGTGAGAAAGAGAGCACCAGTTGGACCGGTCAGAGCACCGGTCCAATCTGTGGCACTACTGTCGGGTGATGTCCAGGCTTATGTTGTCGGTGTCCGGTTGCCGGGGGGTGGTGGGTGAAACGCTCACACCCGGGGTAGTCGCGCGGTTCGCCGGCGCGTACGCGTCTTTTCTACGCGAGCATGCGGGCGGTGAACGCGTGAGTGTCGTGCTGGGTCGCGACGGACGCCGGGGGTGCGAAGTTGTGCACAACGCGGCGGTGGCGGGGCTGCTGGCGGCGGGGTGTGATGTGACGGACCTGGGCGTGGCCATGACCCCCTCCGTGGCCGTCGCGACCGACGCGCAGGCGCGGGAATCATGCAGGCCGACCGCCGGGATGGTGCTCACCGCCAGCCACAATCCGCAGCAGTGGAATGGCCTCAAGTGCCTCTTGGCGGACAGCGGTGCGGGCGGCCTGCATGGAGCGATGGCCTGCGCGCCGCCGGCGGCACTGGCCGGGAAGGTCATCGAGCGGTTCAGTACGGACGCAGTGACCCTCGAACGCTGGGACAAGGTGGGGGTTCTGTCTCGACGGGAGGATGCCACGGAAGTGCACGTGGAAAGGGTGCAGGACGCACTTATCCGGTCCGGGGTGGCCTCCCTGCCTTCCACCATCGGGCATGGCCTGCGGGCGGCGGTGGACTGCGTGAACGCGAGCGCGTCGCGCACGGCCCCGGTGCTCCTGCGGAGCCTGGGCTGCGAAGAGGTCGTGGCGTTGAACTGCGAGGCGAATGGGGAAGGCGCGGGGCTTTTCCCGCACGCGCCGGAGCCCACGCAGGAAAACCTGAGTGGTCAGGGCGGTCTCTGCGATGCCGTGCGCGAACGCCGGTGCGACGTGGGCTTTGCACTTGATCCTGATGCTGATCGGCTGGCGTTGATCGACGAGCACGGCATGTACGTGGGCGAGGAGTACACGCTGGCGCTCTCGGCCATGGCGATCCTGGAGGCCCACAAGCGTCATGGCTGCTCGGGGGGCGAGCAGCTGGTACTGGTGACGAACCTGAGCACCTCCCGCATGCTGACCGATGTCGCTGCCCGGTACGGGGCGCGTGTGCTCAGGACGCCCGTCGGCGAAGCCAACGTGGTGGAGGTGATGAAGCGTGAGCGGGCCATCGCCGGAGGTGAGGGGAACGGTGGCACCATCTGGCCACGCTCGTGCTATGTGCGCGATTCGCTCGCGGCCATGGGCCTGGTGCTGTGGCTGATGAGCCCATCGGGCGGTGGAAAGCGGCGGACGCTGAGCGAACTCGTGGCGAGCATCCCGGCGTACGCGATCCAGAAGCGGAAGGTGGACCTTGCGCGCAAGGAAGATGCCGCGACAGCGGTCGAGAAGGTCACGCGGGAATTCACGCGTCAGGGCCACCACGTGGACACGAGCGACGGCGCGTGGGTGGACTTCCGCGCGGGCACGCTCGCCGGAAGGGCGTGGTTGCACGTGCGCGCGAGCAACACCGAGCCCATCATGAGGCTGATCGCGGAAGCGCCGACACGGGCGATGGCGGACGGCGTGCTCGATGAAGCCGGTCGGGTGATCGCCGGTTGAGCACACGTACAGTCGGCGGATGCCGAACCTGACACGGGAAGCGTTCGTTGCGCTGGTGGAGCGAGAGCGGGCCGCGTGCGCCGCGCAGACTCTCTGCGTGCCGGTGAGCGTGCAGCTGCTGGCAGACCACCTGACACCCGTCGTGGCGTACCGCAGGCTCGTCGCCCCTGATGACCGGGAGGCGCCGAGCTTCCTGCTGGAGAGCGTGGAAGGGGGGGAGCGTCAGGGGCGTTACTCCATCCTGGGCGCTCGGCCGCTTCGGGAAGTGGTGGCGCGGGGCCATGACGTGTCGGCGTCCTTTGAATCGCACGAGGCCGCTGGCGAAGAGACGAGGACGCTGCGCGATCCGTTTGAGCTGCTGGGCTCGGAACAAAGAAGGTACAAGCTGACAGGCCTGGGCCCGCCGTTGCCCGCGTGCTTTCTTGGCGGTTGGGTTGGCTACGCGGCCTACGACAGTGTGCGGTATGCGGAGCCGACCAAACTGGGGTTCGCGAGCGCGCCGAGGGACGACCGGGGTCTTCCCGATCTGCACTTTGGGTTCTACACCGGCGTCGTCGTCTTTGATCATGTCGCCAAGGTGGTACACGTCGTGGAGTTGGCGTTCCTGGAGCCGGGGAAGGATCCGCGCGCGGTGTACGACGGGGCGCTTTCACGCGTCCGCGCTCGCGTGGAGATGCTGGAGAAGCACAGCGAACCGCTTCGGGGTGGCGAGTTCGCTATGGGACACGGGAGTAACTTGCCCAGCAACATCACGCGCGAACAGCACGCGACCATGGTGGCCAGCGCCAAGGAGTACATCCGCGCAGGCGACATATTCCAGGTGGTGGTTGGACAGAGGTTCGAGCGCGTGAGCTTGGTGGACCCGTTCGATGTGTACCGCGGTCTGCGGTGCGTCAACCCAAGTCCATATATGGTGTACCTGCAGGCCAAAGGGTGCATCCTCGTCGCCAGCAGCCCGGAGGTCCTGTGCAGGGTGCGGAAAGTCGGCGCCGAGTTTGTGGTGACCAACCGCCCGCTCGCCGGCACACGCCGTCGCGGCTCAACCCCCGACGAGGACGTGGCGCTCGAGCGGGAGTTGCTCGCGGACGCCAAGGAGCGGGCCGAACACATCATGCTCGTGGACCTGGGGCGCAACGACGTGGGCGTCGTTGCCAAACCCGGTACCATCAAGCTCGAAAAGGTGATGGAGGTGGAGCGCTACAGCCACGTCATGCACATCTCAAGCACCGTGACCGGCGTGCTGCGTGACGGGCTGGACTGCTGGGACGCGCTGCGGGCGGCTCTACCGGTGGGCACCATCAGCGGCGCTCCAAAGGTGCGCGCAATGCAGATCATCGACGAGCTCGAGCCCGTCCGCCGCGGGCCCTACGGCGGGGGCATGGGGTACGTGGGTCTGGACGGGCAGATGGACATTGCGCTCACCCTCCGCACGATCGTGACGCCGACCGCGCAGTCGACCACGGTGGCAGGGACGCCCGGGCGACGCGAATGGACCTACCACCTGCAGGCCGCCGGGGGCATCGTCGCCGACAGCAACGCGGACGACGAATTCACCGAAACGGTCAACAAGGCCGCGGCGCTCGCACGGGCCATTGACGTGGCGGAGAGGGCCTTTGGATGAGCCCGCCACTTGCCATCGTGACTGAAGACATTGATGTGGAGGCGCTGGCGTGGCTGCGTGAGCGGTGCGAAGTCTTGGAGTGCGGGCTCGGTGGAGGCGGCGACTTGGACAAACTCCTGACACGCGCGCATGCGTTGATCGTGCGCACCTACACCCATGTGGATGGGGCGTTGCTGGCGCGGGCTCCGCAACTAAAAGTCGTGGGTCGGGCGGGGGTCGGGCTCGATAACGTGGACGTCGCTTCGTGCCGCGCACGGGGCGTGGAAGTGGTGCACACACCCGATGCGAACACCCAAGCGGTTGCAGAATACGTGGTCGCACTGCTCCTGGATGTGGTACGACCGAGGGAGCGAGTGACATCGGCCCAATCGTTGGTGGAGTGGACCAGGCGCCGGCGCGGACTGGTGGCGGCCACCCAGCTGAGCGACCTGCGGCTCGGCATCGTGGGGTTGGGGCGTGTGGGGAAGCGTGTGGCGAGGGCTGCGCTGGGCTTGGGAATGGAGGTCGTGTTCCATGACATATCCGACATCGAGAGCGGTGGCCCCGGCGGTCCACGCGGTGTGGGGCTGGATGAGCTGCTCCGCACAAGTGACATTGTGAGCATTCATGTGGACGCAAGGCCCGGCAACCGCGGGTTCATGCACGCCGGGCGGCTTGGCCTCATGAAACCCGGCGCGATCTTCATCAACACGAGCCGAGGGTTCGTCGTGGAAGTGGGGGCCCTGACCGCATTCCTCAACGTAAATCCGGAGGCAATAGCGATTATTGATGTCCACGAGCCCGAACCATTCGGCCCGGACTATCCGCTTCTTGCGTGCCAGAACGCACGCCTCTACCCGCACCTGGGCGCGGCGACACGGGCGGCGCACGCAGCAATGTCCTGGGTGGTGAAGGACGTGTGGCGGGTGTTGGAGGGAAAGAAGCCCGAGTGGCCCGCCCCATGAAAAACGCCCCGCGGACTGCGGGGCGTGGAACATGCTGCTACAGACGACAATTCGCCTTGGTCTCTTAGAGGCACGGGCCGCCCGAGAAGACCGAGAGGAGCGCGTCGTAGTCGAGGGTGTCAGGGAAGAGTGAATCGTTGTTGAAGTCGAGGTCGTTGCAGCCGGGCACGGGGTCGGTGCTGCAGGGGCCACCCGAGAAGACGGACAGGAAGTCGTCAAGGTCCGCCGTATCGGGGTAGAGGCCATCGTTGTTGAAGTCGATGGAATCGCAGCAGCTGGTATTAATGGCGAGTGTGGCGGTGGAGCAGGTGGCGATGCCGCAGGGGGTCGTGGCGACGCAGTCGTAGTTGCCCGCGTCCCCGGCGGTGACGGCGGTGAGGGTGAGGGTCGACAAGGTTTCACCGGGGATGTTGACGCCGTCCTTGCGCCACTGGAGGGTCGGCGTGGGCGTGCCTGTCGCGACGACAGTGAAGTTGACGGTGGCGCCCGGGCACACGGTTGCGCCGGTGGGGTTGGTGATGAAGGTGGGGATGGTGTTGACGGTCAGCGTGGAAGCGGTGCATGTGGCAGTGCCGCAGGTGTTGGTGGCGACGCAGTCGTAGGAGCCGGCGTCTGCGGTGGTGGGTGACGGGATGACATAGGTGTTGGAGGTTGCGCCGGGGATGTCGACCCCGTTCTTGCGCCACTGGTAGGTTGGTACGGGCAGGCCCGTGGCGGCGGTGGCGAAGGAGGTGCTGGTGCCTTCGCAGACGGTGTTGTTGGAGGGGTTGATGGTGATGACGGGTGAGGAGTTGATGGTGAGTTGTGCGAACGTGCTGGTGACGCTGCCGCAGGTGTTGGTCACGACGCAGTCGTAGTCCGCGGCGTCAGTGCCTGTAGTGGAGGCGATGGTGAATGTGGTCGATGTAGCGCCGGGGATAGGGACGCCACCCTTGCGCCACTGGAATGTGGCGGCGGGCGTGCTGCTCGCTGCAACTGTGAAGGAGACGGAGGAACCTTCGCAGACAGCTTGCGTGAGCGGGTTGGTGGTGATGCTGGGCCCGGTGTTGACGGTGAGCACCGCCGCGTTGCACGTGGCGTTGCCGCAGGAGTTGGTTGCGATGCAGTCGTAAGAACCCGCGTCACCGGTGGTGAGGGTCGCGATGGTGTATGTGCCGGAAGTCGCGCCTGGGATATTGACCCCGTTCTTCCGCCATTGCACGGTGGGGAGGGGTGTGCCTGAGAAGTTGGCGGTGAATCCGACGGCAGTGCCCGCGCACTCCGTGGTGCTGGAGGGGCTGCTGATGACGCTTGGCGCAGTATTGATGGTGAGCGTGGCTGCGGTGCTGGTAGCGTTACCGCAGGAGTTGGTGACGACGCAGTCGTAGGAGCCGGCGTCACCCGTGGTGGTGGCAGGGATGGAGTAAGAGCTGGCGTTCGCGCCGCCGATGTTGATGGCGTTCTTGCGCCATTGGAAGGTGGGTGCGGGGGTGCCGGTCGCGCTGACTGAGAACGACGCGGGCGAGCCGGAGCACACCGTGCTGTTGGCGGGGTTGCCCGTGACGGCGGGCGCGGAGTTGACGGTGAGCGTGACGGCGGCGGGGGTGGTGCCGCCGCAGGGGTTGGTGATGACGACGTCGTAAGAGCCGGCGTCAGCGGTGGTGGTCACCGGGATGGAGTAGGTGCTGGAAGTCGCGCCCGGGATGTCGACCGTGTTCTTGCGCCACTGGAACGTGGGCGTGGGTGAGCCGGTGACAGAGACGCTGAAGGAGGCGGGCGAGCCGGCGCAGACGGTGCTGCCCACGGGCGGGGCTGTGACGCCCGGCGCAGTGTTGACGGTGAGCGTGGCGGCGGTGCTGGTGGCGTTGCCGCAGGAGTTGGTGACGACGCAGTCGTAAGAACCAGCATCGCCCGTGACGGCCGAGGCGATGTTGTAGGTGCTGCTTGTGGCGCCGCCAATATTCACTGCGTTCTTGCGCCACTGGAAGGTGGGCGAGGGTGTGCCGGTTGCCGAGGCGGTGAACGAAGCGGGTGCGCCGGCGCAGACGGTGCTGGCGCTGGGGTTGCCGGTGATCGCCGGCGCGGTGTTGACGGTCAGGGACGCCGCGGTGCTCGTTGCGCCGCCGCACGAGTTGGTGACCACGCAGTCGTAGGAACCGGCATCGCCGGCGACTGTTGCCGGGATGGTGTAGGTGCTGCTGGTGGCCCCGCCGATGTTGACGGTGTTCTTGCGCCACTGGAACGTCGGGGTGGGCGTGCCCGTTGCGGCGACGGTGAAGGACGCGCCTGCGCCTGAGCAGACGGTGCTGTTGCTGGGATTGACGGTGATGGACGGCGCGGTGTTGACGGTGAGCGTCGCGGCGTTGCTGGTGGCGTTGCCGCAGGAGTTGGAGACAAAGCAGGTGTAGGAGCCCGCGTCCCCGGCGACGGTGGACGCGATGGAGTACGTGGGAGAGGTTGCGCCGGGGATGTTGACGGTGTTCTTGCGCCACTGGTAGGTGATGGTGGGGTCGCCCGCGGCGGTGACGGTGAAGGACGCGCCATTGCCGGAGCAGACAGTCTGGTTCGACGGTTGGCCCGTGACGCTGGCGGGGACGCATGCGCCGCCGGTGACGGTGAGGAGGCTGTTGCCCGTTGCGGTCTGAAGGTCGGGGTTGGTGATGGTGATGTTGCTCGCGCCCAGGGTGGCACCAGCGGATGCTGAGACGACGAGGGAGAGGGAGGTGTCGCTGTTGCGAGTGACGGAGTTCACGGTGAGGCCCGCGGTGGAGAACGCGGCCTGGATGCGGGTGAGGCCCGCCTCGGTGTCATAGAAAGCGGAGCCGGAGGCGGACGTGCCGGTCAGGGTCATGGCGACGTTGGTTGCGCCCTGGGCAATGGTGTTGGGGCTGAGGGTGGTGGGCGTCGCGGGCGGGGGCGCCAGCAGCTTCGTGACACGTACTGCCCACGAATTCGCGGCGTTCGCGTACTCGGCGAATGCCCACATTGACTGGTCGTCCAGTGGATCGACCACAAGGGCGGAGTAGTCTCCCCAGCGGTTGCGCCCGTCGCCCGCGACGACGTTGTACGCGCCTGCGCCCGCGATGGCCACTGTGCGTGCCTGGGTCGAGCCGGCGGCGTCCCCTGTCAACCGTCCCGCGACGGAAATACCCATGAACTCGGTGGTGCCGCCGGACGATGTGCCGATGGCCATGTGCCCCTGGCCGCTCATCGCCGCCGAGGGGAACACGTAGTGGACCGCGTTGGCGCTGGAATCAAACAGCGTGCCCGACTGTGCAAGGGCTGGGGTGGTCGTGAGGTTCTGGAGCTGATACCAGCGTCCGCCGTCGCGGTTGCCGGTCGTGCTCGCAACGCCCGCGTTGGTCACCTCGATGTGGTGGGCGGTCCAAAGGGTGCGCACTCCCGTGCTGCGGTTGCGGAACATGCGGGCCTGGAAGCAACGGTCGTCGCTCACCACGTCGATGTTGGTGGTGCTGCCCATAGCGGGCACCGTCTGCGGGTTCACAGTGGCGGGCACCGTAATAAGCAGGTTGCCCGAGATCGTCGGTGTGGCACCGGGCGTCAGGATGCGCCGCATCGTCAGGCGTCCAAAGGCGATCGACGATGGCCCGATGAAGTACCCCTCGGTCGCCGCAGGGTCATCGTTCGTGACGCCGCGTGGGGCGTAAGGGCCCTCCGCGGACGGCGTCGACATTTGACGGAACGCCGTCACAACAATGGGCCCCGCGCCCAGAACAGAGGACTTGCGCACCACAAAGCCCGTGCAGCCGATGAGCGCGGTGCCGGCGCTGTTGAACGTGTTCGAGCCCATGTAGCAGGCGTTGGCATCCACTCCCATCGAGACGTAGTCTGCGAACCCGCCGGTGTCGCTGTTGGGCGTCGTGCCGACCAGGTCGTGCTGGTAGAAAAAGAAAGTGAACGAGGTGCTATCGACGATGGTCGCTCCGCTGCTCACTGCGAGCACCACCCGGTTGGGCGTGGCGGTGGTGATCGCGCTGACAAACCAGCGGCTGGATGTCTTGTCCCATATCACAACGGGATCGCTGGGGGTGGAGCCGTTTCGGACGGACGCGAAGAAGGTGTTGGCCGTGACGTTGAGCCCGCCCAGCACACCACTCTTGCTGTACACCTGGATTCGCCCGTTCGCAAAGATGAGAACCTGGGTGGGGCTGACATCACCCATCGTGTCCGGCGGGATGAAGCCGGAGGTGCCGAGAGTGGCAGTGGTGAACTGTGTCGACGGAGTCTGCGGGCTCTCCTGCCCCTCCTCACCCACATGACGTTCGATGAGCGAAGGGAATCCAGTTGCCTGGGGCGGGTTCCAGTTGCCGTCAAAGGGGAACCGGGGCACAAACGGCGAGCTGGGGTCCTGGGGCAGCGCAGAACGATCGGGATACCTGCGCTTGGGCTTGTTGAAGTGCGAATCGTCGGGATGCAGGCGCTCCCGCTCCATGAGCTGGGCAACAGTTTCCGTGATGCCCCGCTCGCCAGTCCAAGGTTGTGGGCTGTCGGGCGGTACCGATTGCTGCTGGGCAATCGCCCTGGAGGAAAGCAGTGCCAGGCAAATGGCGATACTACCGGCAATCCACTTTTTCAAGGAAAGGCAGGCCATGAAAAGTCTCTCCGCGAAAACGTCGTGCGTGCGAACCCACACTTACAGAAGCAAAAGCATACCAGAAAGTGCGGTTTGCTCAACACGCTTTCGGCGGACAGAATGAAATGTGCGCACGCCAACCGTCAGGAGGCGACGTTCTGAGGGCAGAAGCCACTCGAATTGGTGTTCATACGCACGGCCCGCCCGCAAAGACCGATAGGAATGAGGCGATGTCCTGCGTGTCTGGGAACAGCGTGTCGTTGTTGAAGTCAATGCTGTCGCAGTGAGCCGTCGGACACGGCCCGCCCGCGAACACGCTCAGAAAGTCCGTGATGTCGCTGGTGTCGGGGAAGAGGGTGTCGTTGTTGAAGTCCACGTCGGTGCACAGCCCCTCGCAACGGTCGGGGATGGAGTTGGAGTTGGTGTCTGTTGTCCATCCCATGGAGAGTGCGCACGGATCGGAGACTCCATCGCCATCGCAGTCGTTGGCGTTCTCGACCAGACGGTAAAGACCCGTGTCCGCGATGTGCACGCAGTAGAGCTCACCGTCCAATCCCTCCCCGAACGCCGTTGGGTGGAAGTCGTTCGTTTCGGCGCGACGGTCCACAAAGTCTGTCACCTGGCCGTTGGGAGCGCGGCGGATGGAGTAGATGCCCGACGCGCCGTCGGCGAAGATGTACGTGCCGCGGAGACAGGGCATCGCGCTGCCGCGGTAGACGTAGCCGCCGCATACATAGCGGAAGCCGGCCTGCTCCTGCGAGCCGATGGGCAGAGACCCGCCGAATCCAAAGTCGAGCACCGGCGGCAGGTAGGGATCGAGAGGGACGCAGGCAACCAGCTGCATGAAGCCCTCCTTGCAGGGCCAGCCCAGGTTCCAGCCTCCCGTGCCCGCGGGGATCATGGAAATCTCTTCGCGGAACTCGGAGCCAACGTCGCCGATCCACAGGTCGCCCGTCTCTCGGTCGAACGAGCCGCGCCACGGGTTGCGGAAGCCGGACGCCCAGATCTCGTCCTCGCCCGCAACCCCGACGAACGGGTTGGTGGGGGGGATGCAGTAGTTCTTCTGCGGGTCGGCGGGGAATCCGTCGTCGTCGGTGTTGCCAGGGATATTGTCGGGCCCGTCCATGTCGAGGCGCAGGATCTTGCTGCGCAGGACGGTCATGGTCTGGCCGTTGAGCATGAACGTCGCATCGCCGATACCCACGTACAGGTAACCGTCCGGTCCGAAGGTGCAGAACCCGCCATTGTGGAATGTGTTGGCCCCGTCCAGCACAAACACATCATCCAGTGTCGCATCAGCGACAAGGGGGTTGCCTGCGCTCCGCCGCCCGCGGGCGATGATGTTCTGTCCCGTGTTCCGGATGAAGTAGACGTAGAACACACCGTTCGTCTGGTAGTCCGGGTGGAACGCGATTGCATACAAACCCTGTTCGTTGGTTGTTGCAACGTTGGGAACAATCAGAAAAGGGGTTGGCAGCAGCGTGTTCGCGGTGAGGTCAACGACACGGACGTCACCACCCTTGCCCACCGTCATGAGGTGTGCTGGATCCCCGGGGGGCGCGTACACACCCACCGGCTGCCAGAGCCCCGACGTGATAACCGGTTCGCGACGCAAAGTGACCTGCGCCGAAAGGGTGCCGCACAGCCCCACGCCACAGAACGCCGCAACCATGTAACGCCAGAACATGAATTCCTCCCGAACGCAAGAGGGGACGCGCAAATCAGCTTACTTCCCCTGTCAAGCCCTCATAATCAAGCCGGGGAAGCCCCCTGCTACCCCAGGCAGCCACCGCCCGAGAACACGCTGAGCAATGCGTCGATATCAAGAGTATCGGGGAAAAGCGAGTCGTTGTTGAAGTCGATGTCGCTGCAGCCCGGGGTGGGCGCGGTGGAGCAGGGCCCGCCGGAGAAGACAGAGAGGAAGTCGTCGATGTCCGCCGTGTCGGGATAGAGCGAGTCGTTATTGAAGTCGATGGAGTCGCAGACCGGGCCCACGCTGGGCATGGGGGCGCGGAGGAGGGAGGCGCGGTTGCCCGGCGTGTTGCTGGTCGCTGTCGCGCTCAGCTTGAGCCGTGGTGCGAAGTAGAAGTACCCGTCGTCCAGGAGCGCGCAGCGGTCCTGGAACTGCCCGATGAAAAGGTCGGGAGGAGTGTTGGGGTTGTCGTCAAGGTCAACCGGGTCGCTCTCACGCACGATGATCGTGCTCCCGTTGGCGACGACCACGCTGTTCAGCAGGCCGTTGGCGTTGTTGGTGGCGCCCATGACCACGTACTGACCTGAGTTGTTGCCCTTGAAGTCAATAAAGGAACCCCACAGTTCCGTGCTGCCGGGGAAGATGGGCTGGCTCGTCTGAGCGATGACGGACCCGTTGCGGATGATCCAACCCGTGCCATCGGCGTTGGTCCCCTGCAGAAACCAGGTGCCGTCGGGCTCCATCCAGGGGTTCGTCACGGTGCTGACCGGGCTGATGAATGAGGTGCCGGGAAGAACAGAGCCCTCCTGCGCGACGACGCCGCCACTGACGACCGCGACGCGGTCCTTATCAGCGGTCGTCGAGAGCTCACCCACGCAGATGTAACCGGTGCCGCTGCCCTTCCAACGGACTGTGCCCGTGTCTATGTCGGCCCATGTCGCGGGGGTTCCCGCCTGGCCCGAGGGGCTTGTGGCGGCGTCGCCGATACGGGCGACCACAGTGGCAACACCCGCCTGCGTCAGCCGCACCAGCACCTCGAGGCTACCGAGGTCATTCGGAAGGATGTTGCTCGCAAGGAAGCCCACCGACCCGTCCTGGGCCACCTCGACGCTGGAGAACGTTGGTGTGTTCGTCGTGCCAAAGCCCCACTGATCAATGAAGGGGGGGTCGGCAGGATCGTCCTCGCTTCTGGCGAAGACCGTCACACCGGAAGTGGAGCCGCGCAGCACGCGGTCCTGCAGCGTGGACGTGGGCAGGAGTCGGCTGAACGTGGCCCACTGGCCAAAGTCGTTGAAACGCGGCTCAGGTATTCCCGTGGAGAAGTTGAACGTCTCGCCGGGCGCGGAGGTCGTCACGCCCTCCTGGGCGACGAAGGTGCCCGTCATCCCGGATCCTTGTACGAGCACCTGGTCTTGTGCCGTGTTTGTGTTGTTGGTTGAAATGACCACATTCCACATATTGGTGGTGGGCGAGCGGTAGATGCGCCCAAAGTTGCTGTTCAGCGTGCCCGGCACACCAGGCGTGACGGCCTTTGGAGACGCCGCGCCATGGTCTTGGCTCGCGAGCACGACCTGAACCTGGGCGGAAGAAGACGCCGTAAGGGCGGCGGCGAACAACAGGGTGGGGACTTTCATGGTGTTTTTCTCAGAAGAGCAGGCAAAGGGAGGAGGGCAACAAGAACGGAGGGAGCAGAAAGTGGGGGAGTGTGCGAACAAAGTGACGGCCGGCAGCGGTACGCACACCACCGCCCGTTGGTTGCGAGGACTTTCGCTCGGTGACTGAGCTGCAGGCTTAGAGGCACGGACCGCCCGAGAACACCGAGAGCAGCGAGTCGATGTCCGTTGTGTCGGGGAAGAGGGTGTCGTTGTTGAAGTCGATGTCGTTGCAGCCGGGGGCGGGGTCGGTGCTGCAGGGGCCGCCGGAGAACACGCTCAGGAAGTCGTCGATGTCGGCCGTGTCGGGGAAGAGCGTGTCGTTATTGAAGTCGATGGAGTCGCAGGAAGGACCGTTCGGCGCCCCGAGGCGGATGATCGCTTTCCCGAGCGCCGCACCACCGGGGCTTGAAATGTCCACGTTCACGTAGACACTGCCGTCGTCGGGCAGGTCAAGGCCCGGGGCGATGGTGAGGCTCGCGTTGAAGTCGGTCACGGTGTAGTCGGCAACAGTGTCGCCATCGGTGTCGATGCCCGCGCCGGTCTCGAGGAGCAGCACCGCCTGGGAAAAGTCGTTGAGGGGCGCGCGGAACAAAGCCTCGGTCGTGCCGCCGGTATCGGCGATGAACGCCACCATGCCATTGTTGTTGATGCTGACGCTGTCGATCGCTCCGCTGTACGTCTTTCCGGCGATGGAGGAGCCCTCTCGCAGGAGAATGCCTGTGGGGCCCGCGACGAAGCCGTCTGTTGCGGTCGCGCCATTCGTGTCGCCGCTGTAGACAAACTGACCGGAGTTGTTCACCCCCACGCCGCCGAAGTTCTGCCAGGCGTCGCCCTGGCCTGTGGTCCCTCCCTCGCGGGCGGCGATGGTGACGCCGTCAACGAGGATGGTGAGGTCGGTTGCGGTCGAGACACCGAGGTTGACCACGTTGATGTAGTGCGCCGCGTTGTCGCTCATGTCGTACGCGAAGCCGATGCCTTGTGCCGTGACGGCCTCGGTACCGACCAGGTGCCCCCCCGCAAACACCGGCACTGTGGCACCGGGTGTCGCGGGTGTTGGGTTCTTGTACATCACGCGTTGGTTGGTGGAGCCGCCCACGGTAAGACCCGTTCCACCGATCCACACCGCGGTGCCGTTCGCCATCATGCGGGGGCGGCTGTTGAATGTGCTGAATGTGCCCGGGAAACCGGGCGCGGGGTCGCCGTCTTTGAGAAGTACGCCCGACGCGGTGTAGACAGCGTCAGCTCCTGAATACGTCGGAGAGTAGAGGAAGTCGTGCGCATCGGAAATGCCCATGGTGCCCTCGGCCCCAACGGCGTTGGGGTCGGAGCTGCTGTTGAACACCACCGTGCCGCCCGCGTAGATCGCCCGCGAGTTGTCCGCAAGGGAAGCGACGAACCCGACCTCGTTGAGCCCGTTGGTGTACGGGTCGTTGAGATCGGAAATCGTGCTGGTGCCGGAAGCATCTCCGTTCTTGATGACCATCTGCGCCGGGTAGACCTGAGCACGCACTGCGCCCGCGGCGCAGCCGAGAATCAGGACGCTCGTCAAGGTGGTACGCATATCGACTCCCTTCTCTGGAATGAGTGCAGCCCCGCCCCCCAAGGGCACAGGCTGATTCCTCGACGCCATCGTACACGACGCGGCCCGCCCCCCCGACTTTCTTTGCTCGCGAATCCGTTATTCACCAACCTTCAACGCGGCGTTTCCTGGAACGACCGAGAACCATTGCAACGCACGAAATGAAAGTGGGGGGTCCTTTGGACCCCCCGAAGGCGTTGCACAAAGTCGTTGCTGGCGGATCGGCAAACCTACAGGCACGCGCCGCCGGAGAACACGGAGAGCAGCGAGTCGATGTCCAGCGTGTCTGGGTACAGCGAGTCGTTGTTGAAGTCAATGTCGTGGCAGTTGGGGTCGTTGGAGCAGGGGCCGCCGGAGAAGACGCTCAGGAAGTCGTCGATGTCCGCCGTGTCCGGGTAGAGGCCGTCGGCGTTGAAGTCGATGGAATCGCAGGCGGGCCCCGCCGGCCCGAGCGTTCCGTCAACATTGATGTTCTGGGCGAGAATGTCTGCCGAGCCCGACGCCCCGTCCGCCCACGCCGCGATGAGCATGTCGGAGGTCGCGGACTTGATCACGCCCAGGCGGGTCTTGTTGATCGCGTTGGTGGAAACGCCCAGTTGAGCAGGAGACCAGACGGGGGCGCCGGTGTTCAGATCCAGGCGGGTCGAACGGATCTCCATCGGGCCGTTGGCGCCCAGGTACTGCAGCCATGTCGCCGCATAGTCGTTCGGGCCTGCGGGGTTGGCGTTGACAAAGGAGCAGTGGTTGCCGGCGATCGGGTTGATTTCAACACCAGCGCCGCCCCACTGGCGGACACCGTTCTCAAGGATGAGCTGCGCGCCAAGCCCGTACAACGACTGCGCGGGGTTGCTCCTTTCGTACACGATCATGTAGTCGTCCAGACCAACCCGCGACCGGTAGGCGACAGAGGCCGACAGGCGGAACTCGGTGGCGGATGTCGTGGTGCTCGCGGCGAAGCCGTTCACGGCGAACTTGGCAACGCCCGCGCTGGTGTAGTGCTGAAGCCAAGCATTGCGGTCGGCGCCGGTGTCGTACCACGCCATCACGGCGCCGCCCGCACCGTCCGCCACAAGCGCCGGGAAGTACCCGCTCTGGATACCACGGCTGGGCGAGGCGCTGGAGGCGTAGACGTCGATTGCGACGCCGCCGTTCCAGACGGGCGAATCGGTGTCGTCCCACTTCTGGATCTTGAGGCCCTTGCGGCTGGTCACCATGTTGGTTGTCTCGGAGCGCACCCAGAGAAGGATGAAGTCCGAGCCCGAACCGCTCGCCACCATATCGGAGGGGGCCTGTCCGCGCGAGGCTTCTGCAAGCGTCCACGAGGTGTCGAACGAACCGTCATCAAATACCCGCTTGAAGTTCAGCACGTTGGACAATGCGTAGCAGACAACAAGACTGCCATCGCCGCAGACGCAGACCTGTCCACCAACGGCGCCGCTCGAAGAAGGCATGACGATGCCCTGAGAGCCCCATGGGAGCGAACCGTTGGGCTCGACTGCCTGCAGCCACATGCCGCTGTTGTCATAGGTCACGTACGCGATGTCGCCAGGGCCCACTTCCATGTCGTAGACGAAGTTGGCGGTATTGTTGCGCGTATTGATCGTGACGCCACCGGCCGGGAGCTGTGCCACTCCCAGAGCATCAAAGCGTTGAACCTTGTGGCGATAGCCAGGTCCGGGAGTGTTGTCCGCCCAAACCACCCATGCGCCGCCGTCAGAAGTAGGGCGAATCAGCGGCGTCGCCTGGTCGCCAGCTCCAACGGCGGCGGGTGTGTTCACGAGCGGGTTTGACGTCCACTGGGCCTGAGCACCGGTGGCGGTGAGTGCGAGCATGGAAAGAACAACAAAGCACTGTGCGCGCATGAATGTCTCCGAATGGTGGTGTAGTAATTTACAACATAGCCATTCGCGGTGGTAGTCAAATCTCGAAGAATTTCAGACAAATGGACTGGAGTGGCACATAAAGAGGGGAGCACAATGTTGTAGTGCCTGTACGGCCCGTTCGTGGGCTTAATTATGGTTCGGAGCCACGGCAATGACCCAAATGCTCGTTGGCGAACTTTGCACGAGGTCATTGTCCGTTGAAATGAGCAGAGTCCGGCGTCCATCTTCCAGGGTTGGACCCCAGGCAAGGCCCTCAACTTTTTCTGGCATGGCGTCGCCGGCAAGCCCGAATCGGGGGTCGAGCAAGTTCACCAGCAACTCTTTGCGAATCGGGGTGACGCCCGCGGGCATTCCCAGTGATGGAAGGCGTTCAATCGAGGTGATGTCCGTGGCATCCGTGAGGTCAACCCGGTACACCGAGCGGAATGCTGCGCTGGCACCGCCCTTGGAATCACGCTCGAGCACGAGCAGGTGCGTGTCGTCCTCCAAGAGCAGTTCGTTGACGCAGTGGTTTGGGCGATCGAGCAGGTAAAGGTGTTCGCGTGATGGGCCGGTTTGGGGATTGGTGCTAACAGCGAGCAGCCGCATGTTGATTCCAACACGGGTGCCGTCCTGGTTGACCGCGCCATCCTGAACAAGTGGGGACTGGGTCATCAGGTACGCGTGCGACGCGTCTTTGGAAAGGGCAAGGCCCTCGAACCCGCGGTTGTCCTGGCGTCCGCGCGTCGGTGGACGCATGCCGGAAGTCGGCGCAAATCTCTCAGGGAGAGTGAGGCGGCGGACATGCCGCCCAGCGGTTGTGAAGAGGTCCAGCGAGGGTGCGTACTCGTCAGACACCCAGGCGGTGTCGTTGCCCGGTACGAGCCTGATGGATTCAGGGTCCAGCCGAGCTGGAATGCGTACTCGCTGATCGCCCACGATCGCCCGGAACGCAGGTGATTGAGCCTTCGCCGTACCCACGAATTGACCGCCCCCGATGGATGTGAGGAGATGCGTGGAAACGAGCGTGAGCGATGCCGTACGTGTGCGGGCCTGAACGGAAAGGTGGAAACGATGGAACCGGCATGCGAATGTGTTGTCACCATCGCGTGGGCCGCGATCACACACCGCGATAACGTCGCCCGAGTCCGGGTCATAATCGATTCCCGAGCCGAAGGAGCCCAGCAGCGAGTCGGGCGTGCCCCGTGCGTCCGTTCCAGAGAGGCCGGAGAGGTCGAGCGCATCGCCGGGGATGGTGACGGTCGCGATGAGCTCAGGTGCGGGTACATCGTCATCCGCGTCCGCCGTACTCACCCAGAGCGGAGAGGCGCAGCAGGCGACGAGTGTGAGTATGCGGGGTCTTCGCATGAGGCATCCTCAAGAAAAACGCACGCGCCGTTTCCGAACGCGGGCGTTGGTGTGCACGCAGAGCTCCTGCGTCTCAGCGGTGTCGACGCAGCGCGACCATCGAGCCGACGCTCAGGAGAGCGAGCGACCCGGGAGTCGGGATGACATTCTCGCTGCCGGGAGTGAGGTTGCCGTCCACGGCGACGAGCGCGCCGGTCTGGTCGGCCATGCGCGGCGTGTCGAACGTGTACGGGCCGGGGTTGGTGCCCAGCACGTCCATGCCGTAGTACAGGCCGTCGGTGCCATACACGAACGCATCGGCGTTGAAGCCGGCCTGGGGGCCGAAGTTCACGCCGCCGAACTGTGCCGCATACCCGAAGTTGGTTGTCGGGCCGTCGTTCTCCAGGAGCGCGATGGACGAGAGCACGGAGCCCCAGGGCATGGCGCCGTCGAGCGTGCCGTTGTTGTCGCTGTCGAGGTCGTTGCCGACCGCTCCGGTGAAGCCGGAGACGAGCATGTAGGTGTTGCTGCCGTTCTCAAAGTCAGGGTTGATATCGAGGACGCGGATAGTCGTTGCGGCGTCGGGAGCGGGGGACAGGACGCCCGCCGCGTCGCGCTGAAGGAACAGCCCGTTGCTGCCGCAGGAGAAGCCGGTCAGGCTGATCGCCTGATCAACCGTGCCGGCCTGCGTGCCGGAAGAATCTCCCTCGATGCAGATGAGCCAGAGGTTGCTCAGGGATTCGTTGGCGGCGCCCTTGAGTTCAAAGAACTCAAAGCCGTTGTCGGTGCCCGGGGGATTGATGAAAACCTCGTTGATGCGGACGGTGGCGCTGGCGGACCCAGCGGTCGCCGCGAGCGCGGCGAGAATCAGAAAACGGTTCATGTCTCTCTCCTTCTTTGGTAAGAACTCACTCTGCGCCCGGTCTCTCTTCGGGCGACTTGAACACTACCTCGCCGGCATGGCCCCGGCGTCAAGGGCTGGTGAAGTTGAAGGCTGGTTCCTGGTTCAGAGGCACGGGCCGCCCGAGAACACGGAGAGCAGGCTGTCGATGTCCGTGGTGTCGGGGAAGAGCGTGTCGTTGTTGAAGTCGATGTCGTTGCATGTGCCGGTGCTGCAGGGGCCGCCGGAGAACACGCTCAGGAAGTCGTCGATGTCGGCTGTGTCGGGGAAGAGGGTGTCGTTGTTGAAGTCGATAGGATCGCACGAGGGGCCTGTGTTGACGCAGCCCATGTTCTCCGCGCCTGGCGTGTCCAGGTACGCGGGGTCGATCTGTTGCCCGAGCGCGGGGAACCATGCCTGCTCGATAGGGTCGGGCGTGTAAGGCCCCGGGACGGTGCCCAGCAGGTCCATCGAAACGACCGCGCCGCACACGCGGCCGAAGATGTCGGGCGTGAAGCCGTCCGGGTCCGGGAGAACATTGTCGGTGATGTCCAGGCCGCCAAGCTGGCTCGCGTACTGGAGGTGGGTGGAACGGTTGTTGCCATCCTTGTACCCCAGGGCGTCAATCACCGCTGTCCAGGGGGTAGAGTCGAGGATGCCATCGTTGTTGGCGTCCAGGTCCTGCGTGACCGAACCGGTGAACCCCGTGACAATGAGCCACGTGTTCGAGCCATTCTCGAGGTCTGGAACGAAGTCCTGCACGAAGACGGGAGTGGCGGGGTCGGGGCCCGGGGGGAGCACGCTGGCCGCGTCGCGCCACAGGAACAACGAATTCGAGCCGGTGGACTTGCCGCCGAGGTTGAGGACGACGTCGATGGTCCCCGCGACACAGCCGGCGCCGCAATCGCCCTCGATGACCACGATCGTCAGGCCCGTCATGTCATAGTTAGGAACACTGGACTTGAGTTCAATGAACTCATTGCCATTGTCACTGCCGGGCGGGTTGACAAGCACCTCGTTGAACTGCACCTGCGCACCGGCCGCCGAAGCGATCGCCGCGCACACCGAAAGAGCGAACTTCTTCATCCAAGTCTCCCTTCTCTCCAATGTCAAACTCTCTCACCAGCGGCGTGCTAGAAGTTGAGGCCGTTGCGGGTGAGCCACCCGCCGAAGACCTTCCCTTCCAACTCGTCGTACAAAAGAACGTTGGCGATACCGCCGTAGGTCCCGGCGTGGCCCGACCACTCGCCGTCGCGCACGCCGTTGTCGGCGAACTGCTCCACATGCGCGTCCGCGAACAGCATGTTGCCATACATGCGGTCGTGGTCATGCTCCTGATCGTCGATCCTCGGGCCCTTGCCGTGGACGGGGCCGAAGTCCTCGAAGCGCTGGCGCCCGGTCCCCGCACCGGAAATCCCTGGGGGGTTGACCATGGTCGTGGGGCCGTCCGACAGGACCTTCGCGCCCACCACCTGCTGTCCTCGGTACAAGACCATGTCGCCCAGAGAAGGATTGGCGATGACTGTCGCGTCTCCGAGCATCACCACACGCGAGGGTGTGGTCGTGACACTGATCGACTTATCTGCGAGCGGGCCACGCAGGCGTGTGCGGTCCTTGAAGTTGTTGTACTGCCGATGGTCCTTGACATCGGTGTGGGCCATCTGCCAGTTCTGGCAGGTCAGGCTGGTCCCGGTCGGGGCGTGTATCGTGCGCG